>NZ_JAVDVK010000001.1:631354-947032 GCF_031456835.1 Leifsonia shinshuensis
GCCTTCTGCTGGCGGTCGGTGCGGGAGAGGAGGCCCTTGATGGCACCCCGGGCGATCCAGGCGGCGATGAGGCCGGAGAGGATCACGGCGACCGCGAGGACCACCGCGTAGAAGATCACCGGGCGCGCTGCCGGCGACGTGAGCCAATCGACGAAGTCATTCCACCACTGCATGCCGTGATGGTAACGGCGGTCCGGTCGGCGGGCCGGGAGCCCGCCCGTCGTGTCGCCAACACCGCATGCCGGCACGCTCCGGCGACGTGGTCGCGGCGTCGGCACGGCAGAATGGGAGTGCGTGACGAAAGGGGAACCCCATGCAGACCTTCGTGGTGGCCGGCGGATGCTTCTGGTGCCTGGACGCGGTGTACCGCGTGCTGCGCGGTGTGAAGGATGTGGTGTCCGGGTACACCGGCGGGACCGTGGTGGATCCCACGTACGAAGAGGTGTGCACCGGGCGGACCGGCCATGCTGAGGCCGTCGCGGTGACCTTCGACCCGGAGATCATCCCGCCGAGCGTCATTCTCGACGTGTTCTTCACGCTTCACGACCCGCGCCAGCTGAACCGCCAGGGCAACGACATCGGCACCCAGTACCGCTCGGCGATGTTCTACGACGGCGAGCACCAGCGCGAGCTGTTCGAGGCCGCCCGCGACCGCGCGTCCGGGTACTGGGACGGCGGGATCGTCACCACCATCGAGCCGCTCGGCCCCTTCTACCGCGCCGAGGAGTACCACCAGGACTTCTTCGCCAAGAACCCGGGCCAGGGCTACTGCCTCGCGGTCGCACTGCCGAAGGTGAACAAGATCCGCGCTTCCTACGCGGACTACGTCGCGGCCTGAGGGGGCGCTCGCGCGCGGATCTGTCCACAGGTCGGCCGCTTCAGCGGGTTCTCCACGGATGTCCCGTCCGCGATTCCTGCGCGCGGCCGCTCGGCGAGAGTGGTCTCGGGGCCGCTGCCGGGCGGTCCGGTGAGGAGAGATCAATGTCCGAGACTGTCGCCGTCCGCGGGTTCGTCGCCACCGAGCCCCGTCACCTCGTCACGGAGGGCGGGCTGCCGATCACGAGCTTCCGGCTCGTCACCACGCGGCGCCGCTACAACCGCCAGGCCGCCTCGTGGGAGGACGGTGGGAGCAACTGGTACACCGTGAGCGCCTTCCGTCGGCTCGCGCTGAGCGCGGCGGACTGCGTGGTGAAGGGCGACCCGGTGCTCGTCTCCGGGAGGCTGTGCCTGCGGGAGTGGACCGGCGAGAAGCAGGGGATGACCGTGGAGATCGAAGCGGACTCGATCGGGCACGACCTCGCGTGGGGCCGGTCCCGATTCACCAAGTCGGCCGGAGGCGACTCCCCGAGCGGAGCGCCGGACGAGGCGCCGGAGCCTCCCGACGCGCTCCCAGCGGCCGCCCCCTAAGATGAGGCATATGACGCCTCCCGTGGTCCGCCGGACCGGTCCGTTCGCCGTGTCCGCGGTCGTGTTCGCGGCGTCCGCGGCGGTCGCTCTGGGCCTCGCCGGCTGCGCGGGCGCACCCGCACCGAGTGCGTCCCCGGCGGCGTCGACCGCAGTCGCGGTCCCGAGCCCGGCCCCGACCGCTTCGGCGCCGGCGGCCATCGCGCTGGTCCCCGGTGGGACGGCGGAGCAGAACCTTCCGTACTTCGACCAGGTGAACCACGCCACCCTCGCGGCGAACCCGAACGCGCAGGGGCGCGACTTCATCGACGCCCTCGTGGCGGCCGGGTTCCAGAAGAGCGACATGCAGGTGACCGTCGACACCACGACCATCGGCCTGAAGGCGAACAGCATTCAGTTCTCGGTGCGGATGGGCGACACCTGCCTGATCGGCCAGAACGGCGCCGACGCGGGCGGGTACTGGAGCGAGGTCGTCCCCGTGCTGTCGACGGGCACCTGCCTCGTCGGGCAGACTCGCGCGATCGACTGGTGATCCGAGCACGCCCGTGGTGATCTGAGCACGCCCGCCCGATGGGCGGTGCTATCCCGGTATCCTCGAATACGGCAAACAGCCGACGACAGGGAGTTTGAGAAGAAGAGTGGCCGAATACATTTACTCGATGGTGCGGGCCCGCAAGGCGGTCGGCGACAAGGTGATCCTCGACGACGTGACGATGGCGTTCCTCCCCGGAGCCAAGATCGGTGTCGTCGGTCCCAACGGCGCCGGTAAGTCCACCATCCTGAAGATCATGGCCGGCCTGGACACCCCCTCCAACGGCGAGGCCAAGCTCTCCCCGGGATACACCGTCGGCATCCTCATGCAGGAGCCGGAGCTCGACGAGAACAAGACGGTCCTCGAGAACGTGCAGGAGGGCGTCGGCGAGATCAAGGACAAGGTCGACCGCTTCAACGAGATCTCGGGGCTGCTGGCCGACCCGGACGCCGACTTCGACACGCTGCTCGCAGAGATGGGCACGCTGCAGGAGCAGATCGACGCCGCCGACGCGTGGGACCTCGACTCCCAGCTGGAGCAGGCGATGGACGCCCTGCGCTGCCCGCCGGGGGACTGGCCGGTGAACACCCTCTCCGGTGGTGAGAAGCGGCGCGTCGCGCTGTGCCGCCTGCTGCTGCAGAAGCCCGACCTGCTCCTCCTCGACGAGCCGACCAACCACCTCGACGCCGAGAGCGTGCTCTGGCTCGAACAGCACCTGGCCAAGTACCACGGCGCCGTGCTCGCCGTGACGCACGACCGGTACTTCCTCGACCACGTCGCCGAGTGGATCGCCGAGGTCGACCGCGGCCACCTCTACCCGTACGAGGGCAACTACTCGACCTACCTCGAGAAGAAGCGCGAGCGCCTGGAGATCCAGGGCAAGAAGGACGCGAAGCTCGCCAAGCGCCTCTCCGAGGAGCTCGACTGGGTGCGCAGCAACGCGAAGGGCCGCCAGGCGAAGTCCAAGGCGCGTCTCGCCCGCTACGAGGAGATGGCGGCGGAGGCCGAGCGCACCAGGAAGCTCGACTTCGAGGAGATCCAGATCCCGCCGGGGCCGCGCCTCGGCCAGCTCGTCATCGAGGCCAAGGGCCTGGAGAAGGGCTTCGGTGAGCGCATGCTCATCGACGGGCTCAGCTTCACCCTCCCGCGCAACGGCATCGTCGGCGTGATCGGCCCGAACGGCGTCGGAAAGACGACCCTGTTCAAGACGATCGTCGGGCTCGAGCCCCTCGACGGCGGCGACCTGAAGGTCGGCGAGACGGTCAAGATCTCGTACGTCGACCAGACCCGTGGCGGCATCGACCCCAACAAGAACGTCTGGGAGGTCGTCTCCGACGGTCTCGACTACATCCAGGTCGGCAAGACCGAGGTCCCGTCGCGCGCCTACGTCTCGACGTTCGGCTTCAAGGGACCGGACCAGCAGAAGAAGTCCGGCGTGCTGTCGGGCGGTGAGCGCAACCGCCTCAACCTCGCGCTCACGCTCAAGCAGGGCGGCAACCTGCTTCTCCTCGACGAGCCGACCAACGACCTCGACGTCGAGACGCTCTCCAGCCTCGAGAACGCGCTGCTCGAGTTCCCCGGCTGCGCCGTGGTCATCACCCACGACCGGTGGTTCCTCGACCGCATCGCGACGCACATCCTCGCCTACGAGGGCACGGAGGAGAACCCGTCCGACTGGTACTGGTTCGAGGGCAACTTCGAGGCGTACGAGGAGAACAAGGTCGAGCGTCTGGGACCGGACGCGGCGAAGCCGCACCGCTCCGCGTACCGCAAGCTCACCCGCGACTGAGCCAGGCGACCCGATGCGACTGCACGTTCCGATCAAGCTCCGCTGGAGCGACCTCGACGCCTACGGGCACGTCAACAACGCCGAGATGCTGCGCCTCCTCGAGGAGGCGCGCATCGAGGCGTTCTGGGTGACCGACGACAGCGCCGAGGCCGGAACGGCGAACGGCGAGCCGGTGCGGGGGAGCGGCGAAGCGGTCGGAGCGTCGACGGCCGTCCTCGACGGACGCCCCGGCGCGGACACCCTCACGCTGATCGCGCGCCAGGAGATCGAGTACCTGGCGCCCATCCCGTACCTGCGTCAGCCGCTCGACGTGCAGCTGTGGCTCGGGCGGCTCGGCGGCGCCAGCCTCGAGGTCTGCTACGAGGTCTGGTCGCCGGAAGGCACCGAGCCGCGCACGCTGTTCTCGCGGGCCGCGACCACGATCGTGCTCGTCGACGCCACGACACAGCGCCCGCGGCGCATCAACGACCGCGAGCGCGACGCCTGGACGCCGTACCTCGACGAGCCGGTCGCGTTCGCGAAGCGCGCCTGACCGGCCGGCGCCCCGCCCGGCAGACGAACTGACCGGCGAACGCGGCGCCCCGCCCGGCAGCGCCGGTCAGGGCGTCGGCGACGGCGCGGTCGGCAGCGGCGTCGGGCTGAACGAGTTCTCCCAGATCGCCCGCGAGCCGGCCTCGCCGATCAGCACGACCTCCACGATGGTGCCGACGGCCAGCACCAGGGCGATCACGGTCAGCACGACGAGCACCACCCGGTGCACCACCGGCGACGGCTGGCGCCGGGAGCCGGGGCGATCGATGAAGAAGAACCACGCCCACTGCAGCACCGAGAACACGAACAAGGCGATCACCCACGGCAGCAGCGTGCGCCCGAGGGCGGCGTGCTGCAGGATGAGCGGCGTCGACGGCACGCGCGCCTGCAACCACTCGCCGGCCTCCGTCACCACCGGCACCAGCACCAGGTCCGCCAGCGCCAGCAACGGCACCACGATCCCCAGACGCCGGCGCGCCGCGGGCCAGATCGGCACCAGCAGCGCGGCGACCGCCGTCAGCGGGATCAGCACCACCACGAAGTGGACGAGCAGGACGTGCAGCGGCAGCCCGTTGACCTCCACGACGGCCCCTACTCGGTCACGGTCACGGAGTCGCCCGAGACCTGCGCCTTCAGCTTCGGCAGCGGGTCGCGCGCGGGACCGTTCAGAACGTCGCCGGTCGCCCCGTCGAACCGGGAGCCGTGGCACGGGCAGTCGAACTCCTTGCCCTGCGGCGCCACCGTGCAGCCCTGGTGCGTGCACACCGCGCTGAACGCGACCACCTTGCCGGCGCTCGGCTGAGACACCACGATCGGCTTGCCGCCGAGCGTCGCCGACACCGCACCGCCCACCGGGATGGACGCCAGCGACACCTCGGCGGTACCCGAACCGCCGCCCGAGCCGCCGGAGCCGCCCGAGTCGCCCGAGCCGTCGCCGGAGCCGCTCGAGCCGTCCGCACCACCCGGTGTGCAGGCGGCGAGCAGCAGGGCGCCGGCGGAGACTCCGCCGATGGACACGAGCGTTCGGCGGGTGAGCGGTGCGTGGTCGTTCATGCGGGTTCCTCCCGTTCGGCGGATTCGTCTCTTACCGTATTCACGAGACGATGCAGCGGTCGGTTCAACCGTGGCGTGTGAACCTTTCCACCGGCTGCATCGTGTACAGGGTGGAGGTGAACATGCCGGAGGAGGACGCCCGCTTGCTGCGCGAACTGCACGACCAGCACGCGCAGGCGGTCTGGCGGTACGTGGTGCACCTCACCGGCGACCGGGCGATGGCCGACGACATCGTGCAGGAGACGCTGCTGCGCGCCTGGCGGAAGCCCACGGTGCTGGACCAGTCCCAGCAGTCCGCCCGCACGTGGCTGTTCACCGTGGCGCGCAACCTGGTGATCGACGGGCGCCGCAGCGCGCAGCACCGGCACGAGTTCGGCACCGACGAGGTCCCGGAGCGTCCGGCCCCGGACAGCGAGGCGGATGCGGTCCTCGACGCCTGGCTGGTCTCCGACGCCCTGGCCGAGCTGTCCGTCGAGCACCGGGCCGTCATCGTCCACGCCTACTACGGCGGACGCTCGGTGGCCGAGATCGCCCGCGAGCTCGACATCCCCGAGGGCACCGTCAAATCGCGCCTCCACTACGGACTGCGGGCCCTGCGGCTCGCCCTTCAGGAGAGAGGGGTGACGGAACGATGACCACCCACGACGAGTTCGCCACCTGGGACGCCGCGTATGTGCTCGGCGCGCTCTCACCGGCCGAGCGGCGCGAGTTCGAGGCGCACCTGCGCGACTGCGAGCGGTGCTCGGAGGCCGTCTCGGAGCTGGCGGGTATGCCGGGCATCCTGAGCCGGGTGCCCCGCGAGCAGGCGTTCGCCCTGCTCGACGAGGAGGCGCCGGAGGCGGCACCCGCCGATGACCGCGGGCCCTCCCCGGAGCTGCTCCCGGCGCTTCTGCACCGCGTCCGCCGCCGGCGGGTCCGGGCGCGCTGGCTGATCGCGGGGCTCTCCACGGTCGCCGCTGCCCTGCTCGTGGGCGTCGCCGCGCTCGTGCTGCCGACCGTGCTCAACCCGGTGTCCGCGCCGCAGACGGCCGTCGCCATGCAGCAGGTCGAGCCGAGCCCGCTCACCGCGGACGTGCGGCTGACCGCCGAGCCGTGGGGCACGCGCATCGACTCGACCTGCAAATACGCCCACGTCGGCGGTGAGGAGGGCTCGCACGCCTGGACGTATGCGATGGTCGTCACCGACCGCGCGGGTCAGCAGTACACGATCTCCACCTGGACGGCCGACGAGGGCACCACCGCGCGCCCGATCGCGACGACCAGCGTGCCGCTGAAGGACATCGCGAGCGTGGACATCCGTGCCGCCGGAGCCGGGACCGTCCTGCTCCGCAGCACCTTCGACTGACCGGCGGGCGACGCCTCGGGACCCGGCTCAGTCGGCGCGGGGGAGGCGGATCGTCGCCTCCTGCGCGACGCTCGCCACCAGGCGTCCGTCGCGGGTGAAGATGCGTCCCTGCGAGAGGCCGCGGCCGCCGCCGGCGGTCGGCGACTCCTGCACGTACAGCAGCCACTCGTCGACGCGCGCCGGGCGGTGCCACCACATCGCGTGGTCGAGGCTCGCCGCCTTCAGCCCCGGCGTCGCCCAGGCGATGCCGTGGCGGCGCATGACGGACTCCATGATCGTGTAGTCGCTCGCGTACGCCAGCGCGGCGCGGTGCAGCGCCATGTCGTCCGGCATCTCGCCGATCGTCCGGAACCACACCGCCTGGTGGGCGACGCGGTCGCCCTCCACGGACAGGTAGATCGGTGAGGTGACGTGCCGCATGTCGAATGGCCGCTGGCTGGCCCAATACTGCGCGACCGGGTGCCGGACGTCCTCGAGAGTGGAGGCGGTGGAGGGCAGCTCCTCCGGTCCAGGGATGCCGTCCGGCATCGCATCCTGGTGCTCGAAGCCCTCGTCCTCGGTCTGGTACGACGCGATCATCGACAGGATGGGCAGGCCGTTCTGGTAGGCCTGCGTCCGTCGGGTGGAGAACGAACGGCCGTCGTGGATGCGGTCGACCGAGAAGGTGATCGGGAAGTTCACGTCACCCGGCCGCAGGAAGTACCCGTGCATCGAGTGGATGCTGCGGTCGTCCTCCACGGTGCGGGTCGCCGCGACGATGGACTGCGCGAGCACCTGGCCGCCGAAGACACGGCCCAGCGGCATCCACTGGGAGGGGCCCGTGAAGATGTCCTCGCTGGTGCGTGCACCGGTGTCGGTGAGATCGAGCGCGGTCAGTAGGGAAGCCAGGGGCTCGGTCACGGTGCCTCCAAGTCGATGGTCTGTTGGTAGTTTAGACACCCGATGAACCAGTCGTTTTCCCTGATGGATGCCCTCGCCGTCGCCGACCTGCAGACGTATCTGTCTCGGGCGGCCCGTGTCGAGGAAGGTTCCGTGCGCCTGATCGCCGGTTCGGGCGTGCTCGCCGTCTACACCGCGATCCTGTACCCGCGAGGGCTGCTCGACACCACGCCGACGGTGCTGGGCCTGCGGACCTTCGCCATCGGGAACGACGCCGAGTTCGACGCCGTCGTGCCGATCCGCTCGCTGCTCGACCGGGTGGCGCGCGTGCGCGAGAGCGCCGAGGCGGCCGCTGCCGAGGCGCAGGCGGAGTCGGGCGCCGCGCCCGACGGTCCGATCGAGATCCGGCTGCCGCTGGAGGTGTCGACGGTCACCTGGGCGGGCATCTCCCCGCCGCGCGGCGGCTGGCACAAGGTGGGCGAGACCGATCCCGGCCGCCTGCGGACAATGGCGCGCGACGGCATCGCCGAGGTCGCGGAAGCGGTCCCGACGGGGACCGGCGAGCAGCTCGTCCAGCGCGTCCGCGCCGAGGTGTGGGGCCGCGAGATCGAGGGCCTCGAGTA
Source organism: Leifsonia shinshuensis (assembly GCF_031456835.1). Taxonomy (NCBI): domain Bacteria; kingdom Bacillati; phylum Actinomycetota; class Actinomycetes; order Micrococcales; family Microbacteriaceae; genus Leifsonia; species Leifsonia shinshuensis. The sequence continues at coordinate 639,511 of NZ_JAVDVK010000001.1, forward strand.
CGTCCCGGCGGGCGCCGGCTTCGCCGCCGAGAGCCTCGGCTTCCTCGGCGACGACGAGCCCGTCACCATCCACGAGACCGGCACCTGGACCCGCCTCACCACCCGCCGCGGCCACACCCTGGTCCGCCGAGCCTCCTGGAGCCTCCGCCGCTAACCCCCCCCCCGCACCGCATCAAGCCCCGCCCCTCCGTCGAGTCCTCAAAAAGTGCACGCGACACGCCGCAAAGGCGTTCACTTTTCGAGGACTCGACGGAGGGGGAGAGGGCGCAGGTCAGGCGAGGGCGGCGGCGCGGCCGGCTTGGCGGCCGGAGAACAGGCAGCCGCCGAGGAACGTGCCCTCCAGGGCGCGGTAGCCGTGCATCCCGCCGCCGCCGAAGCCGGCCGCCTCGCCGACCGCGTACAGCCCCGGCACCGGACGGCCGCCCGGGCCGATCACGCGCCCGTCGAGGTCGGTCTCGATCCCGCCCAGGCTCTTGCGCGTCAGGATGTGCAGCTTGACCGCGATGAGCGGTCCCGCCGACGGGTCGAGCAGTTTGTGCGGCGGCGCGACGCGGATGAGCCGGTCACCCCGGTACTTCCGCGCCCCGCGGATCGCGGCGAGCTGCAGGTCCTTGCCGAACTCGTTGTCGAGCTGCCGGTCGCGCTCGTGCACGTGCCGGGTGACCAGCTCGGTGTCGAGGGGGACGTCCGCGATGCGCTGCATGCCCGCGAGCAGCTCGTCCAGGGTGTCGGCCACCACGAAGTCCGTGCCGTGCTCCTTGAAGGCCTCCACGGGGCCGGGGGCGCCCGGTCCGACGCGGCTGGCGAGGAGGCGCAGGTCCTTGCCGGTCAGGTCGGGGTTCTGCTCGCTGCCGCTGAGCGCGAACTCCTTCTCGATGATCCGCTGCGTCAGCACGAACCAGCTGTAGTCCGAGCCGGTCCGGCGCAGGTGCTCCAGCGTCCCGAGCGTGTCGAAACCGGGGAACAGCGGCGACGGCAGCCGGTCGCCGTGCGCGTCGAGCCACAGCGACGACGGACCCGGGAGGATGCGGATGCCGTGCCGCTCCCACACCGGGTCCCAGTTGGTGATGCCCTCGGTGTAGTGCCACATCCGGTCGCCGTTGATGAGGTGCGCGCCGGCGGTCTCCGCGATCCCGAGCATCCGCCCGTCGACATGCGCGGGCACGCCCGACAGCATGTGCGCGGGCGGCTCGCCGAGGCGCGCGGGCCACGCGGCCCGCACCAGGTCGTGGTTGCCACCGATGCCGCCGGACGCGACGATCACCACGGGGGCGCGGAACTCGAAGTCGCCGGTCACCTCCCGGTTGCTCGGTGCGCCGCGCTCGGCGGGGTCGGGCGCCAGCACGGCCCCGCGCACTCCGACCACCCGGCCGTCTTCCACGATCAGCGCGTCGACGCGGTGACGGTTGCGGAGGGATGCGCGTCCGCTGGCGGCGGCCGACTGCACCCGCCGGGCGAAGGGTTCGACCACGCCCGGTCCGGTGCCCCAGGTGATGTGGAAACGCGGCACCGAGTTGCCGTGGCCTCCCGCCGAACCGCTGCCGCGCTCCGCCCAGCCCACGACGGGGAAGAACCGGAGGCCCTTCTCGTGCAGCCACGCGCGCTTCTCGCCGGCGGCGAACTGCAGGTACGCCTCGGCCCAGCGGCGCGGCCAGTGGTCCTCCGCCCGGTCGAAGCCGGCCGACCCGAACCAGTCGTCACGGGCGAGGGCGAGCGAGTCGTGCACGCCCATCCGCCGCTGCTCGGGCGAGTCGATCAGGAACAGCCCGCCGAACGACCACCACGCCTGTCCGCCGAAGGAGGCCGAGGGCTCCTGCTCGACGATGGTGACGCGCCGTCCCGCATCCAGGAGTTCGGAGGCGGCGACCAGTCCGGAGAGGCCGGCTCCGACGACGATCGCGTCCGTTTCGTGTGTCATCCGTGTCTCCTTCGGCACCGGGATGGCGGGGGAGGGCTACTCCTCGAATGTGTTGACCATAGCGAACGCCGCCCGCTCGAGGTAGCTCCAGAGCGTCTCCTCCTGGAGGGGCGGCAGCTCGAGCCGCTCGACCGCGACGCGCATGTGGGCGAGCCAGCGGTCGCGGGCGTCCGGGTTGACCTTGAACGGGTTGTGCCGCATCCGGAGCCGGGGGTGACCGCGCTGCTGGCTGTAGGTGGTGGGACCGCCCCAGTACTGCTCCAGGAACAGGAGCAGCCGCTCCTTCGCCGGTCCGAGGTCCTCCTCCGGGTACATCGGACGCAGCACCGGGTCGTCGGCGACCCCGTCGTAGAACACGTCGACGAGGCGCTGGAAGGTCGGACGGCCGCCGACCTCGTCGTAGAACGCCTTCTGCGGGCCGGTGGGGATGAGCGGCAGGCTCACGTCGGGTCTCCGTCCGTGCGCTTCTCGGATGCGGACTTCGGGGCGGCACCCGCCGGCTTGTTCTCGATCGCCGGGGTGACCCGGATCGCGCCCGGATCGGCCGGAGGCGTCGCCTGCGCCGTGCCGCGCTTGGCCGCGGCGCGGGCCTTCCGGCCCTTCAGCGGCGGCTCGGTCGTGACGGTCGGGCTGGGGCGGGTGCGCGGCGGCTTCGCGCCCATGACGCTGGCGGCGCTGTCGAAGCCGGTCAGCACGACGGCTGAGAGGGAGGGCAGCTTCACGTCCAGCTCGTCGAGCGCCTGCTTGATGCGGAGGCGCAGCTCGCGCGACACGTCGTCCTTGGCGGTCGTGCGGGTCTTCAGCACCAGGCGGATGACCATCGCGTCGGCCGAGATCGACTCCAGCCCCCACAGCTCCGGCTTCTCCAGGATGCGCGAGCGCCACTTGGTGCTCGACGCCAGCGCGTTCGCGGCCTCGAGCATCTTGGCCTGCACGGCGTCCATGTCGACGTCGTACGGCACGGCGACATCGATGATCACCCGCGCCCAGCCCTGCGACATGTTGCCGACGCGCAGGATCTCGCCGTTGCGCACGAACCAGAGCGTCCCGTTGACGTCGCGCACCTGGGTGACGCGGATGCCGACCGCCTCCACGACACCGGTCGCCGACCCGAGGTCGACCACGTCGCCCACGCCGAGCTGGTCCTCCATCACCATGAACAGGCCGTTGAGCACATCCTTGACGATGTTCTGCGCGCCGAAACCGAGACCGGCGCCGATCGCTGCCGTGAGGAGCGCGAACGACCCCAGCACATCCGGCACGAACACGTTCAGGATGAGGATGATCGCGATGATGCCGATCGTCACGTTGACGATGTTCGTGAGCACCGAGCCGAGGGTCCGCGTGCGCTGCACGAGGCGCACGGCCGCGAGCGGCGAGGCGACCAGCGCCTGCGTGTCGCTGACGTTCTGCCCCTTCTTCACGCCGCTGACGATGCGCTGCACGACCTTGCGGATGACCACCCGCAGGATCCAGCTCAGCAGGAAGGCGCCGCCGACGATGCACGCGGCGCTGAGGATGTTCCAGCCGGCCGCGACGGCCCACGACCCGAGTTCGGTCCAGAAGGTTGCTTTCAGGATCTCCATACCGCTCCGAGCCTAGCGAGCCGTGCCTTGGCGGTCGCTGGACCGGCCGGGCGGTTCACGGTTCCCGCAGTCCGTTCTCGTAGGCGAAGATCACCGCGTGCACGCGGTCGCGCAGGTGCAGCTTGGCGAGCACGCGCCCGACGTGCGTCTTGACCGTCGACTCCGTGAGGTAGAACCGGGCGCCGATCTCGCCGTTGCTGAGCCCCTCGCCGATGGCGGCGAGGATCTCGCGCTCCCGCGGCGTGAGGGCGGCCACCGGGTCGTGGCCCGGAGCGGGGGATGCGCCGCCCGCCGGCAGCCGGTCGGCGAAGAGCTCGAGCATCGCGCGCGTGACGCGTCCCGACACCGCCGCGTCCCCGGCGGCGACGCTGCGCACTGCGGAGACGAGTTCGTCGGGCCGCACGTCCTTCAGCAGGAAGCCGCTGGCGCCGGCGCGCAGACCGCCGAAGGCGTACTCGTCCAGGTCGAAGGTGGTCAGCACGATCACGCGGGCCGACGGCTGCGCCGCGATGATGCGCCGGGTGGCCTCGATCCCGTCGAGCACCGGCATCCGCACATCCATCAGCACGACATCGGGCCGGAGCTCCGCCGCCAGCCGCACCGCCTCGGCGCCGTCGGAGGCCTCGCCCACCACGACGAGTCCGGGCTCGGCCTCCAGCACCATGCGGAAGCCGAGGCGGACGAGCTGCTGGTCGTCGACGAGCAGGAGGCGGATGGGGCCGTCGCTCACGGCGTCTCCTTCCGGGTCGGGGTGGATGCGGGGGTCGGGGTGGATGCGGGGGTCGGCGTGGATGCGGGGTCCGGCGTGGACGCGGGGTCCGGGGTGGATGCGGGAGCCGGGTTGGATGCGGCGCCCGCCGCGCCTCGCAGCGCCGGGAATACCGCCCGCAGCCGCCAGCCGCCGCCCGGCCGCGGTCCGGCTTCGATCGTGCCGCCGTACAGCCCGACGCGCTCACGCAGCCCGAGCAGTCCGCGTCCCGACCCCTGATGCGGCGGGCCGTGCACGGTCGCGTCGTCGTCCACCGTCAGGATCACGCTTCCGGGCTGGAAGACCGTGACGACCCGCACCGCGGTCGCCGTCGCGGCATAGCGCAGCACGTTGGTCAGCCCCTCCTGCACCACGCGGTACACGGTCAGCTGCTGCCCGGCGTCCTCCGGCGGCACCCCCGACACGGTGATGCGCACCGGTAGGCCGGCCGCGCGGAACGTCTCGATCAGCGCGCCCAGGTCGGCGACGCCGGGCTGGGGTGCGCGTGCCGCGGGCTCGCCGTCGTCGTCGCCGAGCACGCCGAGCAGGCGCCGCATGTCGGCGAGGGCCCCGCGGCCGGTCTCGGCGACGAGCCGCATCGTCTCGGCGGAGCGATCCGGCGCGGTCGCGGCGAGGCGCCCGGAACCGTCGGCGAGGGTGATCATCACCGTGAGGCTGTGCGACACGATATCGTGCAGCTCGCCCGCGATGCGGCTGCGCTCCGCCGCCGTCGCGATCTCGGCCTGCTGGTCGCGCTCGCGCGCGAGCTGCCGGGCACGGTCGATGAGCGCATCCAGGTACCGCCGCCGGTTGCCGACGTTGCTGCCGATCAGCACCGCCACGGCCGAGAAGAGGAGCACGATGATGCCGGCGGGGAGCGCCGCCGTCCGCAGCTGGGTGAACACCTGGGCCTGCTGGAGCAGCACCTCGGTGGTCAGCGTCGCGACCGTGACGGCGGCGGTGACGGCGTACGCGATCCAGGCGGAGCGGATGGAGCGGTACACCGCCAGGGCGTAGAGCGCGAACAGCGTCGGCAGCAGGTCCACGTCGCGGCCCAGGAACACGCTGGCGCCGAGGACGAGCGTCGCCAAGGCGAACACGACCACCGGCCGGTGCCGGCGCGCCAGCAGCGCGACGCCCGCGGCCGCGGAGAGCACCAGGAGGACGGCCTCCTGCACGCTCGGCCGCATGGCGAAGCCGACGAGCGACACGATCACCGTCGGCACCAGGTAGAGGGCCGCGAGCAGCACATCCACGACGAGGGGATGCGCCGCGAAGTAGCGACGGATCGCCCCGGGCGGCCTCGGCAGTTCGAGGCCGTCCGGGGCGTCCGGTGCGGGGGAGGGAGCGGTCACGTCGGCGGTCAGGCGTCCCTGCGCTGCAGGAGGAGCGCGCCGCCGACGAAGGCGACGGCGGCCCAGACGAGCACGGTGAGCACGTTCGCCCACGGCTCGAGGTCGCCGTTGGCGAGACCCGCCATGCCGGAGCCCGCGTTGCTGATCAGGTAGTGCTGCGCGTCGGTGACCCACTGCGTCCGCGTCAGGCCGCCGACCAGGCTCGCGATGATCGGCAGGACGAGCAGCACGCCGAGGGCGCCCGCGATCCCGCCCGCGGTGGACTTCAGAATCGCGCCGACCCCGAGGGCGAAGACGGCCACCAGGCCGAGGTAGGCGCCGGCTCCGAGGATCGCCCAGAGGGTGTCGCTCGAGAACAGATCTCCCGTGTAGCCCTTCGCGGTCAGGATGGGCACGGCGACGGCCCACGACGCGGCCGAGCTGATCAGGCCGGCGAGGAACGCCACGACGAACAGCACCAGGGTCTTGGCGCCGAACACCGGGAACCGGCGCGGGACGGCCGTGAAGGACGAGCGGATCATGCCGGTCGAGAACTCGCCGCTGATGACGAGCACGCCGAGCACGGCGATGACCAGGGAGGCGAAGGTGAGGCCCGCGGTCGCCGCGGTCTGCGCGAAGTCCGCCGCCTGCGCCTCGACGGCCGCGCGCTGTGCAGCGGAGACTCGGTCCACCAGGGTCGACTTGTCGGGGATCGCGACGGCCACCAGGGCGGCGATGCCGACGACGAGCACGACCGCGCTGATCAGGGTCCAGAACGTCGAGCGCAGCGTCCAGAGCTTGATCCACTCCGAGCGGACGACCCGCGCGAAGTTGAGGTGGCCGAGCGAGGTGTGCGGGTGGACCGTGCCCTGCTGGGTGGTGGTGGCGGTGCTCATCGGCTGACCTCCGTGCGGTATTCGACGTCGTCCTGGGTGAGTTCGAGGTAGGCCTCCTCGAGGGAGGCGCTGATCGGCGTCAGCTCGTGCAGCACGATGCCGTCGCGGGCGGCGGTCTCTCCGATCTGCGCCGCGGTGAGGCCGGTGACCTCCAGCAGCTGCGCCTCGACGCCGGTGACGGCGACGTCGGCGCCCGCCACCGCCCGGGCGAGCTGTTCGGGCTGCGGGGTGCGCACGCGGACGGCATGCCGGGTGGCCCCGGCGAGGATGGTGTCGACCGGGGCGTCCGCGAGCACGCGACCGCGTCCCAGCACGACGATGTGGTCGGCCGTCTGGGCCATCTCGCTCATCAGGTGCGACGACAGGAACACGGTGCGGCCCTGCGACGCCAGGTGACGGGCGAACTGACGCACCCAGAGCACCCCCTCGGGGTCGAGGCCGTTGACGGGCTCGTCGAGGATGAGCGTGGCGGGGTCTCCGAGCATGGCGGCGGCGATGCCCAGCCGCTGTCCCATCCCGAGCGAGAAGCCGCCGACGCGCTTGCTCGCGACCGTCTCGAGTCCCGTCATGCCGATGACCTCGTGCACGCGGGACTTCGGGATGCCGTGCGTCGCGGCAAGCGCGAGCAGGTGCGCGTAGGCGGTGCGCCCGGTGTGCACGGCCTTGGCGTCGAGCAGGGCGCCCACCTCGGTGAGCGGGGAGCGGAACTCGGCGTAGCGCTTGCCGTTGATGAGCGCGCGTCCGCGGGTGGGCCGGTCGAGTCCCATGATCATCCGCATGGTCGTGGACTTCCCGGCGCCGTTCGGGCCGAGGAAGCCGGTGACCTTGCCCGGCTGGATGGTCACGGTGATGTCGTCGACGGCGGTCTTCTCGCCGAAGCGCTTGGTCAGGTGATCGAGCTGGATCATACGTCCGAGACTAGGGGCGCGGCTCGCGTCACGGCATCCTCCCGCGGTACCACCCCGGAGGACCGCCTGGTACGACGGAGGGGCCGTGCAGACGCACGGCCCCTCCGGTGATCGCCGCGATGGGAGCGCTCGGCTCCGATCAGGCGGCGGCGTCCCGCCTCTGAGCCGCGAGCGCGCGCTCGACGCCTGCCAGGTTCTCGACCACCATGCGGCGCAGGGCGGCCGGCTCCGGGTTCGCGTCGAGCCAGGCGCGGGTCGCATCCCGCAGCTCCTCGTTCGCGAGCGGCGCCGGGTACATGCCCTCGACCAGGTATTCCGCGATCTTGTAGGTGCGCGAGGTCCAGATGCCCTGCAGGGCGGCGAAGTACGGCTCGACGAACTGCGCGAGCACGGACTTGTCCTTGGCGCGCTGGAACCCGATGCCGGTGTACCGGACGATCGTGTTCGGCAGGGCGTCCGAGGCGAACACCGAGTCCCACGCCGCTTGCTTGCCCTCGAGCGTCGGGATGCTCGCGCGGGCCTGCGCGGCGAACTGGCCGCCGTTCGCGGTGTTGTCCGCGGCGAGTGCCGCGTCGATCTCGGCGGTGCCCGCGGCGCCGCCGGCGACCAGCGCGATCAGCAGCTCCCACGAGAGGTCGGTGTCGACGGTCAGACCGTCGAGGGTGACCGAGCCGTCGCGGAGTGCGGCGATCGTCGACAGCTGCTCGTCGGTGGAGGCCAGCGCGGCGAAGAACTTCACGAACTGGAACTGTGCGTCACTACCCGCTGCCGCGCCCTTGGCCAGCTCCCACAGAGCGTCGGCTGCGCCCTGGGCGGTCTCCTTCTGGCGCTCCGGCGCGACGTAGGCCGTCGCGGCGAGCACGAGCTGGTTCAGCGTGGTGCGGATGGTGGTCGACTCGGTCTCCGAGGCGATGTTCCCGAGCACCAGGCGCACGTAGTCGCTCGCGCTCGTCTCGGCGTCGCGGGTCGCATCCCACACCGCGCCCCAGACCAGGGAGCGGGCGAGCGGGCTCTCGATGTCGGACAGGTGCTCGATCGCGACCGCGAGCGACTGCTCGTCGAGACGGATCTTCGCGTAGGCGAGGTCGTCGTCGTTGATGAGCACGAGATCGGGGCGGCGGGTGCCGACGAGGTCGGCGACCTCGGTGCGCTCCCCGTCGACGTCGAGCTCGAAGCGCTCGTCGCGCGTCAACTTGCCGTCGCGGAGGTTGTAGAGGCCGATCGCGAGGCGGTGCGGGCGGATGGTCGGGTAGTCGGACGCCGCCGACTGCAGCACGGCGAACGAGGTGATCGTGCCGTCCGCATCCACCGTCAGCTCGGGACGGAGGGTGTTGACGCCCGCGGTCTCCAGCCACTTCTCCGACCATCCGGTCAGGTCGCGGCCGCTGGTGGCCTCGAGCTCGACCAGCAGGTCCTTGAGCTCGGTGTTCGAGTGCGCGTGCTTCTTGAAGTACTGCGCGACGCCCGCGAGGAAGTCGTCCTGGCCGACCCACGCCACCAGCTGCTTGAGCACCGAGGCGCCCTTCGCGTAGGTGATGCCGTCGAAGTTGACCTGCACATCCTCGAGGTCGTTGATCGTCGCGACGATCGGGTGCGTCGAGGGCAGCTGGTCCTGACGGTACGCCCAGCTCTTCTCCATCGCGGCGAACGTCGTCCATGCCTCGGTCCACTCGGTGGCCTCCGCGGTCGCGAGCGTCGACGCGTACTCGGCGAACGACTCGTTCAGCCAGAGGTCGTTCCACCACTTCATGGTGACCAGGTCGCCGAACCACATGTGCGCCAGCTCGTGCAGGATCGTGACGACGCGGCGCTCCTTGATCGCGTCCGTGACCTTCGACCGGAACACGTAGGTCTCGGTGAAGGTCACCGCACCGGCGTTCTCCATCGCGCCGGCGTTGAACTCCGGCACGAACAGCTGGTCGTACTTCTCGAACGGGTAGGCGTAGTCGAAGCGCTCCTCGTAGAACGCGAAGCCCTCGCGCGTCTTGTCGAAGATGTAGTCGGCGTCGAGGAACTCGGCCAGGCTCTTGCGGGTGTAGACGCCGAGCGGGATGGTGCGGCCGTCACGGCTGGTGAGCTCGCTGTGCACCGACTCGTAGGGGCCCGCGACGAGCGCGGTGATGTAGGAGGAGATGACCGGGGTCGGCGCGAACGACCAGACCTTCTTACCGTCACCCGCCGCCTGCGGCTCCGGGGTGGGGGAGTTGCTGACGACCGCCCAGTGCTCCGGTGCGGTGACGGTGAAGGTGAACTCGGCCTTGAGGTCGGGCTGCTCGAACACGGCGAACATGCGCCGCGAGTCCGGCACCTCGAACTGGCTGTAGAGGTACACCTCGCCGTCGACCGGGTCGACGAAGCGGTGCAGGCCCTCGCCGGTGTTGGTGTAGACCGCGTCGGCGTCGACGGTCAGCTCGTTCTCGTCCTTGAGACCGTCGAGCTGGATGCGCACGCCGTCGCTCACCGTGGAGGGGTCGAGCTGGACGCCGTTCAGGGTGACGGCGTGCACCGTCCGCGTGATCGCGTCGATGAAGGTCGACGCGCCCTCCTTCGCCGAGAAGCGCACCGTCGTCGTGCTGCGGAACGTCTCCGGCCCGGTGGTCAGGTCGAGCCTGACGTCGTAGCTGTGGGTGCGGACGAGCGACGCACGCTCCTGCGCTTCGATGCGGGTGAGGTTTTCTCCGGGCAACGCTGGCTCCTTCGAGGGGATGACTAAAGAGGTCGAACGTGTGGATCGTGTCCACCGCACCCACCTTAGCCACCGAGCCGTCGAGGGTCGGCGGTCCTCCCTAAACTGTGGATATGCGCATCCACATCGCCACCGACCACGCCGGCCTCGACTTCAGCACGCATCTGCAGGAGCACCTGAGCGCGGCGGGTCACGAGGTGATCGATCACGGTCCGACGGAGTACGACCCGATCGACGACTACCCGGCGTTCTGCATCAACGCGGCGGCCGCCGTGGTCCGCGACCAGCAGGCCGGCGTCGAGGCGCTCGGCATCGTCTTCGGCGGTTCGGGCAACGGCGAGCAGATCGCGGCGAACAAGGTGCGCGGGGTGCGCGCAGCGCTGGTGTGGAGCCAGTCGACCGCGCTGCTCGCCCGGCAGCACAACGACGCCAACGTCATCGCCATCGGCGCCCGGCAGCACACGGTCGAGGAGGCCACGGGCTTCATCGACGCGTTCATCGCCGAGCCGTTCTCGTTCGAGGAGAGGCATGTGCGCCGCATCGCCCAGCTGGCGGAGTACGAGGCCACCGGCGACATCGCGGGCAAGAACGTGGACCACTGATGCCCGAAGGCCACTCCGTCCACCGCATCGCGCGGCAGTTCGCCGTCAACTTCGTCGGCCACCGCGTGGCCGTGTCGTCCCCGCAGGGCCGGTTCGCGGCCGATGCGACGCGCATCGACGGCCACGTCATGACGGATGCGCGCGCGGTCGGCAAGCAGATGTTCCTCGAGTTCGACAACGAGTTGTGGCTTCGCGTCCACCTCGGCCTCTACGGCGCCTGGGACTTCGCGGGCGACATCAGCATCGACCCGACGATCGCGAGCGCGAACGGACGGATGGGCCAGACCAACCAGCGCGGCACCGACCTCGGCGAGCCGATCCTCGACGCGGCGGGCGAGAACTCCCTCCACTCGATCGGCGCGCCCCGACGCACACGCCTGCGCATGGCCGAGTCGGAGAAGGTGGAGGCCGAGATCACGTCGTTCCCGCCCGAGCCGATCGGCCAGGTGCGCGTGCGGCTCCTCACCGACAGCGCGGTCGCCGACCTGCGCGGACCGACCGCCTGCGAGGTGCTCGACCCGGCCCAGGTGGATGCGGTGATCGCGAAGCTCGGACCGGACCCGCAGGTCGACGCCAGCCAGGAGGCGGAGGACCGCTTCGTCTCGATCGTCCGGCGCAAGCCCACCTCGATCGCCCTGCTGCTGATGGATCAGAGTGTGGTCAGCGGCATCGGCAACGTCTATCGCGCCGAGCTGCTGTTCCGCGCCCGGCAGAACCCGCACACGCCCGGCAAGAAGGTGCCGGAGGAGACGGTGCGGGCGCTGTGGCGCGACTGGGTGCACCTGCTGCGCATCGGTGTCGAGACCGGGCAGATGATGACGATGGACGACCTCGACGAGGAGTCGTACCGCAAGGCGATGGCCAGCCGCGACGACCGGCACTGGGTCTACAAGCGCGAAGGCCTCCCGTGCCGGGTGTGCGGGACCAACATCCTCATGGAGGAGCTGGGCGGCCGCAAGCTGTATTGGTGCCCGGTGGACCAGGCCTAGGAGGGCGCGATGCGACAGAACCCGAGCTTCACCCTGGGCGACCCCGACGAGCTGAAACGGCTTGTGCGCGAGAACCCGTGGGCCACGTTCGTCAGCGCCCCCTCGACCGGACTCGTCGCCTCGCATTACCCGGTCCTCCTCGACGAGACGCGGGCGGAGCTGAGCCTGCTCGCGCACCTCGGACGGCCGGACGAGCAGCTGCACGAGCTCGGGCAGCACGAACTGCTCATCGTCGTGCAGGGCCCGCACGGGTACATCTCCTCCGGCTGGTACGACGAGAAGCCCGCCGTGCCGACCTGGAACTTCATCGCCGCGCACTTCTCCGGCGTCCCGGAGATCCTGAGCGACGAGGAGAACCTCGAGGTGCTGGAGCGCCTGGTCGACCACTTCGAGGATGCGCTCCCGTCGCCGCGGCGGATGCGGGGCACCCTCAAGGACTCGGAGTACGCCGACCGCATCGCCTCCGGCACGGTGGGTCTGCGCCTGACGCCCACCCGCGTGGTCGCGAAGCAGAAGATGAGCCAGAACCGCCCGGACCACATCGTCGACACGATCATGTCCGAGCTCGGCGGCGACAGCCCGTACGCGAGCGAGGGGCTGCTCCGCGAGATGCGGATCGTGCACGAGCGGCGACGCGCGGCACGATGACGGTGGTGCTCGCCGGGGGCCGGATCCCCGCGGTCTCTGCGTTCGGTGTGTCCGGTGTGGACGGACTGGTGGATGTCGTGCTCGACGAGGGCAGGATCAGCGCGGTGCAGCCCGCCGGGACGGCGACGGACGTCGGGACCGTGGAGCGCATCCCGCTCGACGGGCGCTGGGTCGTGCCGGGGCTGTGGGACCAGCACGTCCACTTCACCCAGTGGGCGCAGACCGCGCGTCGGCTCGACGTGTCCCGGGCGGCGTCCGCGGCCGAGGCCGCGGCGCTGGTGCGGGAGCGGGCGGTGCGGGAGCGCGCGGCGGGCGCCTCCGGCGCCTCTGGCGACGACGTGCTGGTCGGCTTCGGCTTCCACGATGCCCTGTGGCCCGACGAGCCGACGCGTTCGCTGCTCGACGCGGCGACGGACCGTCCGGTCGTCCTGATCGCGGGGGACCTGCACTGCTCGTGGCTCAACAGCGCCGCGGCGCGACGTTTCGCTCCCGGCACCCCGGACGCCGTGCTGCGCGAGGACGCCAGCTTCGCGGTCACCAGCCTCCTGACCGCTGCCGACGACGCCACGCTCGACCGCTGGGCGGCTGACGCCGCGCGCGCTGCGGCGACGCGCGGGGTGGTCGGGATCGTCGACCTCGAGTACGGGTGGAACCTCGACGTGTGGATGCGGCGGATGGGCGCCGGCGGCGGGCGTGGCGGTGACGGCGTCGGCCGGAATGGCGGCGAGGGCGACGCTGCGGGTCTGCGCGTGGAGTTCGGCATCTACGGCGAGCACCTCGACCGGGCCGCCGGTCTGGGCTTGCGGACGGGCGCAGCCATTCCCGGCACCGGCGGCCTGCTGACCGTCGGGCCGTTCAAGGTCATCTCCGACGGTTCGCTCAACACCCGCACCGCCTTGTGCTCGCACGCCTATCCGGACGGCGGCCACGGCGTCGCCAACCTCACGCCCGCGGAGCTCGTCGAGCGGATGCGGTTCGCCGTCGACCACGGCCTGGAGCCGGCCGTCCACGCGATCGGCGACGAGGCGAACCGCCGGGCGCTGGACGCCTTCGCCGCGATCAGCGCGGGCGGTCGCATCGAGCACGCGCAGCTGATCGACCCCGCCGACGTCCCGCGGTTCGCCCGCCTCGGTGTGACCGCGAGCGTGCAGCCCGAGCACGCCATGGACGACCGGGACGTCGCCGACCGCCTCTGGCAGGGACGCAGCGGCCGCGCCTTCCCCCTCGCCGACCTGCACGCCGCCGGCGCCCGCCTGGCGTTCGGCTCCGACGCCCCCGTCGCGCCCCTCGACCCCTGGGCGGCGATCGCCTCCGCCGTCGGCCGCACCCGCGACGGCCGCGAGCCCTGGCACCCCGAGCAGGCGATCCCCGCGGACGTCGCGCTCCGCGCATCCACCCGCTCCACCCTGTCGCCCGGTCAGCCCGCCGACCTCGCCGTGCTCGACCGCGACCCGCTGGCGGCGTCGCCCGACGAACTCCGCACGATGCCGGTCGCCACCACCCTCCTCGCGGGCCGCGTCACGCACGACGCGTTGCGCTGACCCCCGCGCCCGGCGTCCCTCGGGCGCCCGCCGTCCGGGCACCATTCGTGCCGAATGCGGCGTCCCGCCCCGCCAATCCCGCCATTCGCGACGAATGTCAGCGCGGACGCCGCACCGCCCTCACGCCGACGCCTCGCAGCTCGGGCACGATTTGTGCCAAATCGTGGTTCTGACGTCGTCAAAACCGCGATTTGGCACAAATCTCGCACTCGCCTCCACGACGCGATCCCCGCGCACGCCCCCGCGACGGTCCCCGTTCGTCACCATTTGTGCCAAATCGTGGTTTTCGCGGCGCTATAACCGCGATTTGGCACAAATCTTCGCCCTCACACGCGACAGCAGCGCCCAGCCGCCGCCTCAGTGCCCTCGCAGCAGCAGCCGGTCCGCGCCCGGCGTCGTCGCCACGGCGGTGTTGCGCAGCGACTCCGTGTAGGCGTCCAGGTAGCCGTAGTGCGCGAGGTGCTCGGCGTACTTCTTCTCGAACAGCACCGTGTCGGTGATGCCCGACCACGCCGACGACAGCGGGTCGTCGTTCCACGGCGAGTGCAGCACCGGCGCGTGACCGGTGACCGGCAGCAGGTCGGCCTCCTCGTCACCGTCGACGCTGATGACCGTCGCGCCGAACGACGGCGAGCGCGGGTCGCGGCGGGTGATGCGCCCGAAGCGCGCCTCGCCGTCGGCCTCGGCCTCGCCGGCGTAGCTGTGCCGCGTGTGCAGCGCGGCCGCGTTCGGGATGCGGCTCTCGATGCCCGCGGACCCGAGCATCACGAACGCGTACACGCCGAGGTCCGACGCGTCGGCGAGGGCGTTGGCGCTGGTCGTCGTCCCGTACGAGTGCGCCACCACGTTGAGCGAGCGCGGCGGACTCGTGACGCGCACTGCGTTGATCCCGCGCAGGTCGTCGGTGAGGAGGGGAGCGCCGCGGGCGGCGTAGTCGCCGAGGGCCGCATCCAGCCCGGGCGGGGGAGTGACGTACCCGATCCACGACACGACCGCCCGCCGTTTGGATGCGCCCACCTCGCCCTGCTCGTCGTACAGGTTCTGGGCCGACTGCGTCCACAGCTGCATGTCGTCGGTGTACGTGCCCATCCCGGGCACCACGAACGTGATCTCGGACGCCTTGTCCAGGTCGCCCAGCGCGATGGCGGCGAGCGGCGGCCGGTCGAGGCTCAGGGTGATGAGGTGCCGCGCGGGCGTGCGCTTCCCCTTGAGGGTCTTCTGGATGGCCGTCAACGCCCCGAGCACCCGTTTCGTCAGCTCGTCGTCGGGATGCGCGCTGACCTGCCGCTCCGCCTTCGCGATCGCCTGCCGCAGTGCCCGGCGGTTGGCGCGGTCCCGGTCACGGTAGTCGACGCCGTCGAGGTTGCCGATGATCTCGGGGATCGTCTCCACCGCATCCTCACGATCGGCCGCATCCATCGACGCCCAGTCGTCGTGAACGGCGTCGGGGTCGGTGTTGGCGAGCCGGATGAGCAGTTCGGGATGCTTCTGGAGGTACGCCTCCTGCTGCTCGTCGTTCATCGCCTTCAGCACGTCGAACGTGGTGATGGGCGCCGCCCCGGCGGCGGGAGCGACGAGCAGGCCGATCAGTGCGACGGCGACCAGGCCTCCCGCGACGAGCACCCGGCGCATCATGGCGCGAGCGTAGTGCTGCCGCGCTCCGCGTGTCCATGACCCGGCGGGCGTGACGCGCGCCCACCCCCCACACGATTTGTGCCAAATCTCGGTTCTGGCGCCGCCATAACCACGATTTGGCACAAATCGTCGCCGCGCGAGCGACGCGGCGAGCGACGCCACGAGGGGCGCACCGGACCGCCCCAACGACGAAGGGCCGCCCGCTTTCGCGGACGGCCCCTGTCGAAGCGCGCGCCCTACTCGCTGATGTGGGCGAACAGGAACCAGCGGTCCTTGTCGAGCCCGCGGGCGATCTCGATCGCGACGTCCTGGCTGGTCTGGTCGAGCTCCGCGAGCTCGCGCACGGCCGTGTTCACGGCGGCGAGGGCGGCGTCGAGCTGGGCGATGACCTCGGCGATGGTCTCGTTCGAGGGGCGGAAGCCCGCGGTGAGCTCGCCCGTGGTGGTCTTCGCGGCCACGGTGCCGAGGCGTGCGTCGACGGGGAGGCCGAGGGCGACGATGCGCTCCGCGGCGAGGTCCGCCCACTCCTGCGCGTGGTCGACGATCGTGTCGAGCAGCTCGTGCACGCCGATGAAGTTGGCGCCGCGCACGTGCCAGTGCGCCTGCTTGCCGTTGACCACGATCGCGGTCAGGTCGATGACGACAGGGGTGAGGAACTGCGCGACTCCGGCCGCGACGTCGGGGTTCGAGACACTCTGGGTTGCGGCGATGTCCGTCATGGGTGGCGTCCTTTCTTCTGCCTGTCATGAACGCTAGCGAGCCGACGGAATTCCGACAACGAAGCCAAGGCTGCGCTTACTGAGGTCGGGTTAACCCCCGAACGGTTCCGGAGGCGCCCGGGATGGGGTGAGCGCGCCGATCCCGCGAGGCTGAGGTCATGTCCACTGAACCCGCCCCCGTCTCTGCCACGCTGGATGCTGTGACACCCACCCAGCCCCGTCCCGCCCGAGCGAACTACGGCTCGCTGTGGCGGGGCGTCCCGCGCGAGCTCGGCTTCCTGGTGCTGACCATGCCGATCGCGATCATCGGGCTCTCCGTGCTCATGTCGCTGTTCTGGACGGGCGTCGGCACCATCGTCATCTACGTCGGCTTCTTCCTGATCGTCGCCGCCTTCTACACCGCGCGTGGTTTCGGCGTGGTCGAGCTGACCCGCCTGGACTGGGCGGGCCGGCCGTCCATCCCGCGCCCGGTCTGGGAGAAGCCCGGCACGCCCCGCACGTTCGTGCGCTCCGTCTTCGGCCCCTTCGCCAACGGCCACTACTGGCTTTACCTGCTGCACGGCATCCTGATCAACCCGATCGTGAGCATCGTCTCCTGGTCGCTGACGATCGTGTGGGTGTCGGTCGCTCTCGGCGGGCTGACCGGGTGGATCTGGGAGCCGTTCATCCCGCAGGGCGACCGCTCCTTCTTCCTGTCGCAGACCGTCGTGGATGCGGTGTTCCGCACGCACTCGACGTTCGACCCGACGGTGGGCGACCGCATCCTCTACGTGATCGCCGGCATCGTGTTCGCCGTGACCCTGCCGTTCGTGACCCGCGGGCTGACCCTGGCGCACGAGGCCGTGGCGCGCGGACTGCTGGGCCGGTGGCCGTCGGAGGCGCTGCAGCGCGAGGTCGCCGACCTGTCCGCCTCCCGGGGCGCCGCCGTCGCCGCCGAGGACCAGGCCCTGCGCCGCCTCGAGCGCGACCTGCACGACGGCCCGCAGCAGCGCCTGATCCGGCTGCAGATGGACATCGCCGCCGCCGAGCGCAAGCTGGCCGACGACCCGGAGGCCGCCGCCACGCTGCTCGCGGAGGCGCGGCAGCAGGCGGGCGACACCCTCGAGGAGCTCCGGGCCCTGTCGCGCGGGTTCGCCCCGCCCATCCTGCAGGACAGGGGCCTCGTGGCCGCCGCCGAGTCTCTGGCCGCGCGCAGCCCGATCCCGATGACCGTCGAGTCGTCGCTGCAGCCGGAGGAGCGGTTCAGTCCCGAGATCGAGCGGAACGCCTACTACGTGCTGGCGGAGCTCGCAGCGAACCTGGCCAAGCACTCGGGCGCGCAGGCGGCCCGGCTGTTCCTGGATCGGTCGGTGGATGCGTCGGGCGCCGCCTGGCTGAGCGTCTGGCTGACCGACAACGGCCGAGGCGGCGCGTCGCCGGTCGAGGGCCACGGGCTCCGCGGACTGGAGGAGCGGGTACGGGGCCTGCGTGGCGAGCTGGTCGTCGACAGCCCGGCCGGCGGCCCCACCCGCATCGGGGCGCGCATCCCGCTCGCCTGACTCCGGCCGCGCTCTAGGCTGGGGGCGTGCCGAGCGAATCCGTCCCCCTCCGTGTGGTCGTCGCGGACGACTCCGTCCTCCTTCGCGAGGGTCTGATCCGGCTCTTCGACGAGGCCGGGTTCGACACCGTCGGGGCGTTCGGCGACGCGGACACGCTGCTGGAGGCGGTGCCCGATCTGATGCCGGATGTGGCGGTGCTGGATGTGCGGATGCCCCCGACGTTCCGCGACGAGGGCGTGCGGGCGGCCCTGCGCATCCGGCGCGAGCATCCCTCGATCGCGGTCCTGCTGCTGTCCCAGTACGTCGAGGGCACCTACGCGCAGGAGCTGCTGGCCGGCGGCGAGGGCGGCACCGGCTACCTGCTGAAGGACCGGATCGCGTCGCTCGACGAGCTGCGGGATGCGGTCTCCCGGGTGGCGGCGGGCGGCACGGTGCTCGACCCGCAGGTGGTCCGCGAGCTGCTGACCCGGCGCACGGACCCGCTCGCCACCCTGACGCCGCGCGAGCGGGAGGTGCTGGAGCTGATGGCCGAGGGCCGCACCAATGCCGCGATCGCCGCCCGCATGGTGGTCAGCGTCGGCGCGGTGGAGAAGAACGTCACGTCGATCTTCCAGAAGCTGGGCCTGGAGGACTCCGGCGACGACCACCGCCGGGTGCTCGCGGTACTGGCCTTCCTGCAGCACTGAGTGTTGGATGGCCGCATGGCCGGATTCGATGACATCACCAAAAAGGCGCAGGAGTTCCTGAACGACCCGAAGGTCAAGGACGCGCTCAGCTCCGAGCAGGCGGAAGGCGTCAGCGACAAGCTTCTCGACGGCGTCGCCGGCGCCGCCAAGAAGGTCATGGGCGGCAAGTACGACGACAAGATCGAGGGCGCCCGCGACCAGGCCGACAAGCACGTCGGCAACGAATAGCGGTCAGCCGCCTGGCCGCAGCGGCCGGTAGGACGCGAACGCCTTCCGGTACGTGCGCATGCCCCACAGCAGCGAGAGCACGACCACGGCGACTCCGACCACGCTGCCGAGAACAGCCGCGACGACCGGATGCGCGCCGAGCGCCCACGTCGCCCCTCCGACGAGGAGACCGACGACGATCGCCTCCACGATGGTGATGATCATCATGGAGCTTCCGAGCACCGGACTGGGCCCCCGCGGGTAGAAGAAGTGGTAGGTGAGCCGCGCCCCTGCCTCGTCGTCGTGCGCCGACGCCATCAGGAACTGCTCGATCCCGGGGTCGAGCTCGACGTACGCCGCCCGGAGCCGGTTCATGGCGACGACGTACATCAGGTCCTCGCTGGCCGTGTTGAACGCCCGCACCTCCGTGACGAGCCCGAGGAGCGCCAGCGCGAACAGCACCCCCAGCGCGGCCACGCCGAACCACCCGCGGAAGCCGCTCGCCTGCCCGATGAACCCGAGCGTCACCAGGCCCGCCGACACGAGCGTCAGGAAGATCGCGATCCGCGTCAGCACCTCGCTCTGCGTCGTCGACCGCGACGCGAGGAGCCCCCAGTGCTCGGTCGCGAGCAGCTGCGCGCGCAGGCTGCGCTGCGCATCCGTGAGCCCGTCCTCAGGCGGGGGTGTCGCCGTCATGACGGAATTGTGCCGCGCCGGCGCGCCGTTGGCACCAGCGACTGCGGTGCTCCGTCACGATTGCGGCTGCTCGCGCGGGCGCAGACGTTACGAACGGCGGCAGACACGCCCGACGGGCGAAAACGGAGGGGATGACGGGAATCGAACCCGCGTAATCAGTTTGGAAGACTGAGGCTCTACCATTGAGCTACATCCCCGAGCGCCGCAGTTGCGGCACCGGGCCGCCTTCTGCGCGACGGCCGGAGACCATCGTAGTACACGCGGGGGATGCGGGCGTGCAGTAGACTCGACCACGGTCTTTCGCACCGCTTCAAGCCGGGGCGTAGCTCAGCTTGGCTAGAGCGCCCGCTTTGGGAGCGGGAGGTCGCAGGTTCGAATCCTGTCGCCCCGACGAGGACCTCGTTCCTTGCGAGAAGACCACCGTTCGAACATTCAGGAGAACCCAGACATCGTGAAGACCACGGTCGAGAAGCTCAGCCCCACCCGCACCAAGCTCACCATCTCGGTGACGCCGGAGGAGCTGCAGCCGTCCATCAAGCACGCGTACGAGCACATCGCCGAGCAGGTGACCATCCCCGGTTTCCGCAAGGGCAAGGTGCCGCCGCCCATCATCGACCAGCGGGTCGGCAAGGCCGCCGTCCTGGAGCACGCGGTCAACGAGGGCCTCGACGGGTTCTACCGCCGTGCCATCGAGGAGAACGACGTGCGCCCGCTCGGGCGTCCGGAGGCCGACATCACCGAGTGGCCGAACGAGAGCGACTTCTCGGGCGACCTGCTCCTCACCATCGAGGTGGATGTGCGCCCCGAGGTGAAGCTGCCCGACTTCGACGACATCACCATCACGGTGGATGCGGCCGAGGTGGGCGTGGACGACGTGGAGGAGGAGCTCGACCGGCTCCGCAGCCGCTTCGGCACGCTCGTGACCGTCGACCGTCCCGCCAAGACCGGTGACTTCGCGCAGATCGACCTGACCGCCGAGATCGGCGGCGAGGAGGTCGACACCGCGGCCAACATCTCGTACGAGATCGGCTCCGGCGAGCTCATCGACGGCATCGACGAGGCGCTCGACACGCTGACCGCCGGCGAGACCACCACCTTCGAGGCCCCGCTCATGGGCGGCGACCACGAGGGCGAGAACGCGCAGATCACCGTCACGCTGAACGCCGTCAAGGAGCGCGAGCTCCCCGAGGCCGACGACGACTTCGCCCAGATCGCCAGCGAGTTCGACACCATCGGCGAGCTGCGCCAGAGCCTGCGCACGCAGGTCGAGCGCGCCAAGGTGTTCGGCCAGGGCACGGCCGCCCGCGACCAGCTGGTCGACAAGCTCCTCGAGCTGGTCGAGATCCCGGTCCCCGAGCAGCTCGTCGAGGACGAGGTGCACCGTCACCTGGAGCAGGAGAACCGCCTCGAGGACGACGTGCACCGCGCCGAGGTCAAGGAGTCCAGCGAGAAGACCTTCCGCACGCAGATCCTCCTCGACGAGGTCGCGCAGGAGAACGACGTCAAGGTCAGCCAGGACGAGCTCACCCAGTACCTCGTCCAGGGCGCCGCTCAGTACGGCATGGACCCGAACGAGTTCGTGAAGATCCTCAGCGAGAACGGCCAGATCCCGTCGATGGTCGGCGAGGTCGCCCGCAACAAGGCGCTCGCGATCATCCTCGGAAAGGTGAAGGTCGTCGACAGCAACGGCAAGCCGGTCGACCTGGCCGAGTTCACCGCGATCGCCGACGGCGACGAGTCCGACGACGCCGCAGCCTCCGACGAGGCCCCCGCGGCCGACGAGGCGCCCGCCGAGGAGCCCGCCGCCGAGGAGGCTCCCGCGGAGAAGCCGAAGAAGCGCTCCACCAAGAAGAAGGCCGACGACAAGTAAGCCTCCCTCGCTCCCGAAGCCGGGCCCGCGCTCTCCGCGCGGCCCGGCTTCGCTGCATCCAGGGGTCGCAACACGCCGTTGAGGGCCGGCGATAACGGCGTGTCGCGACCCATGGATGCGCGGCTCGCGATCTGCCACGATGGGCACGGGCTCAGGCGCGGGCACGGGCACGGGCACGGGCACGAGCACGGGCACGGGCGCGGGCACGGCCACAAGACGGAGGAGACGCGGATGGACGACTGGCGGCGGCGGGTGGATGCGGTGTGGGCGGCGGCCGACGACGCGGGGGAGGATGCGACGCTCGCGGCGATCGACGCCCTGGTCGCCGAGCGTCCCGCCAGCGACCCGGAGGCGCTGTTCGAGTCCGCGAGCGCCCGCGACTTCGCCGGCCTCCAGGCGGACGCCGAGCCGTTCTACCGCGCGGCGCTCGCCCACGGCCTCGCCGAGCCGTACCGCGGGCAGGCGATCGTGCAGCTCGCCAGCACGCTCCGCAACCTCGACCGGTCGCCGGAGGCGCTGGCCCTGCTGCGCGACTTCCTCGCGGCCGAGCCGGACCATCCCCTCGCCGACGCCGCCCGGGCGTTCGCGGCGCTGGCGCTGTTCGACGACGGGATGGCGGCCGACGCCCTCCGCGAGGCGCTGGAGGCGCTCGTTCCGCACCTGCCGCGCTACGGCCGCGCCGTGACCGCCTACGCCGCCGCGCTCGACGACGACTAGGCGCGCGGCCCACCCGCCGCGACACCGCTCTCTGCCGAGGGCGAACAGCACGGAAACCGGCTCGGCGCTCCGATAGATTCAATGCCAAGCGACAAAGGAAATGGAGCGAACATGGCCGACATGGGTATCCAGCCCAACGTTTTCGACAGACTGCTGAAGGACCGCATCATCTGGCTCGGCTCCGAGGTCCGGGACGAGAACGCGAACGAGATCGCCGCGAAGCTGCTCCTCCTGGCCGCGGAGGACCCGAAGCGGGACATCTACCTCTACATCAACTCCCCGGGCGGTTCGATCACCGCCGGTATGGCCATCTACGACACGATGCAGTTCGTCCCGAACGACATCGTCACCGTCGGCATCGGCATGGCCGCCTCGATGGGCCAGCTGCTGCTCACCGCGGGCACCAAGGGCAAGCGGTACATCACCCCGAACGCACGCGTGCTGCTCCACCAGCCGCACGGCGGCTTCGGCGGCACCGCGAGCGACATCCAGACGCAGGCTCAGCTGATCATCGACATGAAGAACCGCCTCGCCGAGATCACCGCGGCCGCGACCGGCAAGACCGTCGAGCAGATCAACGAGGACGGCGACCGCGACCGCTGGTTCACCGCGCAGCAGGCACTGGAGTACGGCTTCGTCGACCACATCCGCGAGTCGGCGCTCGACGTCGCCGGCGGCGGCGGCACCGAGCCGGAGAAGAACTGAACGACCGCGGAAGGACAAGGACAACGTCAATGAACATCCCCATGCTCGGCGGAGCCGCCCAGGGCGGCGTGCAGGCCCCCGGCGCCCGCTACATCCTCCCCAGCTTCGAGGAGCGCACGGCCTACGGCTACAAGCGCCAGGACCCGTACGCGAAGCTCTTCGAGGACCGCATCATCTTCCTCGGCGTGCAGGTCGACGACGCCTCGGCGGACGACATCATGGCCCAGCTGCTCGTGCTCGAGAGCCAGGACCCGGACCGCGACATCGTCATGTACATCAACTCGCCCGGTGGCTCGTTCACCGCGATGACGGCGATCTACGACACGATGCAGTACATCCGCCCGCAGATCCAGACGGTCGTGCTCGGCCAGGCCGCCTCGGCCGCCGCCGTGCTCACCGCGGCCGGCACCCCGGGCAAGCGCCTGGCGCTGCCGAACGCGCGCATCCTGATCCACCAGCCCGCCGTGGGCGAGGCCGGTCAGGGGCAGGCGTCCGACATCGAGATCCAGGCGAACGAGATCATGCGCATGCGCACTTGGCTGGAGGAGACGCTCGCGAAGCACTCCAAGCGCTCGGTGGAGCAGGTCAACAAGGACATCGACCGCGACAAGATCCTGTCCGCGGAGGAGGCCCTCGAGTACGGCCTGATCGACCAGGTGCTCACCAGCCGCAAGACGCTGCCGGCGCTGGTCAAGTAGTAGCCTTCGCTGCATGAGCGAACGGGGCGATCGATTCGACGATCGCCCCGTTCGCCGTATCCGGACATACGCAGACGCCGCATACGATCCGGATGCGTGGCCCGCCGACATCCCCGCGGTGCGCCAGCTCCTCCACGAGGGGCTCGAGCTCCCCGCGGGCGTCACGATGCTGGTCGGTGAGAACGGCGCGGGCAAGTCGACCATCGTGGAGGCGGTCGCCGTCGCGTACGGTCTCCCGCCCGAGGGCGGCAGCAACCAGGGGCGCCACGTCACGCGCCCCACCGAGTCGCCCCTCTCCGAGTGGATCTTCCTGGAGCGCGCCCCCTGGGCCGCCAAATGGGGGTTCTTCCTCCGCGCCGAGACGATGCACGGCTACTACAGCTACTTCGAGGACGTGGCGACGGCGTCGGACCCGCGCTTCCACGAGATGAGCCACGGGGAGTCGTTCAACACGCTCCTCGCCACGCGCCTGAATCACCCGCAGTTCGTCGCCGGGCTGGTGTGCCTGGACGAGCCGGAGGCGGCGCTGTCGTTCCAGTCGACGCTGGCGTGGCTGGCGAACCTGGATGTGATGGCCAAGCGCGGCACGCAGGTGCTGTGCGCGACGCACTCGCCGATCCTCGCGGCGCTGCCCGGCGCCCACCTGCTGGAGCTGGGGGAGTGGGGGATCCGCGAGACCGCCTATGAAGACCTGGAGATCGTCCAGCACTACCGCTCGTTCCTCGACGCGCCGGGCCGCTACCTCCGCCACCTGCTGTGAGCCGCACGGTGGCGCCGCGGACCCATCTGCTGTGGGCAGAACCGCCGCGAGACGCAAAACGTCCGACATGCGCGCCAATGTCGGTTCCACGGGTTAGGCTCGACAGAAGACACCCGAAGAAGGAGGGGGAGGGATGGCACGCATCGGGGAAAGCGCCGATCTGCTCAAGTGTTCCTTCTGTGGAAAGAGCCAGAAGCAGGTCCAGCAGCTGATCGCCGGTCCCGGCGTGTACATCTGCGACGAGTGCGTCGAGCTCTGCAACGAGATCATCGAGGAGCGGCTCGCCGAGGCGGGCGAGGAGACGTCGAGCGAGTTCGACCTCCCCAAGCCGAAGGAGATCTTCGGCTTCCTCGAGGAGTACGTCATCGGCCAGGAGCAGGCGAAGCGCGCTCTGGCCGTCGCGGTCTACAACCACTACAAGCGCGTCCGCGCCAAGGCGACCATCACCTCCGCCGACTCGATCGACGACGTCGAGATCGCGAAGTCGAACATCCTGCTGATCGGCCCCACCGGCTGCGGCAAGACGTACCTCGCGCAGACGCTGGCCCGCCGGCTCAACGTGCCGTTCGCGGTCGCCGACGCCACCGCGCTGACGGAGGCCGGCTACGTCGGTGAAGACGTCGAGAACATCCTGCTGAAGCTCATCCAGGCCGCCGACTACGACGTCAAGCGGGCCGAGACGGGCATCATCTACATCGACGAGGTCGACAAGATCGCCCGCAAGGCCGAGAACCCGTCGATCACGCGCGACGTCTCCGGCGAGGGCGTGCAGCAGGCGCTGCTGAAGATCCTCGAGGGCACGGTCGCCTCCGTCCCGCCGCAGGGCGGTCGCAAGCACCCGCACCAGGAGTTCATCCAGATCGACACGACGAACGTGCTGTTCATCGTGGCCGGCGCCTTCGCCGGGCTGGAGGAGATCATCTCCTCGCGTGCGGGCAAGAAGGGCATCGGCTTCGGCGCCCCGCTGCACTCCAAGGGCGACGACATCAACCTCTTCAGCGAGGTGCTGCCGGAAGACCTGCACAAGTTCGGGCTCATCCCCGAGTTCATCGGGCGCCTCCCGGTCGTGACCACGGTGACGCCGCTCGACCAGGATGCGCTGATGCAGATCCTCACCGAGCCGAAGAACGCGCTGGTGCGGCAGTATCAGCGCATGTTCGAGCTCGACGGCGTGCAGCTGGAGTTCGACCACGCGGCGCTGGAGACCATCGCCGATCTCGCGGTGCTCCGCAAGACGGGCGCCCGCGGTCTGCGTGCGATCATGGAGGAGGTGCTCGGCCCGATCATGTTCGAGGTGCCGTCCAGCTCCGAGGTGGCTCGTGTGGTCGTGACGAAGGAGGCGGTGCTCGAGAACGCGGCGCCGACTATCGTCCCGCACCGCCCGCGGCGCGAGGAGAAGTCGGCGTAAGCACCGGCTGCTTGATCAGCATCTCGGGAGCCTTCGACACCATCAGCCAGGCCGGCAGGATGGCCAGGCACAGGATGGGCAGGATCAGCAGGTTCTGCGTGACGGCGACGCCGATGAAGATGGCGATCCAGCCGTCCCGCGCGACGGCCAGCGTCAGCCCCATCACGCCGGCGGCGACCGCGATCTGAATCGGGATTCCCGGCACCAGCGCGTTCGCGAGCGTGCCGATCGCCGCCCCGATGAAGACGGCGGGGAAGATCCGGCCGCCGCGGAACCCGGCGCCGGCTGCGACCAGCAGGGCCGCGAGCTTGACCAGGACGATGAGCGTCAGCTGTCCCGCCGAATAGTCGGCGCGGGAGGTCACCAGCTGTCCCATCTGCGTCAGGCCCTTGAACAGGGTGATCGGGCCGCCGAGGGCGCCCAGGCCGCCGAGCACGGCGCCGCCCAGCAGGGTCATCAGCAGCGGGTGCCGCAGCGCATGGAAGGCGCGGTGGACGAGCGGGAACACGATCACGCCGACGAGCCCCACCGCGGTGGCGATGACGCCGAGGACGATGGCGGCGAGCACATCCCAGCCGGTGACGGTCGTGTAGGCGGGCATCGGGATGCCGAAGTGCGGATGCGCGAGCAACGTCATCGTCAGCGATCCCGCGGCGGCGGCGACCAGCGGCAGGAACAGCTTGTCCCACAGCGCGCCGCCTCCCTTGATGGCCGCGACCATCCCGGTGAAGACCAGGGCGGCGGCGACGGGAGTGCCGAACAGGGCGCCGATGGTGCCCGAGGCCGCCATCATCAGCACCAGCTGCAGGGGGACGGCCTTCCACAGGCGGCCCACCAGCGCCACCATCAGGCTGATGTTGATGGCGATGATCGGGTTCTCCGGCCCCAGGCTGACGCCACCGGCGAGGCCCAGGACGGTGGCCAGTGCCAGCGACGGAACCACCGCCGGGCGCAGCGGCGGGGCGACGAGCTCCGTCGTCGCCGAGTCCGGGCCCGCGTGACCGGGGACCAGCCAGACGGTCAGCCCCACGGCGGCGCCGGTCACGGTCAGGACCGCGAAGATCCACCACCCCGAGGACGGGTCGATGCCGAGCGCTTTCGGCAGGTTCGTCCACACACCGTCCTCGACCAGGCCGGCCAGCGCCTCGATGGCCCACAGGGCCAGGGCGCTGACGACGCCCACCACGACGGCCGGGATGCTGAGGAGGACGAGCTGGCGCACCGACGGCGCGGCGAGCTCCGGCTGCGTGGCGGTCATGGCCACCCCCTCTCGACTGGGCTCAGCGTAGAGGGTGGCCGGTGAGGCGGGCTAGGCTCAGTTGTCCAGCCCGCGACGCTTCAGCAGCGGCTCGATCTCGGCGTCCCGGCCGCGGAAGTCGCGGTACGCCTCCAGGGGGTCCTTCGACCCGCCGACGCCCAGCAGACGGTTGCGGAAGCGGTCGCCGTTCTCGCGCAGCAGGCCGCCGTTCTCGCGGAACCACTCGACCGTGTCGGCGTCCAGCACTTCGCTCCAGATGTAGGAGTAGTACCCGGCGTCGTACCCGCCCGAGAACGTGTGGGCGAAGTAGGTGCTCGCGTAGCGGGGAGGGACGGCCGGGTTGTCGAGCCCGACGGCGGCCAGGGCGTCCGCCTCGAAAGCGGCGACGTCGGTCACCTCGTCGTCGGCGGTGATCCGGTGCCACGCCTGGTCGAGCAGCGCGGCCGCGAGGTACTCGCTGGTCGCGAAGCCCTCGTTGAAGCCCTCGGCGGCGTGCAGCCGGTCGACGAGGTCCTGCGGCATCCGCTCGCCGGTGACGTAGTGCACCGCGTAGTTCTCGAGCACCTCGGGCCACAGCATCCACATCTCGTTCACCTGGCTCGGGAACTCGACGAAGTCGCGGAACACGTTGGTGCCGGCGAACTTCGGGTAGGTGACGCGCGCGAACAGGCCGTGCAGCGCGTGGCCGAACTCGTGGAAGAGGGTGTTCGTCTCGTCGTAGGTGAGCAGGGTCGGCTCGCCGGCGGCGGGCTTCGGCACGTTGAGGTTGTTGACGACGGCCGTGGGCGTGTCGAGCAGGTCGGACTGCGCGGTCAGCGGGTTCATCCAGGCACCGCCGCGCTTGGAGTCGCGTGTGTACAGGTCGAGGATGTACAACCCGAGGCCGCTGCCGTCCTCGTTGCGCACCTCGAAGACGCGCGCCTCCGGGTGGTACGCCACCAGGTCCGGACGCTCGGTGAAGGTGATGCCGTAGAGACGGGTGGCGGCGTAGAAGACGCCGTCGCGCAGCACGCGCTCGGCCTCGAAGTAGGGCCGCATCGCCGCGAAGTCGACGTCGAACTTCTCGGCGCGCACCTTGCCGGTGAGGTGCGCCCAGTCCCACGCCTCGACGTTTTCGCCGTCGGGCAGCTGGCGCTGCAGGTCCGCCTGCTCCGTCCGCGCGTTGCGGGCCGCCGCGGGCGCGAGGCGCCCCAGCATGTCGGCGACGGCCTCCGGGGTGCGGGCGGTCTCGTCCGCGGTGACGTAGGCGGCGTGCGTGTCGAAGCCGAGCAGGCGGGCACGCTCGGCGCGCAGCCGGGTGATCTCGAGCACGAGGTCGCGGTTGTCGTTGTCGCCGCCGCGGATGCCGCGCGAGCGCGAGGCCGCCATGATCCGCTCCCGGGATGCGCGGTTCGTGAGGTCGGCAAGCCACGGGTGTCCTGTCGGCAGCACGAGGGTCACCACGTACTTGCCCTCGAGCCCGCGCTCCGCCGCTGCCTGCGCGGCGGCGGAGAGCTCGCCCTCACCGAGGCCGGCCAGCTCTTCGGCGGTGTCGAACACCACGGCGAGGTCGTTCGTGTCGGCGAGGAGGTTCTTCTCGAACCGCGTCGTGAGGGTGGAGAGCTGCTGGTTGTACCCTCGGAGCCGCTCTTTCCCGGCCTCGTCGAGCCCGGCGCCGGCCAGGGTGAACTCGGCGTAGTAGCGCTCGACCAGGTAGCGCGACTCCGCATCCAGGCCCAGCTCGTCGAGCCGCGCGTGCAGGTCGGCGATGCGCTCGTACAGGCGCGGGTTCAGCCGGATGGCGTCGCTGTGCGCGGCGAGCTGCGGCGCGATCTCCTCTTCGAGGGCGTTGGTGAAGTCGGTGCTGTCCGACGAGCTCTTGTTGAAGAACACCTCCGCGACGCGCTGCAGCACCTGACCCGACCGCTCCAGCGGCAGCATCGTGTTCTCGAACGTGGGGGAGGCGTCGGTCGCGACGATCGCATCCACTTCGGCCAGCTGCTCCGCGAAGCCGCGCTCGAACGCGGGACGGTAATGCTCGTCGCGGATCTCAGCGAAGGGCGGGAGCCCGTACGGCAGGGTGCTGGGTGAGAAGAAGGGGTTCGACGTGTCGGCCATGGTCCCAGCCTAGACAGGCGCTGAGGGATGCCGCAAAGGTTTCGTTGCAAACGAATGAATGCAAAGAGAAGCTTGCAAAGAAACCTTTGCGGTTCTACGCTGGGTGATATGACGAACGAGGAACAGCCGGCACAGCCCGGCGAGCCCGCGGAAGCTGCGGAGGCCGCGGCCCCTGCGGCCCCCGCGGTCGGCGGCGCAGCAGGCGGCCGGTGGCCCCACGAGGACGCGCTGGGCATGGCCGCACTCCGCGCCCTCGCGCATCCCCTGCGGGTGGAGCTCATGAACGAGCTCTCCGACTTCGGCCCCGCGACCGCGAGCATGCTGGCGGAGCGCCTGGGGGAGTCGAGCGGCGCGACCAGCTACCACCTCCGTCAGCTCGCCAAGCACGACATCATCGTCGAGGACACCGAGCGCGGCTCCGGGCGCGAGCGCTGGTGGCGCATGGCGCCGGGCGGCGTCACCATCGGCTCCCAGGAGACGCTGGACACCCCGGCCGGCCGGGAGGCCAACGAGCTGATCTCGCTCGGCTGGCAGCAGAACAACGAGCGCCGTCTCTCCACCTTCCTGCGGCGCGGCCTCGACACGTTCGGGTTCGAGTGGATGGAGTCGAGCACGCTCTCGACGTCGCACCTCGAGCTCACGCGCGAACAGCTCGCCGAGCTCGGCCGCGAGTACTACGAGCTGCAGGACCGGCTGAAGCAGAAGTGGAAGGCGCAGGAGGCGGAGGCCGAGACGGCCCCCGCCGAGGGCGGAGCGACCCCGGCGGAGCGCAAGCGCGTCCAGGTCCAGTTCAACGCCTTCCCGCTCGTGGAGCAGGAGGAGCGCTGATGAGCGGCACGGCGGCATCTCCGCTGGCGGTTTCTCCTCTGGGGCGCGGGTTCGCCCGCCTGTGGACCGCGGCCATCGCGAGCAACCTCGCCGACGGTCTCGGGCGCACCGCCGTGCCGCTCATCGCCACGACGCTGACCCGCGACCCGGCGCTCATCGCCGGCGTCAGCGCGGTGACGTTCCTGCCGTGGCTGCTCTTCGGCATCCCGGCCGGGATGCTGCTCGACCGGGTCGACCGGCGGGTCGCGATGGCCGTCGCGAACTCGCTCCGCTTCGCCGTCGCCGCCCTGCTCGCCGTGCTGATCACGACGGATGCCCTCACCATCTGGCTGCTCTACGCCTGCGTGCTGGCATTCGGGCTGGGGGAGACCGTCTTCGACAACGCGACGACGACCGTGGTGCCCGCGCTGGTGTCCCGCGATCAGCTGGATCGCGCGAACGGGCGGATGCAGTCGGCCGAGATCACCATCCAGAACTTCATCGCGACACCGGTCGCCGGGTTCCTGTTCGCCGTGGCCATCGTGCTGCCGGTGTGGCTCACCGGGGCGGGGTTCCTCATCGCGGGTCTCCTCGCGCTGACGATCCCGGCCGCCGCCGCCCACGCCGCACCGCGCGCGGGCGTCGCGGGAGAGAACGCCGTCAAGCGCCCGCCGCTGTCGGCCGTCATCCGCTTCCTCTGGGAGTACCGCTTCCTGCGCTGGATGATCGTGCTCACCTCGATCACCGCATCCGCGCTCGCCTTCGCGCAGGGCAGCGTCGTGCTGCTCCTGCTGCAGACCTTCAGCGTGCCGGCCGCCCTGATCGGCGTGGTCACCGCGGCCATCGGCGTCGGCGCCCTGGTCGGAGCGCTCGTCTCCAGCCGCTTCGTCGTCCGCTTCGGCCGGGGCCAGGTGATGTTCTGGGCCATCCTCGTCAGCGGGGTCGGCATCCTGGGCGTCGGCCTCACCGCGAACGTCGGCGTCGCGATCGCCGCGTACGCGATCGGCGCCTTCGGCGTGGCCGTCTGGAACGTGCCGTGGGGCGCGCTCCGTCAGGCCGTCATCCCCGGCGACATGCTCGGGCGTGCGCTCGGCATCGTGCGCACCATCGGGTGGGGGCTCACCCCGATCGCCACCGTCCTGGGCGGCTTCGTCGCCCGCATCGACCTCCGGCTGCCGTTCGTCATCGGCGGCGGGCTGGTGGTCGTCCTGACGCTCATCGCGTCCCGTCTCATCCTGTCGGCGTCCGCTCAGGCGCCCGCCGCCGAACCCGTTCCGGAAGGACAACCGTCATGACCGCCGTCCTCGTCCCCGTGCACCGTCCGCTCACCCACCGCGTCGCCGTCCGCCTCGGCCGGGCGCTGACCGCCTGGGGAGACCGTCCGCCCGCCCGCGATCTGCGTCACGCCGAGCGTGTCGCCCGCATCGAGGGCACGCGCGACACCGCCGCCCGGATGCTGCCGCAGCTCCCGCGGTGACCCTGTCGCCGCGAGGGTGCTAGGCCTCGTCCTCGTCGTAGTCCGACGCGTCGGCCTCGATCTGCTGCGTGATGGTGGCCGAGTCCTCCTGCGGGTTGTAGCGGATCTCGGTGCCGTCGTCGAGCGAGACGACCGGTTTGCCCTCGAGCCAGGTGAGCGTCCAGCTCCAGCCGGTGGTCTCGACATCGGTGGCGACGAGCTCCTCCTCGACCGTCTGCACCGCGTAGGCGACGACCTCGGGCAGGGAGGAGGGCGCCGCCTCGCCGACGGCCCAGCGCGTGCCGAGCTGCATCAGGCGCGTCCCGCCTCGGTCGTGGCCGTGGCGTTCGCCTTGGCGAGGTCGATCTCGTAGGTCAACCAGGAGGTGCGCTCCGCGACCGAGTCGTAGAGCTGCTGGGCGGTCTGGTTGTCGTGGGCGGTGATCCACTGCACGACCCCGAGCCCGCGCTCCTCGGCGATCGACCGCGCCTTCTGCAGCAGCGCGCTGCCGACGCCCTTGGTGCGCTCGTCCTCGACGACGAACAGGTCGTCGATGAAGAGGCCGCGGTCGCCCTCCAGCGGACGGGCGAACTCGCGCACGTGGGCGAGGCCCACGATGCGGTCGCCGTCGACGGCGACGTAGCCGCTCTCCTCGTGCTCGGGAGCCGTCAGCCACGACCACAGGACGAGCGCCTTCTGGTCGGTCAGCTGGGTGTCGTAGAACTCCGCGTACTTCGCGTACACGTCGAGCCAGGCGAAGAAATCGCCGTCCTTGACCGGTCGAACCTCGATCGACATGGATTCCTCCGTTCGCGTTTCGCGCCCGGCTGCGAGTCCGGTGCGTGTTCCGACCATATAACGGTCCCGTTCAGGGGACGAGATCGTAGGTGACCCACCTGGTCTTCTGAGCGAACTTGTCGTAGAGGCGGCGGGCGGTCTCGTTGTCCTTCGCCGTGATCCAGCGGACGACCGACAGACCGCGCTCGCGCGCTGCCTCGCGCACCGCTTCGAGGAGGGCGGAGCCGGCTCCCGCGCCGCGTGCGTCGGGGCTCACGAACAGGTCGTCGAGGTAGAGGCCCTTGCTGCCGTCGAGGGGACGGACGAACTCGCGCACGTGCGCCAGCCCGATCGGGGTGCCCTCCTCGTCGACGGCGAAGTACGCCTCGAGCTCGTTCTCCGGGTCGGAGATCCAGCTCCACACCAGGAGCGCCTTCTCGTCGGTGACGGGGCTGTCGTAGAACTCGCCGTAGCCGACGTAGAGGTCGAGCCAGGTGAAGAATTCGTTGTCCTGGACTCCTCGGACGGTGATGGTCATCGTTCCTCCTCGGTCGGGGCCGCGGCGAGCAGGATATCGGTCACCTGCAGCTCGTCGGCGGAGGCGAACCGCAGGTCGGCGATTCTGCCCACCGAGCGGAGGTCGCCCGCGGCGGACTCGACGGCGGCGATCTCCGCGGCCGGACCGGCGATGACGGCCGAGTCGACCGGGGTGCGCTGGGACGCCTTGGCGGCGGTCTTGGCGCCGCGGATGCCGGTGAGCGCGCGGCCGACGATCGCGAGGACCTCGCGGTCGGCGCTCCAGTCGAGGGCGACCTCGGTCGCCACCGGCCACGGCGCCACGTGCACCGAGCCCTCCTCGGACCAGCTCCACGCCTCCTCGGCCGCGAACGGCAGCACCGGCGCGAACAGGCGGAGGAACGTCGAGAGCGCGACACGGAGTGCGACGACGGCCGAGGCCTGCTCTTCGCCCGCCTCGCCGTAGGCGCGCTCCTTCACGAGCTCCAGGTAGTCGTCGCAGAACGTCCAGAAGAACGGCTCGACGATCTCCAGCGCCCGCGAATGCTCGTAGTTCTCGAGAGCCGTGGTGGCGTCGGCGACGACAGCCGCGAGGTTCTGCAGCATGCTGCGGTCGAGCGGGCTGGTGACCCGGTCGAGGTCGAGCGAGGCGGGGGCCTCGAAGCCGAGGATGAACTTCGCCGCGTTGAGCAGCTTGATCGCCAGACGGCGGCCGATCTTGATCTGGGTCGGGTTCTGCGGGTCGAACGCCGCGTCCGTGCCGAGCTTGCTCGACGCGGCCCAGTAGCGCACCGCGTCCGAGCCGTGACGCTCCAGGATGTCGGCGGGCGTCACCACGTTGCCCTTCGACTTCGACATCTTCTTGCGGTCGGGGTCGACGATGAAGCCGGAGAGGGCGGCGTTGCGCCACGGGGCGACATCCGCCTCGAGCTTCGCGCGCAGGAGGGTCGAGAACAGCCAGGTGCGGATGATGTCCTGACCCTGGGGGCGCAGGTCGTACGGGAAGACGGCGCCGAAGAGCTCGTCGTCGCGCATCCACCCGCCGGCGAGTTGCGGGGTCAGCGAGGACGTCATCCACGTGTCCATCACGTCGTGCTCGCCGACGAAGCCGCCGGCCTGCCCGCGCTGGGCCTCGTCGAAGCCGGGCGCTGTGTCGGACGACGGGTCGACCGGCAGCGACTCCTCGGAGGGGAGGATCGGCTGGTCGAACAGCGGGTTGCCGTCCGCGTCGAGCGGGTACCAGACGGGGATCGGAACGCCGAAGAAGCGCTGGCGCGAGATGAGCCAGTCGCCGGTGAGGCCGTTCACCCAGTTCTCGTAGCGGATGCGCATGAAGTCGGGGTGCCAGTCGATCTCGCGGCCGAGCTCGATGAGTCGCGCGCGCAGCTCCTCGTCACGGGCGCCGTTCTTCACGTACCACTGGCGGGTCGAGACGATCTCGAGCGGCTTGTCGCCCTTCTCGAAGAACTTCACCGGGTGCTGGATGGGCTTGGGCTCGCCCTCGAGGTCGCCGGAGGCGCGCAGCAGCTCCACGACCGCCTGCTTCGCCGAGAACACGGTCTTGCCGGCCAGCTGGGCGTACGCCTCCTTGCCGGCCTCCGAGGTGATCACCGCGGGCGGCTCGGGCAGGATGCGGCCGTCGAAGCCGATGATCGCGCGGTTCGGCAGGTCGAGCTCGCGCCACCAGGTGACGTCGGTGATGTCGCCGAAGGTGCAGATCATCGCGATGCCCGATCCCTTGTCCGGCTGCGCCAGGTGGTGAGCGACCACGGGGACTTCGACGTCGAACAGGGGCGTGCGCACCGTCGTGCCGAACAGCGGCTGGTACCGCTCGTCGTCGGGATGCGCGACCAGCGCCACGCAGGCGGGAAGGAGCTCCGGACGGGTCGTCTCGATGTACACCGGGCCGTCGGCGCTGTGGAAGGCGACGCGGTGGTACGCGCTCGGCTGCTCGCGGTCCTCCAGCTCGGCCTGGGCGACGGCGGTGCGGAAGGTGATGTCCCACAGCGTCGGCGCCTGCGCCTGGTACGCCTCGCCGCGCGCGATGTTGCGCAGGAACGCCAGCTGGGAGGTGCGGATCGAGTCGCGTCCGATGGTGCGGTAGGTCTGCGACCAGTCGACGGAGAGGCCGAGCGTGCGCCAGAGCGCCTCGAACTGCTTCTCGTCCTCCTCGGTCAGCCGCTCACAGAGCTCGATGAAGTTGCGGCGCGAGATCGGCTTCTGGTCCGCCGCCTTCGTGCTCTTGTTGTCGCCGCCCTCGAAGGGAGGTGTGAAGTCGGGCTCGTAGGGGAGCGACGGGTCGCAGCGCACGCCGTAGTAGTTCTGGACGCGGCGCTCGGTCGGCAGGCCGTTATCGTCCCAGCCCATCGGGTAGAACACCTTCCGGCCGCGCATGCGGTGGAACCGGGCGATCACGTCCGTGTGCGTGTAGCTGAAGACGTGTCCGATGTGCAGCGACCCGGAGGCGGTCGGCGGCGGGGTGTCGATCGAGTACACGCCGTCACGGCCGGCGGCCAGGGCGCCCTCGCGGTCGAACAGGAAGGTGCCGTCCTGCTGCCAGCGGTCACCCCACTTCGACTCGAGGCCCTCCAGTGCGGGCTTGTCCGGAACGCGAGCGGCGGGCGTGTTCTCGCTCATGGGGGTCCTCCGAGTCGATATGTGCGGCACCGTGTCCACGGGGTGCCTGAGTGTAGGGATCCCCTCCAGCGTACCGAAACCCGGGGGCGGACGCGTCGGACGACGCGTCCGCCCGTTCGTCAGACCTCGTCGATGATCGGCTTACGGCGCGCGGCGAAGAGGGCCGCGACCAGGGTGATCAGCGACATGACGGCCAGGACGATGCCGGGGTGCCACCAGGCGTTCCCGGTCGCCTGCCCGAAGATCAGCGTGAGCGCCGGGACGAACGAGGTGACCAGCGCCGCGAGGCTGTAGGCGACGGAGAGACCGCTGTAGCGGACCTCGCTCGGGAAGAGGTCCGACATCAGTCCGCCGAGGCCCGCCCACGACAGGGTGGGCAGGATGCCGCCGATGATCATGCTGCCGACGAGCACGGCGAAGGAGGCGGACTGCAGCAGGAAGTACATCGGGAACGCGACCAGCAGCGTCCCGACCGCGCCGATCGCGACGACGCGCGCCGACCCGATCCGGGTCGCCCACAGGCCGAAGAGCGGGATGGTGACGAGCTGCAGCAGGCCGCCGATGGTCGTGGCGACCAGCAGGTCCTGGTACTTGAAGCCCAGCACCGCGGTGCCGTAGTCCACCATGTAGGTGTTCATGAGCGAGTAGGAGCCGATGCCGAGCACGGCCGCGCCGATGGCGATGACGAAGCCGGTCGGCGCCTTGCGGAACACGTCGACGACGGGGAAACGGTCACGCTGGCCGGTCTCCAGCAGCTTCCGGAAGACCGGGGTCTCGTCGATCGACCACCGCAGGTAGAGCGACACGAGCAGCAGCGGGAACGCGGTCAGGAACGGGATGCGCCATCCCCACGCCGCGATGTCGGCCGACGACATGCTCAGGGTGAGCACGATGAACACGACGGCGCTCAGGATGGAGCCCACCGGCGAGCCGAGCTGGGGGAGGGCCGCGTAGAAGCCCCGGCGCTTCGGGTTCGCGTACTCGGTCGCGAGGAGGATCGAGCCGCCCCACTCGCCGCCGACCGAGAAGCCCTGCACGAGGCGGAGGAGGACGATCGCGATCGCGCCGAACCATCCCGCCGCCTGGTAGGTGGGCAGCACGCCGACGAGACCGGTGCTGAGGCCCATGAGCAGGATGGTGATGAGCAGCGTCGGGCGCCGGCCGATCCGGTCGCCGAGGTTGCCGAACACGACTGCGCCGATCGGGCGGATGACGAAGCCGGCGGCGATCGCCAGGAACCCGGCCAGCGCCCCGCCGAAGGTTCCGAGCGGCGCGAAGAAGAGCGGGCCGACGAAGAACGCCGCGAAGTACGCGTAGAGGTAGAAGTCGTACGACTCGAGCGCCGTGCCGACGAACGACGCGATGGTGACGCGCCGCGCGGTGCCCGGGGTGATTCCCGGGCGGTCGGTCTCGCTGCGGACGGGGGCTGTGGTGGTAGTCACGGGAGTCCTTCGGAGGTGAATAGTATGTGGACCGGGTCCAATAATGGCACGAGAAGGGAACGCCGCATGCCGCAGCCGCATTCCCCGGGCACATCCGCCGGGGCGGGAGCCCGCGCCTCCGGCAGCGGACGGCCCCGCTCGTCGTCGCGTGCGATGCTCGCCGAGGCGGCTGCGGAGCTGTTCCTCGAGCAGACGTACGCGGGCACCACGGTCGACGACATCGCCCGCCGGGCGGGGGTCAGCCGGGCCACCTTCTTCAACTACGTCGGCTCGAAGAGCGACCTGCTCTGGCTCGAGGTCGACGAGGCGCTCGCCGCCTTCGACACGACCGTGGCATCCGTCCCCGCTGATCTGGCGCCGATGGATGCGGTGCTCGACGCGGTCACCCGCCTCGCCGACGCGTTCGGCCCCGGACGCCTCCCGCTCGCGGTCACGCAGGTCGACCTCATGGGCACGGATGCGGAGCTGCAGGCCTCGGCGCTGCCGCGCTTCCTCGCGCTGGTGCGGAGGCTGGAGGCGTTCATCGCCGCCCGGGCCGGCCTGCCGTCCGACGCCCTCCTCCCGCGCGCCGCCGCGACCGCGGTCGTCGGCGCCGCGGTCTCGGCCGCTGCTGCCTGGGCCCGCGCGGGCGTGCGCCGTGGCCCGCTCACCCCGCTCGTGCGGACGGCCGTCGCCCCCGTCTGCGCCGGCTACGCCCCCGTCCTCTGAGCGACTGCGGTCGTTCGTCGCCTCTGCGGCCGGTCGCGCAGGCGCAGACGTTCCGGGACGCGGCAGTCGCGGCCGGCCGCCCACAAGCGGCGGCGGAGCCGGTAGGATGGAGGGCACAGACAGCGACCCGGGTATCGCCGGCGAGTCTTCGGAAGAACGGCGCGCAGCGCTCAGTAGAACCGAACGGGTACGGCCCGTCACAGCCGCGAGATGAGTGGCCCTCCCCGGCGACGGAGGCGGAGCGGGCAAGCGGGGTGGTACCGCGACGGGCGTGAGAGCGTCCGGCGTCCTCGTGCAGCACGTGAGAATCTGCCAGGAGAGAGATGCCGTACCCCAAGTCCGCGCCGGACTCGTCGCGCGACGACGACCAGCGCCCCGGCGACCAGCGCCCCGACGTTCAGCGCCAGGAAGTCGTGGCGAGCCCGGTCTTCCCCGAGATCGAGACCGACGTCCTCGCGTTCTGGGAGAAGGACGGGACCTTCCGCGCCTCCATCGACAACCGCGACGGCGCCGAGGAGTGGGTCTTCTACGACGGCCCCCCGTTCGCCAACGGCCTCCCGCACTACGGCCACCTGCTGACCGGGTACGCGAAGGACGTCTTCCCGCGCTTCCAGACCATGCGCGGCAAGAAGGTGGAGCGCCGCTTCGGCTGGGACACGCACGGCCTGCCCGCGGAGCTCGAGGCCGAGCGGCAGCTCGGGATCACCGACAAGAGCCAGATCGAGGAGATGGGGCTCGCCGCCTTCAACCAGGCGGCGAAGGACTCGGTGCTCCGCTACACCCGCGAGTGGCGCGAGTACGTCACCCGCCAGGCGCGCTGGGTCGACTTCGACAACGACTACAAGACGCTCGACACCACCTACATGGAGTCGGTGATCTGGGCCTTCAAGCAGCTGCACGAGAAGGGCCTCGCCTACGAGGGCTACCGCGTGCTGCCGTACTGCTGGCGCGACCAGACCCCGCTGTCCAACCACGAGCTGCGGATGGACGACGACGTCTACAAGATGCGGCAGGACCAGACGGTCACCGTCACCTTCCCGCTGGTCGGCGAGAAGGCGGAGGTCCTCGGGCTCACCGGCACCCGCGCCCTCGCGTGGACGACGACCCCGTGGACCCTGCCGACGAACTTCGCGCTCGCGGTCGGCCCCGACATCGAGTACGCCGTGTTGCCCTCCGGTCCGAACGGCGCCGCCGACTCGTACGGCGACCCCGACCAGGAGGTCCTGAGCGGACGCTACCTGCTCGCCAAGGACCTCGTCGGCAACTACGCCAAGGACCTCGGCTACGACTCCCCGGCGGACGCGCTGGCGGCGGTCACCGGCACGCTCAGCGGCTCCGAGCTCGCCGGCGTCGAGTACGACCGGCTCTGGGACTACTACGCCGACACCGAGAAGTGGGGCACGCAGAACGCGTGGCGCATCCTCGTCGACGACTACGTGACCGTCGAGGACGGCACCGGCATCGTCCACCAGGCACCCGCCTACGGCGAGGACGACCAGCGCGTCACCGAGGCGGCGGGCATCCCCGTCATCATCTCGGTCGACGACGGCGGGCGCTTCCTGCCCGACGTGCCCGAGGTCGCCGGCGTGCAGGTGTTCGAGGCGAACAAGACGCTGACCCGGCTGCTCAAGGAGCAGGGCCGGCTGCTGCGCCAGGCGAGCTACGAGCACTCGTACCCGCACTGCTGGCGCTGCCGCAATCCGCTCATCTACAAGGCCGTCTCCAGCTGGTTCGTGCGTGTCACCGACTTCCGCGACCGGATGGGCGAGCTCAACCAGCAGATCACCTGGGTTCCCGAGAACGTCAAGGACGGCCAGTTCGGCAAGTGGCTGGCCGGCGCCCGCGACTGGTCGGTGTCGCGCAACCGGTACTTCGGCTCGCCGATCCCGGTGTGGAAGAGCGACGACCCCGCCTATCCGCGCGTCGACGTGTACGGCTCGCTCGAGGAGCTGGAGCGCGACTTCGGCCGCCTGCCGCTGAACGCCGCCGGCGAGCCGGACCTGCACCGCCCGTTCATCGACGAGCTCACGCGCCCCAACCCGGACGACCCGACGGGCCGCTCGACGATGCGCCGCATCCCGGACGTGCTCGACGTGTGGTTCGACTCCGGGTCGATGCCGTTCGCCCAGGTGCACTACCCGTTCGAGAACCGGGACTGGTTCGACACCCACAACCCGGCCGACTTCATCGTCGAGTACATCGGGCAGACCCGCGGCTGGTTCTACCTGCTGCACACGCTCGCGACCGCGCTGTTCGACCGTCCGGCGTTCAAGAACGTGATCAGCCACGGCATCGTGCTCGGCAGCGACGGGCAGAAGATGTCCAAGTCGCTCCGCAACTACCCGGACGTGAACGAGGTCTTCGACCGCGACGGGTCGGATGCGATGCGCTGGTTCCTCATGTCGAGCCCGGTGCTGCGCGGCGGCAATCTGGTCGTCACCGAGGAGGGCATCCGCGAGGGCGTCCGCCAGGTGCTGCTCCCGCTGTGGAACACCTGGTACTTCTTCTCGCTGTACGCCAACGCCGCGGGCTACGAGGCGAAGCGCTCGACCGCGTCCACCGACGTGCTCGACCGCTACCTGCTGGCCAAGACCCGCGATCTGGTGGAGGCCGTGACGGCCGACCTGGAGGGGCTGGACTCGACGCTCGCCGCCGCCAAGCTGCGCGACTTCGCCGACGTGCTCACCAACTGGTACGTGCGCCGGTCGCGCGACCGGTTCTGGGAGG
Source organism: Leifsonia shinshuensis (assembly GCF_031456835.1). Lineage (NCBI taxonomy): Bacteria > Bacillati > Actinomycetota > Actinomycetes > Micrococcales > Microbacteriaceae > Leifsonia > Leifsonia shinshuensis. Next base: position 679,431 of record NZ_JAVDVK010000001.1, read on the forward strand.
GTGTGGGCGAGGACGGCTCCGGCGCCGAGGCCTTCGACACGCTCTACACCGTGCTCGAGACGTTCACCCGGGTCGCCGCGCCGCTCCTGCCGCTCGTCGCCGAGCGCATCTGGAAGGACCTCACCGGCGGCCGCTCCGTGCACCTCACGGACTGGCCGCAGGCCGGCGAGTTCCCCGCCGACGACGCGCTGGTGGATGCGATGGACCGCATCCGCGCGATCAGCTCGACCGCCCTGTCGCTGCGCAAGCAGGCGGGCCGCCGCGTGCGCCTGCCGCTCGCGTCGCTGACCGTGGTGGCGCAGAACGCCGAGGCGCTTCGCCCGTTCGAGGGCATCCTGCGCGACGAGCTCAACGTGAAGGCGGTCCAGCTGGTCGAGCTGCGCGACGACAGCGCAGCGGAGTACGGCATCACGAGCCGCCTCACGGTCAACGCCCGCGCCGCGGGGCCGCGCCTCGGCAAGCAGGTGCAGCAGGTCATCCAGGCCGCCCGCGCCGGCGACTGGACCGAGGTGGACGGCGTGGTGACCGTCGGCGGCGTCGAGCTGATCGACGGCGAGTACGACCTGGTGCTCGAGACCGCATCGGGCGGCGACGACTCGTCGGCGCTCGCGCTGCTCGCGGGCGGCGGCTTCGTGCTGCTCGACACCGCGACCACGCCGGAACTGGAGGCCGAGGGCCTCGCGCGGGACATCATCCGCGCCGTTCAGGACACGCGCAAGGCGGCGGGGCTCGACGTGAGCGACCGCATCCGGCTCAGCCTGGCGTTCGACCACGAGGACGACGCCCGTGCGCTCGACCTCGCGGGCGACGTCGACATCGCGACCGAGACGCTCGCGCTGGCGATGGAGATCGCCGCGGCGGACGGCGCGTTCCAAAAGCGGTTCGAGGCGGGGCAGTTCGCCAACGCCGGCGCGTTCACCGTCGGCGTGACCAAGGTGGAGGTGGAGTCGTGACCGACGAGGAGGACTTCCGCGAACGCGCGGAGGAGGTCTACCAGGCGCTGCTGGCCCGGGTCGGGGAGGGCGCGCCCGAGCGCCGCCTCGACGCGACCCGGCGGGCCGTCGAGCTGCTCGGCGATCCGCAGCGGGCGTACCCGATCATCCACGTGACGGGCACCAACGGGAAGACCTCGACCAGCCGCATCGCCGAGAGCCTGCTGCGCGCCTACGGTCTGCGCACGGGCCTCCTGACCAGCCCGCACCTGGTGCGCTTCAACGAGCGCATCGTCATCGACGGGCAGCCGATCGACGACGAGGCGCTGGTGCGCAACTGGGAGGACATCAGCCCGTACCTGGAGATCGTGGATGCGGAGCTGACGGAGGTGGGCAAGCAGCCGCTGACGTTCTTCGAGGCGCTCACCGCCCTCGCCTACGCGGCCTTCGCGGACGCCCCGGTGGATGTCGCGGTCATCGAGGTCGGCATGGGCGGCGAGTGGGACTCGACCAACGTCGGCGACGGCCAGGTGGCCGTGTTCACGCCGATCGCGCTGGACCACACGAAGGCGCTGGGCGACACCATCGAGGAGATCGCGCGCACCAAGTCCGGCATCATCAAGCCGTCCGCCGACGTCGTCTCGTCGGCGCAGACCCCTGAAGCGGATCGCGTGCTGCGCGAGGCGTCGGAGCTCACCGAGTCGACCTTCGCCGAGCAGCCCGCCGACTTCGGGGTCGACAGCACGCGCGTGGCGGTCGGCGGCCAGCTGGTGACGGTCCGCGGACGGGCGGCGACCTACGAGGACGTCTTCCTGCCGCTGTACGGCGACCACCAGGCGCAGAACGCCGCCGTGGCGGTCGCCGCGGTCGAGACGTTCCTCGGCCGGGGCACGCAGCCGCTCAAGACGGATCTCGTCGAGGAGGGCTTCGCGACGGCCACGTCGCCCGGCCGTCTGCAGCTGATCGGCATCGAGCCGAGCATCCTGGTGGATGCGGCGCACAACCCCGCGGGCGCCGAGACCCTGGCCGACGCGCTGCGCAGCTACTTCGACTTCGACGAGATCACCTTCGTCATCGGCATCCTGGGCGACAAGGATGCGCGCGGCGTCATCCGCGCCCTCGCCCCGGTGGCCACGCAGTTCTTCGTCACCCGGCCCGACTCGGAGCGGGCGCGGGAGGCGGAGGACTTCGGCGACCTGGTGCGCGAGGAGGTCGGCGACGAGGCGACGATCGTCTACTCGGACCCGATCGACGCGCTCGAGTCGGCCCGCGACTGGGCCGGTGAGGAGCCGCGCCGCGCGGTCGTCGTCGCCGGGAGCATCGTGCTCGTCGGCCAGGCGATGGCGTACGCCGAGGAGCAGGAATGGAAGCAGGCCGCGTCGTGACCGACGCGCCGCAGGGCCGGGTCCGCCGTCAGCGCTCGCTCCGCGAGCTGCTCGGCTCGATCGTGCTCGGCTTCGAGCTGCTCGTGGTGTTCCTCGGCGCGCTCGTGCTGTTCGGCCTGCACTCGCTGCCGGCCTGGCTGGCGCTCGGCGGGGGAGCGGCGCTGATCGTGCTCATGATCATCGCGATCGGGCTGCTGCGGAACACCGCGGGCGTCGTGCTCGGCTGGATCGTCCAGCTGGTCGTGGTCGCCGCCGGCATCCTCGTCCCCGCCTTCTTCATCGTGGGCGCGATCTTCACCGCCATGTGGGCGTACTGCATGATCGCCGCCGCACGCATCGACCGCAACAATCGAGCGGCCGCATCCGCGGCCGACAACGGAACGGAGAATCCATGACCACCGCCGTCGAAGAGACCCTCGTCCTCATCAAGCCCGACGGGGTCGCCCGCAACCTGACCGGCGAGATCCTGCGCCGGATCGAGGCCAAGGGCTACTCGCTCGTCGACCTCCGGATGCTGCAGGCCGACCGCGACCTGCTCGCCCAGCACTACGCCGAGCACGAGGGCAAGCCCTTCTACGAGCCGCTGGTGGAGTTCATGGAGTCGGGCCCGATCGTCGCGATCCGCCTGGCCGGGAACCGCGTCATCGAGGGCTTCCGCTCGCTCGCCGGCGCGACCGACCCGACGACCGCCCTCCCGGGCACCATCCGCGGCGACCTCGCCCGCGACTGGGGCCTCAAGGTGCAGCAGAACCTCGTGCACGGCTCCGACTCGCCCGAGTCCGCCCAGCGCGAGCTGGCCCTCTGGTTCGGCTGACCCGCACCGCGCATCCCGCCGCGCAGCATTCGTGCCGAATGTCGCCTCCAGCACGCTGAGAGGGGACATTCGGCACGAATGCGTCCGGCGAGCGGTGGTGCGCCGGGTCAGATGAAGGCGCGGTGGATCCAGTCCAGCTGCAGCTGCGCCAGCACCGCGACGATCGCGTAGCAGACGATCGTGATCAGCGGCACCCAGCCGTACAGCGTGCGGAAGAACGCACGGGCGCGTTCCGGCAGCGGGATGTTGCCCTCCTTGAGGTTGTAGAGGGTCACCGCCCAGAAGGTCGGGATGGTCACGACCCAGGTCACCATGCACCAGGGGCACAGCACGTTGAGGACGGTGAGCGACTGGGTGATCAGGAAGATGACCAGCACCAGCGCAAGCACCACGCCGACGTTGAATGCGATCCAGTACCAGCGGGCGAAACGCCCCCGGGTCGCCAGCAGCCCGACGCCGACGGCGATCGTGGCTGTCCACCCGCCGATGCCCAGCAGCGGGTTCGGGAAGCCGAGCAGCGATCCCTGCCACGAGTTCAGGTTCTTCGAGCAGCCCACCAGCACCGAGAAGTTGCAGGACAGCTGGGCGCCCGGGTTCTCGAGCAGGTGAAACTTGTCCACCGTCAGCATGAAGGCCGCCCAGACGCCGATCAGTCCGGCGATGATCAGGAAGACGGCGAGAGCGGTCGGGCGGCGGTAGGCGGCCTCGGCGGGACTGGCTGACACCCTCGGATTATGGCATGCCCCCTGCGTGTCGTCCTGGGAGGCGACCGCTGCGAGGCGCAGCCGTGCGATAATCGTTGCAGCAGTCGTCCCGGCCCCGGCCGGGAACAGCGACAGAAGGCTTGCGGGCGCCTGGAGCGCCCGGGAAATGCCGGCCCTGGAGGCCGGCGCGAACAGTGAACCGGATGCAGACGGCGCCACGAGCCCGGCGGCATCCGAACAGGATTGAGGGAGGCGCCGCGCGCGCCGCCTCCCGACGGAGAGTACCCGGCGAGCGGGGAACCGCCGACCGGTCGAGGAGTGCACCAGCGATGGTGGATAACGAGAATATCGACAACACGGACAACAACGAGACGGAGACAGGAGGACGGAAGCGCAAAGGGCTCTTCGGCACGCGACGCGTGGTGAGGAAGGCCTCGCCGGCGTTCGGTGACGCACCGGCCGAATCCGCTTCCGACTCTGCCGCTTCTTCTTCCGAGCAGGCCGCAGCCCAGACGCCGGCCGAGGACGTCGAGCAGGCGCCCGAGGCCGCTGAGCGGGCGCCCGAGGCCGCGGCCCCGGTGGAGACCGAAGCGCCCGTCGCCGCGGACACCCCGGCAGCCGACGCAGTGAGCGGCGCCGCCGCGCCCGTCGTGGCGCACGAGCCCCCGGCCCTGCCGGAGAAGCACGGCGAGGACGATCCGCCGCTCGTCGCCGCGGCCGCCCCCGGCCTGCCGCCGACCACCCTGCTCTTCCAGGCGCCCGACATCCTCCCGCTGCCGCCGCTGCCCGACGCCGACGAGGAGCCGGCCAGCGGGGTCCGCCGCCGCTCCCGCCGTCGCGCGGGCGAGACCGGGCGCGAGGGCGCGAACGACCCCGCGAACACCGTCGTCAAGGTCCGCACCCCGCGCGAGCCGGAGCTGATCACCGAGCCGCAGAAGGTCAAGGGCTCCACGCGGCTCGAGGCCAAGAAGCAGCGCCGCCGCGACGGCCGCGACGCCGGGCGCCGCCGTCCGGTCATCACCGAGGCCGAGTTCCTCGCGCGCCGCGAGTCCGTGGACCGCCAGATGATCGTGCGCTCGAAGGGCGGCCGTATCCAGATCGGCGTGCTGGAGGACAAGGTGCTCGTCGAGCACTACGTCGCCCGCTCGCAGGAGGCGTCGCTCATCGGCAACGTGTACCTGGGTCGCGTGCAGAACGTCCTCCCCAGCATGGAGGCCGCCTTCGTCGACATCGGCCGCGGCCGCAACGCCGTGCTGTACTCCGGCGAGGTCGACTGGGATGCGGTGGAGACCGGCAACCAGCCGCGCCGCATCGAGCTGGCCCTCAAGGCGGGCGACCGCGTCCTGGTGCAGGTCACCAAGGACCCGGTCGGCCACAAGGGTGCGCGCCTCACCAGCCAGATCTCGCTGCCGGGCCGTTACCTCGTGTACGTGCCCAACGGCTCCATGAACGGCATCAGCCGCAAGCTGCCGGACACCGAGCGGTCGCGGCTCAAGAAGATCCTCAAGGAGGTGCTCCCGGAGAGCGCCGGCGTGATCGTGCGTACGGCCGCCGAGGGAGCCACGGAGGAGCAGCTGACGCTCGACGTCAACCGTCTCACCGCGCAGTGGGCCGACATCAGCTCGCGCGTCGAGACGCAGCAGGCGCCCGCGCTCCTGCACAGCGAGCCCGACCTCCTGATCAAGATCATCCGCGACGTCTTCAACGAGGACTTCCAGAAGCTCGTCATCGCGGGCGACGACGCGCGCCAGACGATCGAGAACTACCTCCGCCAGGTCGCCCCCGACCTGCTCGACCGCGTCGAGGCCTACACCGGCGAGCGGGACGCCTTCGACGAGTTCCGCATCACGGAGCAGATCGAGAAGGCGCTCGAGCGCAAGGTCTGGCTGCCCTCGGGCGGTTCGCTCGTCATCGACCGCACCGAGGCGATGACGGTCGTGGACGTCAACACCGGCAAGTTCGTCGGCTCGGGCGGCAACCTCGAGGAGACCGTCACCAAGAACAACCTCGAGGCGGCCGAGGAGATCGTCCGCCAGCTGCGCCTGCGCGACATCGGCGGCATCATCGTCGTCGACTTCATCGACATGGTGCTGGAGTCGAACCGCGACCTCGTGCTCCGCCGCCTGGTCGAGTGCCTGAGCCGCGACCGGACGAAGCACCAGGTCGCCGAGGTCACCTCGCTCGGTCTCGTGCAGATGACCCGCAAGAAGCTGGGCCTCGGCCTGCTCGAGACGTTCAGCGAGGCGTGCGAGGTCTGCGCGGGCCGCGGCGTCATCGTGCACCACGACCCGGTGGTCAAGCACCGCCAGCCGCAGCAGCAGCCGCAGAACGAGCGCCGTCGCGGCCGCGGCGGAAACGGCGGCGGCAACGGGGGAGCGAACGGCGCCCCCGCCGCCAACGGCCACAGCGGCACCCACGCCATCACCGACGACGCAAAGAACGCGCTCGCGCAGATCGCCGCGTCGACCATCCACCACCACGAGGACGGCACGAAGCCCTCGGAGCCCGGCGAGGTCTCCGAGGTCACCATCGCCGAGGTGACGGTGACCGAGGTCACGGCCACCAAGAAGCGCCGCCGCAAGGGCAAGGGCGACCGGCAGCGTCCGGCCGCCGAGCAGGCCGACGGCGCCGGAGCCGAGACGCAGCAGGGCGGCGAGCAGTCCGGCGACCCGCGCGCCTCGGACGACGACACGCAGGTCGCGGTCGAGGTCGAGGTCGCCGAGCTGGACGTGACGGAGATCGACGTCGAGACCGGCGAGGCGGACGAGGCGGACGAGGCGGCCGTCCCGCTCATCGAGCTGCCCGAACCCGCTCCGACGCACACCCCGGTCCGCCGCTCCCCGGAGGAGACCGAGCACCTGCTCGACTCCGTGCTGGACGCTCTGCCGCAGCCGAAGGAGCCGGGTCAGGGCCGCAGCCGCAGCCGTCGCGCCAGCACCGCCGTCATCGCGGGCGGCGAGAAGCTCCCGACGTCCGACTGACGTCGCGCCTCGTCACCGTCCGGGTCAGTGGCCCGGGCGGTGACGGTCGCGCGCACGCACCCGCAGGCCGCTGGCGATGAGCCGCGAGACGAGCTCCTTGCCGGGCACGGGATGCGCCCCCGCCGCGACGAGCTCGTCGTAGCGCCGGTCGGGCACGTCGTAGTGGTCGAGGTCGAAGGCCCGGCGCTGGATGCCGTTGGCCTCCGCGAACGCGTGCAGTTCGTCCAGCGACGCGTCGCTGACCAGATGCGACCACAACATGCCGTGCGCCGGCCATGCCGGGGGATCGATCAGGACCGTCATAGAATGATTCTAGGAACCGGTTCCGCTGGCGGAGCCGCGCGGTCCCGACGGCCCTCTGCGGGCCAGTCCGCCGAGGTTGTGCCGAATTGACGCCATCCTGGGCGTCGGGTAAAGTTGACCGTTGGTGTGTGTCGGGCGTCGCCCGCATCACCATCTTGGTTTTCTGAGAGCCGCCGGGTGTGAGAGCTCCCGGGCGGACTCGCCAGTGCCTTGCGATCAAGGCGAATTCCAGAAAAGTTGAAGAGCAGGACCAGATCCGCGGCTGCGCCGGGAGCTGTTCCCCGACGAAAAGGTACTGACAAGTGGTTTACGCAGTTGTGCGCGCCGGTGGCCGGCAGGAGAAGGTCGAGGTCGGCACCATCGTGACGATGGACCGCATCAAGGCCGACGAGAACGGCACGGTCGAGCTCGCACCGGTGCTGCTCGTCGACGGTGACAAGATCACCTCCGATGCCGCGTCGCTCGCGAAGGTCACCGTGACCGCCGAGGTCCTGGGCGACCTCCGTGGCCCGAAGATCGTCATCCAGAAGTTCAAGAACAAGACCGGTTACAAGAAGCGCCAGGGCCACCGTCAGGAGCTCACGCGCGTCAAGATCACCGGCATCAAGTAACCGACGGCCACGTAGCCCGACAGCCTCGAGGAGAAGACACCATGGCACACAAAAAGGGAGCGAGCTCCACTCGCAACGGCCGCGACTCCAACGCTCAGCGCCTCGGCGTGAAGCGCTTCGGCGGCCAGACCGTCAACGCGGGTGAGATCCTGGTCCGCCAGCGCGGCACCCACTTCCACCCCGGCGTGAACGTCGGCCGTGGCGGCGACGACACCCTCTTCGCCCTCGCCGCCGGTGCGGTCGAGTTCGGCACCAAGGGCGGCCGCAAGGTCGTCAACATCGTGGAAGCCTCGGCCTGAGCCTCACCACGAGCAACACCTTCCGGATGGGCGGGCTTCGGCCCGCCCATCCGCCGTTTGAGCAGTGAATAAGCACTGAGCAGTGAATAGACACTGAGCAGTAAAGAGCAGTAGGAGAAGCACCATGGCGACGTTCGTTGATCGCGTGACGTTGCATCTGCGCGCCGGAAACGGCGGCAACGGGTGCGTCTCGGTCCGGCGCGAGAAGTTCAAGCCGCTGGCCGGCCCCGACGGCGGGAACGGCGGCAACGGCGGCGACATCGTGCTGGTCGCCGACCCGCAGGTCACCACGCTGCTCGGCTATCACCGCCACCCGCACCGTTCCAGCGAGAACGGCGGCTTCGGGATGGGCGACCACCGCAGCGGCCACACCGGCGAAGACCTCGAGCTTGCCGTCCCGGTCGGCACGGTCGTCAAGGACGAGGCCGGCAACGAGCTCGCCGACCTGACCGAGCCGGGGATGCGCTTCGTCGCGGCCCCCGGCGGCGTCGGAGGCCTCGGCAACGCGGCCCTCGCCAACCCGAAGCGCAAGGCGCCCGGCTTCGCGCTGCTCGGCACTCCCGGCTGGGAGGGCGACATCCGCCTCGAGCTGAAGACGGTCGCCGACATCGCCCTGGTGGGTTACCCGTCCGCCGGCAAGTCGAGCCTCATCGCCGCGCTCTCCGCCGCGAAGCCGAAAATCGCCGACTACCCGTTCACCACGCTGCACCCCAACCTCGGCGTCGTGCAGGCCGGCGACGTGCGCTACACCGTCGCCGACGTTCCCGGCCTCATCGAGGGCGCGAGCGAGGGACGCGGTCTCGGCCTGGAGTTCCTCCGCCACGTGGAGCGCTGCTCGGCGCTCCTGCACGTGCTCGATTGCGCCACGCTGGAGCCGGGCCGCGACCCGCTGAGCGACCTGGATGTCATCCTCGCCGAGCTCGCCGCCTACCCGGTGCCCGAGGGCCAGACGCCGCTGCTGGAGCGCCCGCAACTCGTCGCGCTGAACAAGATCGACGTGCCGGATGCGCGTGAGCTCGCCGACTTCGTCCGGCCGGAGCTCGAGCAGCGCGGCTACCGCGTCTTCGAGATCTCGACGGTCAGCCACGAGGGCCTCCGTCCGCTGTCCTTCGCGCTCGGCGAGATCGTCGAGACGGCCCGTGCCGAGCAGGCGGCCCTCGAAGAGGCGCGGCCGCGCATCGTGATGCGCCCGAAGGCCGTCGACGACTCCGGCTTCGTGGTCAAGGTCGAGGGCGGCACCGACGGACCGGTGTACCGAATCCTCGGCGCCAAGCCCGAGCGCTGGGTCGCCCAGACGGACTTCGCCAACGACGAGGCCGTCGGCTACCTCGCCGACCGCCTCGCCAAGCTGGGCGTCGAGGACGAGCTGGTCCGCGCCGGAGCCGTCGCCGGCTCCACTGTGGTCATCGGCCGCAACAACGGCGTCGTCTTCGACTGGGAGCCGACGCTCACCTCGACCGCCGAGCTCATCACGGCGCCCCGCGGAACGGACGCCCGGCTCGACACCAACCAGCGCCCGACCCGCGCGCAGCGCCGCGAGGACTACTTCGAGCGCATGGACGCCAAGGCCGAGGCCCGCGAGGAGCTCCAGCGCGAGCGCGCCGCCGGTCTCTGGGCGGACGACAGCTACGACGAGAACGCGGTCCGCGAGGCGGACGTGCGCGACGACAGCGCGAGCGCAGACAGGGAGACCAGCGAGGGATGACGATCGACGACCGCAGCCAGATCCCCTCCGCCCGCCGGATCGTCGTCAAGGTGGGCTCCTCGTCCATCAGCGGCGAGAACGCGGGGCAGATCGCGCCGCTGGTCGACGCCCTCGCCGAGGCCCACGGCCGCGGCACGCAGGTCGTCCTCGTCTCGTCGGGCGCCATCGCGACGGGCATCCCGTACCTGTCGCTCACCGAGCGCCCGACCGACCTGCCCACGCAGCAGGCCGCCGCCGCGGTCGGCCAGAACGTGCTGATCTACCGCTACCAGGACAGCTTCGACCGCTACGACATCGTGGCGGGCCAGGTGCTCCTGACCGCCGGTGACATGGAGAACCCGACGCACCGCAGCAACGCCAAGCGGGCCATGGAGCGGCTGCTCGACCTGCGCATCCTGCCGATCGTCAACGAGAACGACACGGTCGCCACGCACGAGATCCGGTTCGGCGACAACGACCGGCTCGCCGCGCTGGTCGCACTGCTCATCGACGCCGACCTGCTGGTGCTGCTGTCGGATGTCGACGCCCTGTACACGCGGCCGCCGCACGAGCCCGGCGCCGCCCGCATCGAGTACGTGGGGTGGGACGACGAGCTCGACGGCGTCGAGATCGGCTCGACCGGCCTCTCCGGCGTCGGCAGCGGGGGAGCGGTCACGAAGGTCTCCGCCGCCCGTCAGGCGGCCGAGCGCGGTACCGCGGTCGTGCTGACGGCGACCTCCCTGGTCTCGCGCGCCCTGCGGGGCGAGCAGGTGGGCACCTGGTTCGCACCCGCGCCCGTGTCCGGTGCGGCCGCCGCGTCCACCGCCACGGCGTCCACCCCCGCCGACGCCGCCGCGTCCTAGAATCGACGCATGTCCTCGATCACCGAATCGGCGCCCGCCGCGACCCTGTCGCTGCAGGAGCGCCTCGAGGCCGCGAAGACGGCGTCCCGCGCTCTCGCGACGGCCAACACGGACCAGAAGAACCGCGCCCTCCGCGCCATCGCCGACGGCGTGCTCGCGGCGTCGGCCGACGTGCTCGCCGCGAACGAGCTCGACCTGGCCAACGGGCGTGAGAACGGCCTGACCACCGGCCTGCTCGACCGGCTGACGCTGAGCCCGGCGCGACTGCAGGGGCTGGCGGACGCGGTGCTCGAGGTCGTCGGGCTGACCGATCCGGTCGGCCAGGCGGTCCGCGGCAGTGCGCTCCCCAACGGCATCCAGATCACGCAGGTGCGGGTCCCGTTCGGTGTCGTCGGCGTCATCTACGAGGCGCGGCCGAACGTGACCATCGACATCGCGGCCCTCGCGATCAAGAGCGGGAACGCGGCGGTCCTGCGCGGCGGCAGTGCGGCGATCGAGACGAACCGCGTGCTCGTCCGCGTCATCCAGCAGGCGCTCGCCTCCGCGGGCCTCCCCGCCGACGCGGTGCAGACCATCGACGACTTCGGCCGCGAGGGCGCGGGGGAGCTCATGACGGCCCGCGGGTACGTGGACGTGCTCATCCCGCGCGGCAGCGCGGAGCTCATCCAGGCGGTCGTCACGCAGTCCACGGTGCCGGTCATCGAGACGGGCGCCGGCGTGGTGCACGTCGTGCTCGACGAGTCCGCGCGCGAGGACTGGGCGGTCGACATCGTCCGGAACGCTAAGGTGCAGCGCCCCAGCGTCTGCAACGCCGTCGAGACGCTGCTGGTGCACCGCGCGGCCGCCGACCGGCTGCTGCCGCCGGTGCTGAGCGCCCTGCGCGACGCGGGGGTGACCATCCACGCCGACGAGCGCGCCCTGCCGCTCGCCGCGGACGCTGTGCCGGTCACCGACGAGGACTATGCGACCGAGCACATGAGCCTCGACATCTCGGTGAAGGTCGTGGACGACCTCGACGAGGCGATCGAGCACATCCGCCGCTACTCGACGCAGCACACCGAGTCCATCGTGACGAACGACCTGGCGAACGCCGAGCGGTTCCTCGCCGAGGTCGACTCCGCGGTCGTGATGGTGAACGCCTCCACCCGGTTCACCGACGGCGGCGAGTTCGGCTTCGGCGCCGAGGTCGGCATCTCGACCCAGAAGCTGCACGCACGCGGGCCGATGGGCCTCCCCGAGCTGACGAGCACGAAGTGGATCGTCCGCGGGTCCGGGCAGATCCGGGCGTAGGCGACCGCTAGACTCGACAGCGGGCCTCACGGCCCGGAGAAAGGATTACGCACGATGTCATTTCTGACGACCGTCCTCGCCGAGGCGGAGACCCACGTCGAGCTGCCGATGCCCACCTGGGCGTTCGGGGCGATCGCCATCGCGCTGTTCATCGCTCTCGCCTTCGTCGCGTGGAGCTTCAAGGACGTCGCCAACCGGCACAGCCACCGGTCGGCCCCCGACGCGGCGGCCCACGCGGGCGCCCCCGGCGCCACGCACCACGGCACCGGCCACCCGACCCAGGGGCACTGAGCCGCCCGGGCATGGAGCTGACGGAGACGGGCCGGCCGCGCATCGGCGTGATGGGCGGCACTTTCGACCCCATCCACCACGGCCACCTCGTCGCCGCCAGCGAAGTCGCGCAGTCGTTCGACCTGGACGAAGTGATCTTCGTCCCGACGGGCCAGCCGTGGCAGAAGGGTCCGGTCACGGAGGCGGAGCACCGCTACCTGATGACCGTGATCGCGACCGCATCCAACCCCCGCTTCACCGTGAGCCGGGTGGACATCGACCGCGAGGGCCCCACCTACACGATCGACACCCTGCGTGACCTCCACCGCGAGCGTCCGGATGCCGAACTCTTCTTCATCACGGGCGCCGACGCCATCGCGCAGATCCTCAGCTGGCGCGACGTCACCGAGCTCTGGGAGCTCGCGCACTTCGTAGCTGTGAGTCGTCCGGGACACGACTTGAGTATTTCTGGATTGCCGGAGCAAGACGTAAGCTTGTTGGAAGTTCCGGCCCTGGCGATCTCGTCGACCGATTGCCGGAGCCGGGTGAGCAGGGGATTCCCGGTCTGGTACCTGGTACCGGACGGGGTCGTTCAGTACATCTCCAAACACCATCTGTATCGGAGCGTGGCATGACATCGTGGCCTGAACAGCCGCCGACGGGCCAGCCGCAGGCGCAGACGCGGCGACAGGCGAGGGAGTTCGAGCGCTCTGCAGCGCGCCGCGCGGGCACGTCCGAGCCGACGCCCGGCGGCCAGATCCCCGAGATGACCACGACGGCACCACCCCGCGACGAGCGGCCGGTCGAGACCGACGCCGTCGCCGACGAGGCCCGTGTCGAGGAGCCCAGCGTCGAGGAGGCACAGGCCGACGAGACCCGCGTCGACGAGGCCCCGGCCGTGCCGACCGCCAAAGCCGCGGCCCCCGCGGACGAGCGCCCGGCCATCCCGGCCAGCGCCTTCGCCGAGCCCGGCGTCACGTCGCCCTCCCGCGACGCCTTCGACTTCTTCCGCCAGTCTCCCGACCCGTCGCAGCCCGAGCCGGTGACCCAGCCCATGGCGATCCTGCAGCCGGCCCAGTCGGCCCAAGCGACTCAGTCGGCTCAGCCGGCCCCGTCGGCCCAGGCTCCTGCGGCTGGCGCCACGGCTCCGTCGACTCAGACGCCGACGGGCGAGCGCACGCTCACCCGGCGCGAGCTGCGCGCGATGCTGCAGGCCCAGGAGGCGAACGCCCAGGCCAACCACGCGGCTGCGCCCGGCGAGGCCGTCTTCCCCGTGTCCTTCACCTCGGGCCCCGAGGGCGGATCGGCGGAGGCTGAGGCAGACACGTCGTCCGACGGCACCGCGGCGACCGAGGGCACCGCGACCGCGGCGACCTCGATCCCCGCCCCCGCCGGAACGCCGTCGAACGAGAAGTCGTCGTGGCCGTTCGCGTCCTTCGCTCCGTCGTCCGCCGCGACGGCTCCGACCTCGTCGCGCTCCGCCCAGGACGAGCCGACGGTGACGCAGAGCCCGACCTCGCCGTTCGCCGCCTTCGGGGCGCCGGTCGCCGCGAAGCCCGCGTCCGATGCGCCGGAGGAGCCGGCCGCGGTGGCCGCCCCCGAGGAGCCCGCCGAAGACACCTCGGCGCAGGAGCGCCGTCCGTTCACTCCGCCGACCGGCCACTGGTCGACCGCCGCGGAGCTGGAGGACCAGAACCAGCCGATCACGACGCGCAACGTCGCCCAGTCCACGGCTGCGACCACGACGAACGCGCTCATCCTCCCGGTCATCCCGCAGCCGGACACCAAGGCTCCGCTCACGAGCACGGGCGAGATCCTGGTGACCGGATCGATCGACCTGCCCCGCGGCATGGGCGCGACCGGCGCGCATCCCGACCGCATCGACTCGTCCGACATCGACCGCCTGCTCGACGGCGAGGAGAACGAGTTCAACACGTCCGAGGTGCAGCCCGTCCGCGCGTCCCGCGCGATCAGCACGCACACGTCGACGCGCGGTGTCATCGCCCCGCCGAAGAAGCGCGGCAACGCCCTCCCCGTCATCCTCATGGTGACCGCGGGCGTGCTCGCGGTCGGTGTCATCGGGCTGCTCGTCGCGGCCTACGTCCTGAAGGTGTTCTGATCATCCGCGCCCTCGCATTCCTTTCCACCCTGACGCACCGAACGCGACCGGAGGACCGTCCGTGACCGCATCCCCGCACGCCCGCGAGATCCTGCAGGTGGCAGCAGCCGCCGCCGACTCGAAGGGCGGCCAGGATCTCGTCGCCCTCGACGTCTCCGGGCCGCTGCCCCTGACCGACGCGTTCCTGCTGGTCAGCGGCCGTGTCGAGCGGAACGTGCTCGCCATCGCCTCCGAGGTGGAGGACAAGCTCAACGAGGCAGGCGTCAAGACGCTGCGCCGCGAGGGCAAGGCCGAGGGCCGCTGGGTGCTCCTGGACTTCGGCGACCTGGTCGTCCACGTCTTCCACGAGGAGGACCGGATGTACTACGCGCTCGAGCGCCTGTGGAAGGACTGCCCGGTGCTCCCGATCGAGCTCCCCGTCCACGAGACGGCGGAGTAGCCGCTCCCAGGCTTCTCGCGGGTTCGCCTGAGAACCCTCTCATGGTCGGCCGCTTGGATGGGCGCATGAAGTGTCCCACCGACAACGCGACCCTGGTCATGAGCGAGCGCCACGGCATCGAGATCGACTACTGCCCGGAGTGCCGGGGCGTCTGGCTCGACCGCGGAGAGCTCGACAAGATCATCGACCGGGCGGGCACGCCGCCGACCGCTGCGGCGCAGCCGGCGCAGGCGTACGACGACGCCCGGTACCGCGAGCGCGACCACCGCGAAGCGCAGTACGGCCGGCCGCAGTACGACGAGGCGCCGCCGTACGGGCAGCGTCCGTACAAGAAGAAGCGCGAGAACTGGCTCAGCGAGCTGTTCGACTGAGGCGAGCGCCGCTCAGTTTTTTCTGAAGCTCGCGATGTAGTACGCTGGACGAGTTGTTCCGGCCGGTCCGAAAGGTCCGGACGAGCAGCGTCCGGGTCTGTGGCGCAGCTGGTAGCGCACCTGCATGGCATGCAGGGGGTCAGGGGTTCGAGTCCCCTCAGATCCACTCGAAAACAACGTCGGTCCACCGAAAACCCCCGGTCAGAAGCTTTTCCGCTTCCGGCCGGGGGTTCTTTCGTGTGGCCGGGCGCAGAGTCGGCGTTGTGCGGCTTCCGGACGCTGCGTTAGCCTCCGACGGGGTGGATGTCGACCATGACCATGCAGAACGGACACGCGGCGGACGCCGTCACCTTCGCGGGCGGCGTGCTCGATCCCTATCGCCATGTCTGCGCCTTCGTGAACGGGCAGGCCGAGGCGGATGCGGTGCTCGACCCGTTCGTGCGCGACGGCGTCGACCGCGGTGACCGGCTGCTCTACTTCGTCGACACGGCCACCCCCGGAGCCCCGCGAGTCCGCCTGCGCCGGCTCGGCTACGACCCGGTCGCGCTGCTCGCCGAGGGCCGGGCCGAGGTGCGCACCTGGGCGGACACGTACCTGCGGACGGGCGACTTCGACCAGGACGACATGCTCCAGCAGCTCGACGGGATGCTGCGGGGAGCGGCGATGCCGCGCATCCGCCTGCTCGCCGACATGGGGTGGGCGGCGTCCGACCGGGGAGCGGCCCAGCGGCTGATCGAGTTCGAGGCGCGGGCGAACTTCGTGCACGCCCGGCACCGGCACGTGGTCATCTGCATCTACGACACCTCGCGGTTCGACGGCGCGTTCATCATCGACATCCTGCGCACGCATCCGATGGTGCTGGTCGGCGGCATCCTGCAGCAGAACCCGTTCTTCGTGGCGCCGTCCGAGTTCCTCGACGAGCGCGCGACCGGGAGCGGCGGCTGACGGCCGATGGACGCGGAGGAGCGGACGTGGATGCGCGACCTCGGCGCGCTCCTTGCTCTGCCGTCGCTCTGGGTGGATCACACGCCGCCCGAGATCGCCGACGGCCTGCTGAGCGTCGTCACCGGGATGCTGCGGCTGGATGCGGCGTACGCACGCTTCCACGGTTTCGACGGGGGGCCTGCGCTGGAGTCGTGGCGTCCCACCGGCGCGGAGCCGCCCGGGCAGCTCGTCCGGGCGGTCGACGGCACGGGCGCGGAGGCGCCGGCCATCGACAGCGGGATCGAGACGACGGCCGTCCGGGCAGGAGGCTCGCCGCCGGAGCCCCCGCTCCTCGCTCGGATGACCACGCTGGCGCTCACCCTCCCGTGGGGCACCGGGCTCATCGCCGTCTCGGCGGCGAGGCCGGACTTCCCGACGGAGCGGGAGACCCACCTGCTGCGCGTGGCGGTCGGGCAGGCGGCGATCGCCCTGCACACCGCGCGCCGGCTGGCGGCCGAGCAGAATGCGCGACGGGAGGCGGAGCAGGCGCTCGAGCGTCAGAGCCGGGTCCTGCGGTCTCTGGTGGAGGAGGTCGGCCCGGTGCTCGGGGCGGCCTCCCGGCGCATCGAGGAGGCCTCGCGCGAGGTGGCACGCGACGCGGCGAGGGAGGCGGCGCATCCCGTCGACGCACCGAACCTGACGCGCCGCGAGCTGGAGGTGCTCGGTCTGCTCGCACAAGGACTCAGCAACAAGGAGATGGCGGCGGTCATGTGGCTGAGCGACCGGACCGTGGAGCGGCACATCACCGGTCTCTACCGCAAGATCGGCGTGGCCCGGCGCAGCGAGGCGACCGCGTACGCGCTGCGGCACGGGATCGCCTGAGCCCGGGGCGACCGCCTCCGACCGGGCCCCGCGAATACCGGAGGCCGTCGCGATTCTCCCCGCGAGCGGGATCGCGCGTACAGTGCATGGGGCCCGTATGACGGGTCGCCTGTGCAGCCCTCCCGAAAGGCCCGAATCCTGTGCCCACAGCCGTTGACGCTCGTCCGAGCCGCCTGTCCGACTGGAACCGACGGTTCGTCGTCGAGGAGCGTTACCTCCCCGCCGAGGCCCGGCGGCGTCTGTACCTGACGTCCGTCGTCCTGGTGGCCGTCGGCCTGACGGCGTTCGTGATCCTCGCGGTGAACGTCATGACGCACACCGGCTACGAGCGGCTGGATCTGCCGGTCGAGCGCTGGTTCAACGCGCAGCGGTCCGCCGAGACGACCGGGTTCATGACCGTCCTTGCGATCATCTTCGGCCCCGTCGCCATGCCCTTCATCGTGGGGATCACCGTGATCGTGTGGGCGGTGACGGCACGGCACGTCTGGCGGCCCCTCCTGCTGGGCGCCGGGATGCTGACCGGCGTCGTGCTCGCGCTGATCCTGGCGCCGCTCATCCGGCACCCCCGGCCGCCGCTGTCGCTCATGCTGATGGAGCCCGATCACACGTACTCGTTCCCGTCCGGACACGTGCTCGGGGCCTCCGACTTCTTCCTCCTCCTCGCGTTCCTGCTGGCGAGCCGCATGCAGAAGCGCTGGTTCACCGTCGTGGCGTTCGTCGTCGCCGCCGCCCTGATCGTGCTGCAGGTCGCGAGCCGGCTGTACCTCGGCTACCACTGGATCAGCGACACGACGAGCTCCGTCGCGCTGTCCCTCGCCGTCGTGGGAGGCGTGATCGCCCTCGACACCCGCCGCACCGTGCGGGTCGAGGGCGAGAAGATCGAGGGCGAGCTCTCGCAGCCGCAGGTGGACGGCACATGAGCGGCGGCGGCTCCACGGGTGCGGATGCGGGCGAACGCGTCCGCGAGGTCGCCCGCGGCGCACGCGACAGCACCGTCTTCCACGTCCTCGCCCGCGTCGGCTTCGCGGCGAGCGGACTGGTGCAGGTGCTGCTCGGCGCGCTCGCCATCCAGCTCGGGGTCAACCATTTCGCCGACGCCGACCAGTCGGGCGCGATGGAGCAGCTCGCGCAGCTGCCCGGCGGCGTCGTGCTGCTGTGGGTGAGCGTGGTCGGTCTGTTCTCCCTCGGGGCGTGGCTCGTGATCGAGGCGGCCGCCATGCGGGGCGGCAAGCCGTCGGTCCTCTGGGCGCGCCGGCTCCAGAACGTCGGCAAGGCGCTCGCGTACGCTGCGCTGGCCCTGACGGCGCTGGGCGTCGCGCAGGGGCACCACGATGACGCCAGCTCGTCGACGCGGGTGATGAGCGTGCACATCCTGGCACTGCCGGGAGGCGCGGCGCTGCTCGTGCTGGTCGGGCTGGCGATCGTCGGGATCGGCGGCTACCTCGTCGTCAAGGGCGTGCGCCGTCGCTTCCTGCGCGACATCGATGTCCCGGAGCTGACGGGGATGGCGACCGTCGTCTCCGTCCTCGGCGTCGTCGGCTACATCGCCAAAGGCTTCGTGCTCGCTGTCGCCGGCGTGCTGTTCGTCGTGGCCGCGGTCACCGTCCACCCGGACGCGGCGTCGGGCCTCTACGGTGCATTCGCATCGCTCCTGACGCTGCCGCTCGGGAACGTGCTCCTCATCGCCACGGGCTCCGGCCTGATCGCCTCCGGCGCGTACAACGCTCTGCGGGCGTGGATCGCGCGGTTCTGACGACGGACGGAGACCTGCCGCCCGTCACCCGAAGGTGAAGCAGTACGCCTCCGCGCCCGCCCGCTCGAACCGCACCTCCATGACCCGCTCGGCGATGCCGCCGTTCTGCCGGATCAGCTGGAAGGTGTCCTGACGGTCGAGCGTCCCGCGGCCGTCCGCGTCCACATCGGTGCCGTGCGCGTCGCCGGGGGGATGCCCGTCCAGCAGCACCTGAAAGGGGATGCCGGGCTCGCCCGCGGCCGGACCCATCACCAGGTTCGCGTCGCGCGCGTGGAAGGCGTACGCCAGTCCGCCGCCCGCCTCGTCGAGGACGGCCGCTGCGCGGGCCTGCGTCCAGCGCCCGGACAGCGCCCAGCCGTTGAGCGGCAGCTCGCGCGGGGTCTCGTAGGGCCACGGGCGATCGTAGCGTTCGGGCGACTCGGCGACGAACCCGCTGCTCTGCCCGTAGCCGAGGTAGGTCTCGGGCGAACGGAGGTCCCGCCAGTCGGCGGCCACCTCGAGCCCCGCCGGCTCCACCATGACGAGGTCGAGGTCGAGGTCCGCCGCTCCGGCGTCGAGCAGGAGCCGCTGGATCATCATCTCGGTGCGCGCGTACTCGCCCTCGCCGAAGTGGTGGTACCGCAGCCTCCCGTCGGCGTCGGCGAGGTAGAGGGCCGGCCAGTAGTGGTTGGCGAAGTCCTCCCACACCCCGTAGTCGTCGTCGACGGCGACGGGGTAGCGGACACCGAGCGCGGCGGTCCGCGCGGTGACGTTGGACCGGTCGTGCTCGAACCCGAACTCGGGGGTGTGGACGCCGACGATCGTCAGCCCGGATGCCGCGTACTTGTCGTGCCAGGCCCGCAGGTAGGGCAGCGTCCGCAGCCAGTTGACGCACGTGTAGGTCCAGAAGTCGACCAGCACGACGCGGCCCCGCAGCCCCTCCGGGGTGAGAGGTTCGCTGTTCAGCCAGCCGGTGGCCCGGGAGAACCCGGGGAGGCGTCCCTCGTCGGGCAGCCGCTCGGGGTCGCCCGCCAGCCGGTGCGCCAGGGACCGGAACGGCCCGCGTTCGCGCTCATCCGCCATGACGCACCTCGCCCGCTGCGACGGCGTCGCGCTCGTCCGCCATCCGCGCCGCGTCGATCATCGCCTGGGCGAAAACCTCCGGCCGCTCCTGCGGGAGGTTGTGGCCGGCGCCGCCGCCGACCTCCCGGTGCTCGTACGGTCCGGTGAAGGCGGACCGGTACGCGGACGCCGGGGGATGCGCCGCGCCGTTCCTGTCGCCCTCGAGCGTGATGGCGGGCACCGCGATGGGCGGCCGCGCGGCGAGCCGGTCCTCCAGCTCGTCGTAGGCCGGGTCGCCCTCCGCGAGCCCGAGCCGCCACCGGTAGTTGTGGATGACGATGTCGACGTGGTCGGGGTTCGCGAACGACTCCGCCGAGCGGGCGAAGGTGTCGTCGTCGAAGTCCCACCCCGGGGAGGCGGTGTGCCAGATCAGCCGTGCGAACTCGACGCGGTTCTGGTCGTAGCCGAGGCGGCCGCGCTCGGTGGCGAAGTAGAACTGGTACCACCAGGCGAGCTCGGCTGCGGGCGGCAGCGGCTGCGCGTTCACCGCCCGGCTGCCGATCAGGTAGCCGCTCGCGGTCACCTGGGCGCGGCAGCGGTCCGGCCACAGCGCCGCGAGGATGTTGGCCGTGCGCGCGCCCCAGTCGAAGCCGCCGACCACCGCCGACCGGATGCTCAGCGCATCCAGCAGGGCGACGGCGTCCAGCGCGAAGACCGCCTGCTGCGCGTTGCGGGGCGCGGACGGATCCCGGAAGGTCGTCGTCCCGTAGCCGCGGAGGGACGGCACGACGACGCGGAACCCGGCGTCCACGAGCAGCGGCACCACGGCGTCGAAGCTGTGGAGGTCGTACGGCCAGCCGTGCAGCAGCAGCGCGACGGGGCCGTCGGCCGGTCCGCTGTCCGTGTAGCCGACGTTCAGGTCGCCGGCATCCACCTGTCGGAGTTCGGTCATGTCCGTGCCGGTTCAGCGCAGCGACCGGAAGGTGGCGCGCATCTCCTGCGAGAACAGTTCCGGCTGCTCCCAGGCCGCGAAGTGCCCTCCCCGGTCGAGCCGGTTGAAGTGGATGAGGTGCGGGTACGCCGCCGTCGCCCACGTCCGCGGAGCGGCGTAGATCTCGTCGGGGAAGACGCTGACCCCGGTCGGGAGCGGCACGCCCTTGGGGGCGAAGAACGCGAGCTTGCTCTCCCAGTAGAGCCGCGCGGAGGAGACGGCGGTGTTCGTGAGCCAGTACAGGGTCACGTTGTCGAGCACGTCGTCCCTGCTGAGGCCCTCCGAGCCGCCGGCGAAGACGCGGGCGATCAGGTCGTGGCTGCGGGCGTCGTGGTCGAGCATCCACGCGGCCAGGCCGACGGGGGAGTCGGCGAGGGCGTACAGGGTCTGCGGGCGGTTGCCCATCTCCTGCGCGTAGGCGAGGCCGTGCGCGTAGAAGAAGGCGAGCTGGTTCCAGGCGCCGCGCTCCTCGTCGTTCAGGTCGGCGGGCGGCTCCTCCTTCGCATCCAGAGCCTTCTGGATCGCGTCGGGCACCGTGGCCGGCATGTTGGTGTGGATGCCGATCAGGCCGGGCGGGGTGAGCAGCGCGAGCTGCTCGGTGACCGCGTTGCCCCAGTCGCCGCCCTGCGCGACGTACCGGTCGTAGCCGAGCCGGGTCATGAGCTCGGCCCAGGCCTTGGCGATGCGGATGGGGTCCCACCCGGTCGCGGTCGGCTTGCCGGAGAAGCCGTGCCCGGGAAGCGACGGGATGACCAGATGGAACGCGTCGGCGGCGTCCGCGCCGTGGGCGGTGGGGTCGGTCAACGGCCCGACGATCTTGAGCTGCTCGATGATGGAGCCGGGCCACCCGTGGGTGACGATCATCGGAAGGGCGTCCTCGTGGGGTGAGCGCACGTGGATGAAGTGGATGTCGAGCCCGTCGATCTCCGTCGTGAACTGGGGGAGGTCGGCCAGCCGGGCTTCGACGCCGCGCCAGTCGTAGTCCTCGGCCCAGTACTGGGCGAGCGCGCGCATCGTCTCGAGGCGGACGCCCTGCGACGTGTCGTCGACGGTCTCGCGCTCCGGCCAGCGTGTGGCGCGGATCCGGCGCCGGAGGTCGTCGAGCTCGTCCTGCGAGGCGGTGTACGTGAAGGGGCGGACGGCGGCGGGGGAGCTGTCGGCGTCCGGGCGGGGTTCGGCGATGGTCATGGTAGAGCTCCTGGGTCGCGTGACCGGCGGCCGGTCGGCCGCCGCGGTCCGAGACTGGACCGGGCGCGGCGCCCGCGGCATCCGGGAAACCCCCACCGCCGTCCCCGCTGGACACGGAATTGGGGGGAACCCCGCAGCGGCAGGGTGCGTGTGTGAACCCCTTCATCCGCCGAGCGCGTCTCGCAGCGGACGGAAAGCGCCGCCGACTAGGATTTCGACAACGACCGACGACCCGAGGGATGCCGATGACCGATCTGCCGCGACGTCACCAGCGCGCCCGCGGACCGGAGGGCGTGCGTCACGGCCGGCTGCCGCGGAGGCGTGGCGGCGTGGCGGCGCTCAAGCTGCTGGCCGCACTCGTCGCCGTGGTGGTCGTCAGTGTCGGCTCGGTCGCGGCCTACGCCGTCTGGGATGTCGCCCACTCGATCAAGACCGGCGTCCACCTCCAGGCGCTGCCCGGCCACTCGGCGATCCCGCAGGACATCCCGAACGTGTCCGCGATACCCGGCGGCGTCAACCTGCTGCTCGCCGGCACCGACAGCCGCAGCGACCTGGGCGGGGTCTACAACAGCGCCGACGAGCAGGATGCGAGCAGCGGCGCGGGCAACAACGACGTGACGATGCTGCTGCACATCGCCCAGGACCACAAGAGCATGGTCGTGGTCAGCTTCCCCCGCGACCTGATGGTCCCCATCCCGGACTGCCCGTCTCCCGACGGTCAGGGCACGATCGACGGCAGCTCCTACGCCCAGTTCAACACCGCGCTCTCCCGCGGCGGGCTGAACTGCGTCGTGGCCACCGTGTCCAAGATGACCGGCCTCACCATCCCGTTCGCCGCGGTCATCAACTTCAACGGCGTGAGCGCGATGTCGAGTGCGGTCGGCGGCGTGACCGTCTGCCTCGCCAGCCCGGTCACCGACGACTACACCAACCCGCCGCTCGACCTCCCGGCCGGTGAGAACACGATCGTCGGGGATGTGGCGCTGTCGTTCCTGCGCAGCCGCCACGGCGTGGGCGACGGCAGCGACCTGGGCCGAATCTCCAACCAGCAGGTGTTCCTCTCGGCGCTCGCCCGCAAGGTCGTGAGCGGCGGCGTGCTGTCCAACCCGGTCGAGCTCTACGCCCTGGCGAAGGCCGCGGTCAACAACATCACGCCGTCCGAGACGCTCACGAATCCGACGACCCTCGTCCAGATCGCGCTCGCGCTCAAGGACACCGGGCTCGACAACATGGTCTTCGTCCAGTACCCGGCGGTGACGGATCCCGACAACCCGAACCGTGTCGTGCCTCAGGACTCGGCGGCGGATGCGCTCGACGAGGCCCTGGTGAACGACCAGCCGGTCAAGCTGACGGGCTCCACCGGCCGGGCCGCGGAGGATCCGACCGCGACCGCATCGCCGGCGCCCGACGCCGGGGCGGGCGGCGAACCCTCGCCGGTGACCCCGGCGACCCCCGCCGCGCCCGCGGCTCCCGCGGCGCCCGCGCCGGGCGCCACCCCGGCGCCGACGGACAGTGCCGGCGCGCCGGTCGAGCTGCCCTCCACGATCACGGGTCAGACCGCCGCGCAGCAGACGTGCACCAAGGGCAACGACTGACCTGCTCCGCCTTCCGAGGGGCGGGGCGGGGCATCGCGCTTGCCACGACCGGGGCCGGACACGTTAACTGAGGACATGACCAACACACGGATCGAGCCGATGACGTCGCTCCAGCTTCGGGTGCTCATCATCGCGATCCTGTCGAGTTTCGTCGCCTTCCTCGACGGCGCCGTCATCAACGTCGCGCTGCCCGCGATCTCACGGGATCTGGGCGGTGGGCTGCCACTCCAGCAGTGGGTGGTGGATGCGTACCTCGTCACCCTCGGGTCGCTCATCCTGATCGCCGGGTCGCTCTCCGATGTGTTCGGGCGCAAGCGCGTGCTCTACGCGGGGCTGATCGGGTTCGGCGTGACGTCGCTGCTGTGCGCATTCGCGCCGACCGGCATCTTCCTGGTGCTCGCGCGGGCACTGCAGGGTGTCGCCGGGGCGCTGCTGGTGCCGAGCTCCCTCGCGATCATCATCTCCCGCTTCGAGGGGCCCGCTCAGGCGAAGGCGATCGGCCGCTGGACGGCGTGGACGGGCGTCGCGATGATCGCGGGTCCCGTGGTGGGCGGCATCTTCGTCGACACCCTCGGCTGGCGCTGGGTGTTCGTCATCAATGTGATCCCGATCGCGATCACGCTCGTGCTGATGATGACCCTCGGCACCACGGACACGGGGAGGGGCGGCCGCGTCGACTACGTCGGAGCGGTCCTCGGCTCGGTCGGCCTCGCCGGCACCGTGTTCGCACTCATCGAGCAGGGGACGTACGGCTGGTCGGACCCGCGCGTCTGGATCCCGCTGGTCGTCGGACTGCTCTGCCTCGCGACGTTCTTCGTGGTCGAGACCCGCGTGAAGCAGCCGATGCTGCCGCTGGGTCTGTTCCGCGTGCACAACTTCTGGGTCGGCAACATCGCCACGTTCTTCGTCTACGCCGCCCTCTCGTTCGGTCCGCTGATCGTGACGCTGTACCTCCAGCAGGTCGCCGGGTTCTCGGCCATCGCCGCCGGTTTCGTCTTCATCCCGTCGACCCTGTGCATGCTCCTCCTGTCCGGTCTGTTCGGCGGTCTGGCCGGGCGTTACGGTCCCCGGCTGTTCATGGCGGTCGGTCCCATGATCGCGGCCACCGGGTTCGTCTGGCTGCTCATGATGGGCAGCAACGTGAACTACTGGACCACGCTGCTCCCCGCCGTCCTCCTGTTCGGCGTCGGCCTCTCCATCACCGTCGCACCGCTCACCAGCGCGATCCTCGGCGCGATCCACCCGGAGCAGGCGGGCATCGCCTCCGCCGTCAACAATGCGGTCTCGCGCATCGCGGGCCTGCTGGCGATCGCGGCGGCGGGCATGATCATCGGCGGGACGCTCGACACGGCGGGCCTCCACCGCGCGATGCTCACCGCGGCCCTGCTGCTGCTGGTCGGCGGCGTGGTCTCGGCCGTCGGCATCCAGAACCGCGCCCGGGCGGCGGCGAAGGTTCAGACCGTGACGGACTGACCGGAGAGCGCCAGCATCGCGACGTCGACGATGGCGCAGGTCATGATGAGCTGCATCAGCAGGCGCGTCGGGCTGCGGCGCAGCAGCAGGACGACGCCGGCGACGGTCGCCGCCAGGCCGATGACGAGCCCGACGATCAGCAGCGGACGGACGGGAAGGCCCGGACCGAACGTGATCAGGAGCGTGGCGACCGCGAGCGCCGCGAAGGCGAGCAGCCCGCTGACGCGCGCGCCCAGCCGGTGAGGCAGGCCGCGGATGCCCGTGCGGGCGTCGTCGTCGAGGTCGGGCAGCACGTTGGTCACGTGCGCCGCCACGCCCAGGAGGGCGCCCGCGACGAACACCCACCACTGGGGGAGCGCCGGCGTCTCCTGGCCGAGGGTCGCGATGGCGGGCAGCACCCCGAAGGCGACGGCGAACGGCAGCCACGACCAGGCGGTGGCCTTGAGGCCGAGGTTGTACGCCCATCCGCTCGCGATCGCGATGACGTGGGCGACCAGCGCGCCTGCGCCGAGCGGGAGGGTGACGAGGATGCCGCCGACGAGCGCCACGAAGGCGGAGGCACGGACGGTGGCGACGGACACATCCCCACGCGCCGCCGGCTTGTCGGTGCGCGCCACTGCGCGGTCACGCGCCGCATCGAGCCAGTCGTTGCACCATCCGATGGAGAGCTGGCCCAGCAGGACGGCCAGGGCGAGCACGGCGAGCCGGAGGGGCGGATAGCCGAGGCCGAGTCCGAGGCCCGTCGCGATGACCGTCACGACGACGGTGGGGCCGGGATGGCTGGCGAGGAGGAGGGAGAGCACCTTCTTCGCCATGCTGGTCATCGTATCCCGATCCCCGGCTGCAAAGATCTTGCGCGAATACGCAAACACTTGCGTACACTGTCGGCATGTCGAAACGTCTGGCCGAGGTGGCCCGCAAGGTCGGGGTGAGTGAGGCGACGGTGAGCCGGGTGCTCAACGACAAGCCCGGTGTCTCGGAGGCCACGCGCCGCGCGGTACTCACCGCGCTCGACGTGCTCGGGTACGAGCGGCCGACCAAGCTCCGCGGGGAGCGCGCGCGCCTGGTGGGCCTGGTGCTGCCGGAGCTGCAGAACCCGATCTTCCCGGCGTTCGCCGAGATCATCGGCGGCGCGCTCGCGCAGAACGGCTACACACCGGTGCTGTGCACGCAGACGGCCGGCGGCATCACGGAGTCCGACTACGTCGACCTGCTCCTGCAGCAGCAGGTGTCGGGCGTCGTGTTCGTCGGCGGCGCCTACGCGCAGCAGGATGCGGACCACACGCACTACGGGCGCCTGGCGGACCTCAACCTGCCGACGGTGCTGGTCAACGCGCCCGTGGACTCGCTGCACTTCGCCACGGTCTCGTGCGACGACACCGTCGCCACGCAGCAGGCGCTGAGCCACCTCCGCTCCCTCGGCCACGAGCGGATCGGGCTGCTGCTCGGGCCGCGCGACCACGTCCCGTCGCAGCGCAAGCTGGAGGCGGCGCGCCGGCTGGCCGACGGATGGGGGACGCCTCTGGACGAGTCCCTCGTCGTGCACTCGCTCTACTCGCTCGAGGCCGGCCAGGCCGCCGCCGCCCGCCTGCTCGCCGCGGGCGTGACGGCGATCCTGTGCGCGAGCGACCCGATGGCGCTCGGGGCGATCCGCGCAGCACGCCGGGCCGGGCTCTCGGTGCCCGGCGATGTGTCGATCGTCGGCTACGACGACTCTGCGCTGATGAACTGCACCGAGCCTCCGCTGACCACCATCCGGCAACCGATCGAGCCCATGGGGCGCACGGTGATCGAACTCCTGCTGCGGCAGATCTCGAGCGATTCGGCCCTGCGGGACGAGTTGCTGTTCGAGCCCGAGCTGGTGGTCCGCGGATCCACCGGCCCGGCCCCGCACATGGCCTGAAACACGCAATCGCACGCAAAAGTGCGCAAACCAATTACGTATTGTTGAGTTCTTGCGTCATTCTGTCGGCTTAGCTACATTTCGGTGAACGACGACGGCGCCGCACGGTCCGTCGGCTCCGACGACCGAAAGGCTGAGCGTGGATCTCTCCGTGATGGACGGCGACAGCACCGCGACCGCGGCGCGCGGCGCGGGCTTCCCGACGCTTCCCGGCGACGATCCCGACTGGTGGCGCAGCGCGGTCATCTACCAGATCTACCCCCGCAGTTTCGCCGACGGGAACGGCGACGGGGTCGGCGACCTCGCCGGCGTCCGCCAGCACCTGCCGTATCTGGCCGATCTCGGGGTCGACGCGCTCTGGTTCACGCCCTGGTACGCGTCGCCGCTCGCCGACGGCGGGTACGACGTCGCGGACTACCGCCGCATCCACCCGGCGTTCGGCGACCTCGCCGAGGCCGAGGCGCTCATCCGGGACGCGCTCGCCCTCGGCATCCGCACCATCGTCGACGTCGTCCCCAACCACGTCTCCGACCGTCACCGGTGGTTCCAGGAGGCTCTCGCGGCGGGACCGGGCTCCCCGGAGCGGGAGCGGTTCTGGTTCCGGCGCGGCCTGGGGCCCGACGGCGACCGGATGCCCACCGGGTGGCGATCGAACTTCTCCGGGGACACGTGGACGCGCACGACGAACCCGGACGGCACGCCCGGCGAGTGGTACCTGCACCTGTTCAGCCCGCAGCAGCCGGACCTCAACTGGAACCACCCGGATGTGCGTCGCGAGCACGAGGACATCCTGCGCTTCTGGTTCGACCGCGGCGTCGCGGGCGTCCGCATCGACTCGGCCGCCCTGCTGGTCAAGGACCCGTCCCTTCCCGAAGTGCCCGAGGAGCCGGCGCCGGGCGCGCATCCCACACAGGACCGCGACGAGCTGCACGACATCTACCGCGCCTGGCGGGCTCTCGCCGACGGCTACCCCGGCGCCCGTGTGCTGGTGGGCGAGCTGTGGCTGCCGGACATCGAGCGGTTCGCGGCGTACCTGCGCCCCGACGAACTGCACACGGCGTTCAACTTCGACTTCCTCGCGCGGCCGTGGGATGCTCGCGAGCTCCGCGCCTCCATCGACGAGACGCTGCGGGCGCACGCTCCCGTGCACGCACCCAGTACGTGGGTGCTGTCGAACCACGACGTCACCCGCGCGGTGACCCGCTACGGCCGCGAGGACTCGTCGTTCGCCTTCGCCACCAAGCGCAAGGGCACGCCCACCGACCCGGAGCTCGGCCGCCGCCGGGCCCGCGCCGCCGCGCTGCTCACGGCGGCGCTGCCCGGATCGCTCTACATCTATCAAGGCGACGAGCTCGGGCTGCCGGAGGTGGAGGACCTGCCGGACGAGTTGCGGGAGGATCCGATGCACGAGCGGTCCGGCGGCATCGACCCCGGGCGCGACGGATGCCGGGTGCCGCTGCCGTGGCGCGGGACCGCCGCACCGTTCGGGTTCAGCCCGGACGGCGCGAGCGCCCCTCCCTGGCTGCCGCAACCGGCGGAGTGGGCCGGGCTCACCGTCCAGGCGCAGCAGAGCGACCCGTCGTCGATGCTCTGGCTCTACCGGCAGGCGCTGCGCATCCGCCGCGCCGAGCCGGGACTCGGCGACGGCTCGCTGCAGTGGCTGGACGCCCCCGACGGCGTGCTCGCCTTCGCGCGTGGGCCGGTCTTCACCAGCGTCACGAACCTCTCCGCCGCGCCGGTGCCGCTGCCGGAGCACCAGGCGATCCTCCTCAGCAGCAGCCCGCTCGTCGGCGGGCTGCTCCCTCCCGACTCCACGGCCTGGCTGCGCACGCACGCCCGGCCCGCGGGGCACCTCACCACCTGAAACGCACCATCCACGCAACACATCGCACTCGAAAGGGTCAAGACAATGAAGTCACCACGCACGATCGCGGCCGTAGCCGCGGTCACCCTCGCCGGAGCGGGTCTCCTGGCGGGATGCTCGTCCGCCGGCGGCGACGCGGCCGACGGCAAGGTCCACATCACCGTCGCCAGCCTCATCCCGGGCAGCGACAAGGCCGCCTTCAAGGCCTTCGACGACCGGGTGAAGGAGTTCGAGAAGGCCAACCCGGACATCGTCATCAAGTCCGAGGAGTACCAGTGGACGGGCCCGACCTTCGCGACGCAGCTCGCGGGCGGCACGCTCCCGGACGTGTTCAACGTCCCCTTCACCGACTCGCAGTCGCTGCTGCAGGCCGGCCAGCTCGCGGACATCACCGCCGAGGTGAAGAAGCTGCCCTACGCCGACAAGTTCAACGAGAACGTGCTGGCGGTCGCCAAGTCCGGCGACAAGATCTACGGCATCCCGTACGGACCGTACGCGATGGGCCTGTCCTACAACCGCGAGATCTTCCAGAAGGCCGGGCTCGACCCGGACAAGCCGCCGACCACCTGGGACGAGGTGCGCGCCGACGCGAAGACGATCGCCGAGAAGGTCCCCGGCGTCGCCGGCTACATGCAGATGACGCAGGGCAACACCGGCGGCTGGGAGCTGACCACCACGGTCTACTCGCGCGGCGGCCGGATGGAGACCACTGACGGCGGGAAGACGAAGGTCACCACGAACAACCCGGTCACCAAGGAGGCGCTGCAGTGGCTGCACGACCTCCGCTGGAAGGACGACTCGGTCGGCAGCAACTTCCTGCTCGACTGGAGCGGCATCAACCAGGCGTTCGGCGCCGGTCAGATCGCGATGTACCCCTCCGGCTCGGACGTGCTCACCTCGCTGGTGCAGCAGAACAACGTCGACCCGAAGAACTACGGCCTGACGATGCTGCCGATCGACAGCGCGAACAGCGACGCCGGAGTGCTCGTCGGCGGCAACGTGGCGGCGGTCAGCCCCAAGTCGTCGCAGGCGCAGAAGGAGGCCGCGGTGAAGTGGATCGACTTCTACTACATGCAGAAGCTGCTCAACAAGGAGCAGGCGATCGCCGACGCCAAGGTGCTGGTGAAGTCGAACCAGCCGGTCGGCGTCCC
This sequence comes from Leifsonia shinshuensis, assembly GCF_031456835.1. Taxonomy (NCBI): domain Bacteria; kingdom Bacillati; phylum Actinomycetota; class Actinomycetes; order Micrococcales; family Microbacteriaceae; genus Leifsonia; species Leifsonia shinshuensis. Next base: position 709,261 of record NZ_JAVDVK010000001.1, read on the forward strand.
GACGCTCCCGGTGTTCGACAAGGCCACCTACGACCAGAACATGGAGTGGATCGCGGACGAGGTGAACGTGCCGCAGGAGAACGTGGCGCCGTTCACCGACAAGATCTTCGACGCCTCCCTGGTGCCGGAGCCGAACAAGCACACGCAGGAGCTGTACGGCGCGCTCGACTCGGTCGTCCAGGCCGTGCTGACGGATGAGAAGGCCGACATCGACCAGCTGCTCAGCAAGGTCGACAGCGACATCCAGAAGCTCGTCGACGCCGATAAGTGACGAATACAGACAAGTGACGAACGCAGACAAGTGACGACACACGATCGACAGCTGAGCCGTCCCCGCCGCACGCCCCTCACCTGGGTGCGCGGCGGGGGCCTCAGCTCCCTCCTGTTCCTCCTGCCGATGCTGGTGATCTTCGGGATCTTCTCGTGGTGGCCCATCGTTCGCAGTGTGGTGATGAGCTTCCAGCACACCAACCTCGTCAGCGCGCCGACCTGGGTGGGCTGGGACAACTTCGTGCAGGTGGTGAACGACCCGCTGTTCTGGACCGCGGTCGGCAACACCGCCTGGTTCGCCCTGCTGGCGCTAGTGCTCGGTTACCCGGTGCCGCTGATCGCGGCGGTGCTGATGAGCGAGGTCAAGCGGGCGCGGGGACTGTACAGCGCGCTGGCGTACCTGCCGGTCGTCGTGCCGCCGGTCGTGGCGGTGCTGCTGTGGAAGTTCTTCTACGACGCCCGCCCCGACGGCGTGTTCAACACCATCCTGGGCTGGGTGGGCATCCCGCCGCAGCCGTGGATCCAGTCGGCGGCGCAGGCGATGCCGTCCCTCGTCGTCGAGGCGACCTGGGCGGCGGCCGGCGGGACCATCATCATCTACCTGGCCGCGATCACCGGTGTGGCGCCCGAGCTCTACGACGCGGCGGAGGTGGACGGCGCGGGCATCTGGCACAAGATCTGGCACGTCACCCTGCCCCAGCTGCGCAGCATCCTGCTCATCACGCTCATCCTGCAGATCATCGGCACGGCGCAGGTGTTCCTCGAGCCGTTCCTCTTCACCGGCGGCGGGCCGGTCGACTCGACGGTGACCATCCTGCTGCTGATCTACCGCTACGCGTTCCAGAACTCGCTCGGCGGCGACTACGGCGCGGCGACGGCGCTCAGCCTGATGCTCGCCGCCTTCCTCGCCGTGCTGTCGCTCGTGTACTTCCGCCTCACCAAGTCCTGGAGCCAGAATTGACCACCACGACGTCGCTCCCGCCCGAAGTCCGCACCGTCCTGACGGACGTCATCGAGGACGGTGCGTCGCCCGAGCCTCCGCGGCGCCGGCGCCGCCGTCGACGGGCCGCCGAGTCGGCCGACCGCGGCATCCTCTCGGTGTCGGACCGGCGTAGGGCCGGGGTGCGCTGGACCACGCGCGTGGTCCACGGCGTCCTGCTCGTGGTGCTGGTGATCGTCGGTCTCGGTCCGCTCCTGTGGCTCGCCAAGTCGGCCATCACGCCGACCGAGGACACGCTCCGGACGCCGATGGCCCTGTTCCCGCACGGGGTGGACTGGGCGAACCTGTCGACCGCGTGGTCGACCGTCCACATCGACGTGCAGTTCATGAACACGATCTGGGTCGCTGCCGGCTCGTGGGCCGCGCAGCTGATCGTGGCGACGACCGCCGGCTACGCGCTCAGCGTCCTGCGGCCGGCGTACGGGAAGGTGCTCTACGGGCTCATCCTCACGACGCTGTTCGTGCCGTCGGTGGTGCTGCTCGTGCCGCTCTACCTCACCATCCTGAACCCGCCGCTGCTCGGGCAGTCGCTGATCAACACCTTCTGGGCGGTCTGGCTGCCGGCGGGGGCGAGCGCGTTCAACGTCGTGCTGGTGAAGCGGTTCTTCGACAACCTGCCGCGCGAGGTGTTCGAGGCGGCGCGGACGGACGGCGCAGGCCCGTTCCGCCTGTTCTGGTCGATCGTGCTGCCGATGTCGAAGCCCATCCTCGGCGTCGTGTCGGTGTTCGCGATCATCGCGGCCTGGAAGGACTACCTCTGGCCCCTGCTCGTGCTGCGGGACCCCGGCATGCAGCCGCTGTCGGTGCGGCTGCCCACCCTGCAGGCGGCCATCCAGCTCGACGTCTACCTGGCGGCGCTGGCGATCTCCACGCTCATCCCGATCGCGCTGTTCCTCGTCTTCCAGGGGCTGTTCCTGCGCAGCGCGGGACTCGGAGGCGCCGTCAAGGGCTGACGGCTAGCATCGAGGGATGCGCAGAGCCGGGCGGAGGACGACCGCGATCGTGGCCGCCGCCGTGATGGCGGTGCTCGGCGCGACCCTGGCGGGGTGCGCCTCGGCGGCGCCGGCCGCGCGGCCGAGCACGAGCGGGCACACCGGTACGGCATCCTCGTCGCCCTCCGCCCGAGCCACGGCGACGCCCGCGCCCGACCCCGTCGCCGCCTACGCCCGGCAGCGGCTGGCCAACATGACGCTGCGCCAGAAGGCGGCGAGCCTGTTGATGCTGCACCTGCCCGGTACCGACCCGGCGGCTCTGCGAGGCTTCGTCGACCGCTACGGGCTCGGCGGCATGATCCTGATGGGCGACAACATCCCGGCGACGCCCGCGGCGCTGGCCGCCGAGACGGCGGCCATGGGCGCCTCGGACCCGGGCCTGCCTCCGCTGATCGGCATCGACGAGGAGGGCGGCGACGTCACCCGCCTGCCGTGGGACGACCAGCCCGGCGCGGACGTGCTTCGCGGCCAGGCTCCCACCGCGACCCAGGCCGCGTTCGCCCGCCGGGCGCAGCTGCTGAAGCAGGCGGGCGTCTCGGTGAACTTCGGGACCGTGGCCGACGTCACCGCCGACCCGGCCTCCTTCATCGCGGACCGGGTGCTCGGGACCGACCCCGCGGCGTCCTCCGCCCGGGTCGCCGCGTCGGTGGCGGGGGAGCGCGGTACGGTCCTCAGCACGCTCAAGCACTTCCCGGGTCACGGCGAGAGCGAGGCCGACTCGCACCACGCCATCCCCTCGACCGGCGTCAGCGAGGCCGACTGGGCGGCACGGGATGCGCCGAGCTTCCGCGCCGGGGTGGATGCCGGCGCCGAGCTGGTGATGTTCGGGCACCTCGCCTACACGCAGGTGGATGCGGCCCCCGCATCCCTCTCCGCCGCCTGGCACCGCGTGCTCACCGACCGGCTCGGCTTCCGCGGCGCCTCCATCACCGACGACCTGCGGATGCTGCAGGACTCGGGTCTGCCGCAGTACCAGGACCCGGGTGAGAACGCCGTGCAGGCGATCGCCGCGGGCAACACGATGGTGCTGGATGTGCTGCCGGCCGGTTCCGATCCCGCGGCCTTGGTGGATGCGGTGGTCGCCGCCGTGCAGCAGGGCCGCATCCCCGCCGCCCAGCTCGACGCCGACGTGCTGAAGCTGCTCCGACTGCGGCGGTCGCTCGCGCCGAAAGAGTGACGCGTCAACATTTTTTCCGGAATCGGGAATGAAGCGGGATTCGATGCGCTTGCATGTATTCGACGCAGGGTGGAAAGGCCGCCCGCGCACGACTTCGAGGAGACAACCGTGACCATCGAGATCCCCGGCTACAAGGCAGGCACCTGGACCATCGACCCCGCCCACAGCGAGGTCGGCTTCAGCATCCGTCACCTGATGATCAGCAAGGTCAAGGGCGTGTTCGAGAACTTCGACGCCACCTTCGTGACCGCCGAGAACCCGCTCGAGTCGAAGGTCACCGCCAAGGCCGACGTCGCCTCCATCAACACCAAGGACAAGAACCGCGACGCGCACCTGCGCACCGGTGACTTCTTCCTGGCCGAGGAGCACCCGACCATCGACTTCGTGTCGACCGGCGTGCGCCACGAGGGCGGCGAGTTCCTCGTCGACGGCGACCTCACCATCAAGGGCGTCACCAAGCCCGTCACCTTCGAGTTCGACTTCGGCGGCTTCGGTCAGGACCCGTACGGCAACTACAAGGCCGGCGCGACCGCCAAGACCAAGATCAACCGCGAGGACTTCGGCCTCACCTACAACGCCGCGCTCGAGACCGGCGGCATGCTGCTCGGCGACGAGGTCACCATCACGCTGGAGCTCCAGGCCGTCCTCGCTCAGGCCTGATCGCAGCCGCCTGAGCCTCCGCGCCCCCTCGACGACGCCCCGTCGTCGAGTCCGCACTTTCTGCACGCTGATCGCCCCGCGAGCGTGCAGAAATCGTGGACTCGACGGCGGGGCGTTCGCCGTTCAGTGACCGATCAGCGGGCCGAGGGCGCGGGAGACGACGGAGGGCTGGCGGGTGACCGACTCCTCGAGGTCGGCGGACTCCATCGCGACGAGCCCGGCGTTCGCGCCGGCGAAGCGCAGCGGCTCCGGCTCCCAGCGCGGCGAGCGGTGCCCGACCCACGGCAGCGCGGTCAGCTCGGTACGGGTACCCGTGAGCAGGTCGGCGAGCGTGCGGCCGGCCAGGTTGGTCGTGCTCAGCCCGTCGCCGACGTAGCCGCCGGCCCAGGCCTCGCGTGCCTCGGCGTCGTAGCCGACGCTCGCGTGCCAGTCGCGGGGCACGCCGAGCGGGCCGCCCCAGTGGTGCGTCACCCGGGCGCCCGCCGCATCCGGGAACAGGTCGAACAGGGTGCGGATGAGGTGCTCGCGTACCCGCGGAGACCGGTCGTACTCCGGCCGGATGGCGCTGCCGAGATGGTAGCGCGCGCCGCGTCCGCCGAACGCGAAGCGGTTGTCGGCGGTGCGCTGCCCGTAGACGATGAGGTTCCGGAAGTCGGTGAACGTCTGACCGTGCTCGATTCCGATGCGCTCCCAGGTCGCGTCGGGCAGCGGCTCCGTCGCGATCATCAGCGAGTAGAGCGGCAGGATGCGCCGTCCGATCTGGGGGAGCTGCGAGCCGTATCCCTCGGTCGCGTTCACCACGGTTCCGGCCCGGACGACGCGGTCCGCGCCTCCCGAGCGCACCCGGACGGTCCCGCCCTCCCACGACTGCACCGTGGTGCCCTCGGCGATCGTGGCGCCCCGCCGCTCCACGACCCGGGCGAGGCCCCGCACCAGCTTCGCCGGGTGGATGCGCGCGCACGCGGGCGTGAAGATCGCGGCCACGGCGTCCGCCGCCCGGAACCGGGCGCGCACCGTCTCGGTGCCCCACAGGGACACGTGGTCGACGCCGAAGCGCTCCGACTCCTCGAACTCGGCGCGCGCGGCGGCCACCTGCGGGGCGGACCGCGCGAAGGTCACCGTTCCTCCGCGCGCGTAGTCGATGTCGATGCCCTCGGCCTCGGCGACGCGGCCCACCTCGTCCACGGTCCCGACCATCGCGCGCCGTGTGGCCACAGCGGCGTCGAAGCCGTACCGCTGCTCGAGCTTGGACGCCGACCAGGGGAAGAGGGACGAGCACCAGCCGCCGTTGCGGCCGGAGGCGCCGAACCCGGCGACCTCCTTCTCCAGCAGCACGATCCGGAGCGCCGGGTCGTGCTCCTGCAGGTAGTACGCCGTCCACAGGCCGGTCAGGCCGGCGCCGACGATGGCGACGTCCGCCTCCAGGTCGGCGTCGAGGCCGGGGCGGGGGCGGAAGCCGTCCTCCGCCTCCGCGATGGAGTCGAACCAGAAGCCGACGCTGCGGTAGTCCATTGCGCTCCTCTTCCTTAAGAGACGAGTCCGGGACCGCGTGCGCGATCCCGGACTCGTCCCTCGGGTGGCCTACAGGTGGTTCGACGCCTCGGTGAGCACCGACTCCAGGATCTGGCGGATCTCGACGAACTCGCTCGGCCCGATGGTGAGCGGCGGGGCGAGCTGGACGACGGGGTCGCCGCGGTCGTCGGCGCGGCAGTAGAGGCCCGCGTCGAAGAGGGCCTTCGACAGGAACCCGCGGAGCAGGCGCTCCGACTCGTCGTCGTCGAACGTCTCCTTGGTGTTCTTGTCCTTCACCAGCTCGATGCCGAAGAAGTAGCCGGCGCCGCGCACGTCGCCGACGATCGGCAGGTCGAGCAGCTTCTCGAGCTCGGCGCGGAACAGCGGCGAGTTCTCGCGGACGCGCTCGTTGAGGCGCTCCTCCTCGAAGATGTCCAGGTTGTCGAGCGCCACCGCGGCCGAGACCGGGTGACCGCCGAAGGTGTAGCCGTGGTAGAACGACGTGTTGCCGTGCTTGAAGGGCTCGTAGATCCGGTCGCTGATGATCGTCGCGCCGATGGGGGAGTAGCCGCTGGTCATGCCCTTGGCGCAGGTGATCATGTCCGGCACGTAGCCGTACTCGTCGCACGCGAACATGTGGCCGATGCGGCCGAAGGCGCAGATGACCTCGTCGCTCACCATGAGCACGTCGTACTTGTCGCAGATCTCGCGCACCCGCTGGAAGTAGCCGGGGGGCGGCGGGAAGCATCCGCCGGAGTTCTGCACCGGCTCGAGGAAGATCGCGGCGACGGTCTCCGGACCCTCGAACTGGATCATCTCCTCGATGCGGTTCGCCGCCCAGACGCCGAAGGCCTCGATGTCGTCGCTCGGAGCGCCCATCTCGTCGGCGCGGTAGAAGTTGGTGTTCGGGACGCGGAACCCGCCCGGCGTCAGCGGCTCGAACATCTCCTTCATGGCGGGGATGCCGGTGATCGCCAGCGCGCCCTGCGGGGTGCCGTGGTAGGCGACGGCGCGGGAGAGCACCTTGTGCTTGGTGGGGCGCCCCTGCAGCTTCCAGTAGTACTTGGCCAGCTTGAAGGCGGTCTCGACCGCCTCGCCGCCGCCGGTGGAGAAGAAGACGCGGTTCAGATCGCCCGGAGCGTAGGAGGCCAGCCGGTCGGCCAGCTCGATCGCGTTCGGGTGGGCGTAGGACCAGATGGGGAAGAACGCGAGCTGCTCGGCCTGCTTGGCCGCCGTCTCGGCGAGGCGCTTGCGGCCGTGGCCGGCATTCACGACGAAGAGTCCGGAGAGGCCGTCGATGTACTGCTTGCCGTGGGAGTCCCAGATGTGGTGGCCCTCGCCGCGCGTGATGATCGGGACGCCGTGGCCCTCCTCCATCACCGACTGGCGGGCGAAGTGCATCCAGAGGTGATCGCGCGCTTTGGCCTGCAGCGCCGCCTCCTCGGCCGCGATGGGTTCGCCGAACGTTTCTACGGTTGTCGTCATGGTTATCGCGTTCCCCAGTTGTAGAACTGTTTGTGGAGTTTCAGATACACGAACGTCTCGGTGGAGAGCACGCCCTCCAGCGTCCGGATCTCGGAATTGAGCATCGTGATGAGGTCGAGGTCGTTCTCGCACACCACCTCGGCGAGGATGTCGAACGTGCCCGCGGTCAGCACCACGTAGTCCACGTCCGGCATGGCCGCCAGCTTGTCGGCGACCGCCCGCGTGTCGCCCGTGCAGCGCACGCCGATCATCGCCTGCCGGTAGAAGCCGAGCTGCATCGGGTCCGTCACGGCCACGATCTGCATCACACCCGACTCGGTGAGCTTCTGCACGCGCTGGCGCACAGCCGCCTCGCTGAGACCGACGGCCTTGCCGATCTCCGCGTACGACTTGCGGCCGTCCACCTGCAACTGCTCGATGATCGCCTTCGAGACGTCGTCGATCGTCGCAGCCTTCTGGCCGTTCGTTGCCCGAGGGGTACTCATGGACCGATTCTGTCAGCGGATCAGGCACCTGGCAAGCGATTCCGCACGTATCTGGCCATTCCGGTGACGAAATCAGTAGGCTGCGGGCATGAGCACACCCGAACTGCGGAACTTCGTCGACGGCCGCCACGTGGAGGCGCGCGGCTCGTCCGGCATCCCCCTGATCGACCCCGCGACCGAGGACGTGTACGGGACGGCTCCCGTCTCGACGGCGGAGGATGTGGCCGACGCCTACCGTGCTGCGGAGCGTGCTTTCGGCGTGTGGGGACAGACCACGCCGGCCGAGCGGCAGCTCGCCCTGTTCCGGATCGCCGACGCGATGGAGGCGCGGGCCGAGGAGTTCGCCGACGTCGAGTCCCTGGACACCGGCAAGCCGCGTGCCACGCTCGTCGAGGACGAGATCCTGCTCTCCGTCGACCAGATCCGCTTCTTCGCCGGGGCCGCCCGCAACCTGGAGGGCCGCTCGGCGGGGGAGTACATGCCCGACCACACGTCGTTCATCCGTCGCGAGCCGATCGGCGTCGTCGGCCAGGTGACGCCGTGGAACTACCCGCTGAACATGGCGGTGTGGAAGTTCGCCCCGGCGCTGGCGGCCGGCAACACGACCGTGCTCAAGCCGTCGGACACGACGCCGCTCTCGACCCTGCTGCTGGCGGAGGTCGCCGCCGAGTTCCTCCCGGCGGGCGTGCTGAACGTGGTGCTCGGCGACCGCACGACGGGGGCCGCGATGACCGCGGACCCGGTGCCCCAGCTGATCTCGATCACCGGCTCCGTCCGCGCGGGCATGGAGGTGGCACGCGCCGCCTCCTTCGACCTGAAGCGTGTGCACCTGGAGCTCGGCGGCAAGGCGCCGGTGATCGTCTTCGACGACGCCGACCTCGAGAAGGCGGTGGAGGGCATCGTCGCGGCCGGGTACTTCAACGCCGGTCAGGACTGCACCGCGGCCACCCGGCTGCTGGTGCAGGACGGCATCCACGACGAGTTCGTTGCGGCGCTCGCGCAGTACGCCCGCGACAACGCCCGCACGGGAGCGCCGCGCGAGGCCGGCATCCTCTACGGTCCGCTCAACAACGCCAACCAGCTCGCGCAGGTGGAGGGCTTCGTCGACCGGCTGCCCGACCACGCACGGGTGGAGACCGGCGGCCGCCGTCAGGGCGACCGCGGCTACTTCTGGGAGGCGACGATCGTGTCCGGGCTGCGGCAGGACGACGAGGCGGTTCAGAACGAGATTTTCGGCCCGGTGCAGACGGTGCAGCGGTTCTCCGACGAGCGGGAGGCGCTGGCGAACGCCAACGGCGTGAGCTACGGGCTCGCGTCGTCCGTCTGGACGAAGGACCACGGTCGCGCCATGCGGTTCGCCAAGGGGCTCGACTTCGGCTGCGTGTGGATCAACACGCACATCCCGATCGTGGCCGAGATGCCGCACGGCGGGTTCAAGCACTCCGGCTACGGCAAGGACCTCTCGCAGTACGGCTTCGAGGACTACACCCGCATCAAGCACGTGATGTCGTACATCGGCGAGTGAATCATCCTGTCCTATAGGTATCGAGCCGCCGTCTCCGCTACGCTGCCTCCACACACATCGTCGTGTGGAACAGAAGCGAAAGGCAGTCGATGTCTGCAGAGCACCCGTCCGAGCACCTCGGGGACGGCGAGCACCTCGCCGTCCTCGGATACGAGGACTCCTTCAACCGGTCGATGACCTTCTGGGCGAACTTCGCCCTCGGTTTCACCTATCTGTCGCCCCTGGTCGGCGTGTACTCGCTGTTCGCCGTGGCGATGGCCACCGGCGGGCCGCCCTCCATCTGGTGGATCGTGATCGTCGGCGCCGGGCAGCTCCTGGTGTCCCTCGTCTTCGGCGAGGTGGTCTCGCAGTACCCGATCCACGGCGGCATCTACCCGTGGGCGCGGCGGCTGTGGGGCCGGAGGTACGCCTGGATGGCGGCCTGGATCTACATCTGGGCGATGATCGTGACCATCACCGCGGTCGCCGGATACGGGAGCGGCTTCCTCGCCAGCCTGTTCGGGCTGGAGCCGACCAAGGAGGTCACGCTCGGGCTCACCGTGCTGCTTCTGGTGGTGGCGCTTGCCCTCAACTTCACGGGGACGAAGACGCTGGCGACCGTCGCCCGCATCGGGCTCGCAGCGGAGCTGATCGGCGTGATCGCGGTCGGGCTGTACCTGCTGATCTTCCAGCGCAAGCACCCGTTCTCGGTGTTCTTCGACACCATGGGTGTGCAGGGCGACGGGTCGTACCTTGTGGCGTTCCTCGGCGCGGCCCTGGCCGGCCTGTTCCTGTTCTACGGGTTCGAGGCGTGCGGGGATGTGGCGGAGGAGGTCGCGGACCCGGCGCGTCGCATCCCGAAGGCCATGTCGATGACGATCCTCGTCGGCGGCGTCTCGGCGCTGTTCGCGTTCGGCGGCTATGTGCTCGCCGCTCCCGACCTCGAGAAGATCGTCGCGGGCAAGGACGTGGACCCGATCCCCGAGATCCTGCAGTCGGCGCTCGGCACGGTCGGCGCCAAGATCTTCCTCGTCGTCGCGGTGACCGCGTTCCTGTCCTGCGTGCTGAGCCTGCAGGCGGCGGCGAGCCGGCTGCTGTTCTCGTTCGCCCGCGACGGGATGATCCCGGCGCACCGGTGGCTGGCGAAGGTGTCGCCGCGGACGAAGGTGCCGGTCAACGCGCTGATCGTGGCGTGCAGCATCCCGGTGCTCATCACGCTGATCGTCTACGTCGGTCCCGACGGCCTGATCACGCAGGTGACCGCCTTCGCCGTGCTCGGCATCTACGTGGCGTTCCAGTCGGTCGTGCTGGCGTCGCTGCGGCAGCGGGTGAAGGGGTGGCGTCCCGCCGGGCCGTTCAGTTTGGGCGGCGCCGGTCTGGTCGTCAACATCCTGGCGCTCGCCTACGGCGTGTTCGCGATGGTGCTGCTGGCGTGGCCGACGGCGACGGGCAGCGTGTTCAACGACTGGATCGTGCTCATCGGGCTCGGGATCGTCGCCGGGGCCGGTCTGCTCTACCTGTTCATCGCGCGGCCGGACCGTCACTCGGATGCGCCGGAGGGCGACGCGATCCGCGTCGCCGAGCTGCTGCGCGCGCGGCGCGCGGCGCCCACGGAGCATGCGGCCCCCGCGGCGACCGCTCCCGACGCCGCCGTCTGAGCGCACGATTTGTGCCGAATCGCGGTTCTCGCCTCGGTGAGACCGCGATTTGGCACGAATCTCGTGCGGCGGGTCAGGACTCGCGGCGCGGGATCCCGAGGGGGTTGCCGTCGCGGAGCTCCGGCGGGAGCACCTCCTGGGGCGCGTCCTGGTAGGCGATCGGCGTCAGCCAGCGGCGGATGGCCGTCGCGCCGACCGAGGTGTGCACGCTCGCGGTGGTGGCCGGCCAGCCGCCGCCGTGGTGCTGCGCCCAGCCGATCGCGACGCCGGTCGGCCAGCCGTCGAAGAGCAGACGTCCCGCGATGCCCGACAGGCGCTCGGCGAGCGCGGTGACGTCCTCCCCGGATCCGCGGTGGATCGTCGCGGTGAGCGAGTGCTCCAGGGCGCTCAGGATGCGGTCGAGCTCGTCGTCCGCGTAGCTCACCACCACGGTCACCGGGCCGAAGCACTCGGCGAGGAAGGTCTCGGGATCCGCCAGGAACGCGCCGGCCGGAACCGACACGATGGTGGGCGTCGAGACACCATCGCCACCGCTGCCGCGGGTGACCGTCACCTCCGGTCGCGCGGCCAGCGCCTCGACGCCGTCCGCGAACGCATCGGCCATCCGCGGCGTCAGCTGCCGGCTCGCGGGCGCGTCGCCGAGGGCGGCCCGCGCCGCCTCCTCGACCCCGCCGCCCGCCGGGATGATGACGAGCCCCGGCTTGGTGCAGTACTGGCCGGCGTCGCGGGTGAAGGAGCCGACGAGTCCCGTGCCGATCTCGGCCGCGCGTTCCGCCGCGGCCTGCCGGGTGACGACGACCGGGTTGATGCTGCCCAGTTCGCCGTAGAAGGGGATGGGGTCGGGACGCGACACCGCGAGGTCGAACAGCGCGCGGCCGCCGCGGACGGAGCCGGTGAAGCCGGCGGCGCGGACGCCGGGGTGACGCACCAGCTCGACGCCCGCGTCCATCCCTTCCACCAAGCCGAACCAGCCCGCGGGCAGAACCGCCGCGGCGAGAGCAGCGGTCGCGCGCGAGAGCTCTGGATGCCCGGGGTGCGCCTTCACGATCACGGGACACCCGGCGGCCAGGGCCGACGCGGTGTCGTTGCCGAGCACCGAGAACGCGAACGGGAAGTTGGAGGCCGCGTACACGGCGACCGGGCCGAGCGGGCGCAGGATGCGGCGGAGATCCGGGCGCGGCGGCACGAGCGACGGGTCGGGAGACTCGACGACGGCCTCCAGGTATCCGCCTTCGCGAGCGACGCCCGCGAAGAAGCGGAGCTGCGCCGCCGTGCGGGTCACCTCGCCGTCGAGACGCGCGGTCGAGAGGTGGGTCTCGTCGTGGGCGATGGCGACGAGGTCCGCGCGGTCGGCCTCCAGGGCGTCGGCGAGCGCCTCCAGCCGGTCGGCGCGCTCGTCCCGCGTGGTGCGCGCGATCCCGGAGCGTGAAGCGGCCGCGACCGCGTCATCCACTGCGGTCATCGTCGTCGCAGTCCCGCCGCTCATGCGAACGCCGCCAGCCCGGTGAGCGCCCGGCCGAGCACGAGGGTGTGGATCTCGTCGGTTCCCTCGTAGGTCCGCACCGACTCGAGATTCGCCATGTGCCGCATGACCGGGAACGCGTTCGTGATGCCGTCGCCGCCGAGGATGGTGCGGGCCTCGCGCGCGATCGCGAGCGCCTCGCGCACGCTGTTGAGCTTGCCGACGCTGATCTGCGTCGGCGTGAGATTTCCCGCCTCCTTGAGGCGCCCGAGGTGCAGGGCGAGGAGCACGCCCTTCTCGTACTCGACGAGCATGTTCGCGAGCTTCTCCTGGATGAGCTGGTTGGCGCCGATCGGACGGCCGAACACCTCCCGGCTCGTCGCCCGCGCGATGGACACCTCCAGGCAGTCGCGTGCGGCGCCCATCGCTCCCCAGACGATCCCGTAGCGGGCCTCGTTGAGGCACGCGAACGGCCCGGAGAGCCCGCGCGCCCCGGGCAACTGCGCGGAGCCGGGGATGCGCACCTCATCGAGCACGATGTCGCACTGCACCGACCCGCGCATCGAGAGCTTGCCGTCGATCGCCGTGGCCGTGAAGCCGGGGGTCGACGTCGGGACGAGGAACCCGCGCACGCCGTCGTCGGTCGCGGCCCACACGACGGCGATGTCGGCGAGGGCGGCGAGGCCGATCCACCGCTTGCTGCCCGTGATGACCCAGTCGTCGCCGTCGCGCCGTGCGCGGGTGCGCATGGCCGCCGGGTCGCTGCCGCCGTCGGGCTCGGTGAGGGCGAAGCAGCCGATCTTCTCGCCGCGCGCCATCGGCGGGAGCCACTCGGCCTTCTGCTCGTCGGAGCCGAATTTCGAGATCGCGCTCATCGCAAGCGACCCCTGCACCGAGACGAAGGTGCGCCAGCCGCTGTCGGCCGCCTCCAGCTCGTGGCAGACGAGACCGTAGCTGACCGCGCCCGCTCCCGCGCATCCCTCATCCTTCAGGTGCATGCCGAGCACGCCGAGCGCACCCAGCTCGGCGACCAGCTCGCGGCGGAAGTGCTTGTCCTCGAAGTCCTGCTCGATCACCGGCCGGATGCGGTCGGCGGCGAAGGCGCGCGCGCGGTCGCGCCAGCCCCGCTCCTCGTCGCTGAGCAGATGGTCGATGCTGAACGCCTCGTCGAGCGTCGTCGTCACGGTGGGTCCTCTCGCCGGTGGTCAGTCCTCGTCGGCCCAGCGCGCGTCGTGCGCGCCGAGCAGCGGGGCGGGGGTGCGGTGCACGGCCGGTGCCGTGTCCAGGTGGATGGGCGTCGCCGGCTGCCGGGAGCGGCGGCCGGTGGCGGGGTCCACGGTCTCGACGACCGGGTCGAGGCCGAGCGACGCCGCGAACGCGAACGCCTCGGCCACGCCGTTGACGAGACCCGCCGGGACCCGCTCGCGGGTCAGCGTCGCGACCCAGTCCGCGGCGGGGCGGACGGCGAGCAGCGGTTCGAGCGCCTCGCGCAGCTCCGCGCGGTGGGCGACGCGCGCCTCGTTGGTCGCGAAGCGCGGGTCCGTCGCCAGTGCGGGCCGCCCGAGTGCGGCGGCGAAGGCGGCGAATTGACGATCGTTGCCGACGGCGACGACCAGGTCGCGGTCGGCGGCCCGGAACAGCTCGTAGGGCGCGATGCTGGGATGCGCGTTCCCGAGCCGCTCGGGGGAGCGTCCCGTCGCCAGGGTGCCCGACGCCTGGTTGGTGAGGGCGGCGAGCAGCGAGCCGAGGAGGTCGACGTCGACGCGCGAGCCGCGCCCGGTCGCCTCCCGCTGCCGGAGGGCGAGCAGGATGCCGGAGAACGCGTTCAGGCCGGTGAGCACATCCACCAGGGCGACGCCGACCTTCGTGGGCTCGCCGCCGGGTGATCCCGTGATGCTCATGAGGCCGCCGACCGCCTGGACGAGGAGGTCGTAGCCGGGCAGCGCCGCGCCCGCGTCGCGGCCGAAACCGGTGATCGAGCAGTACACGAGCCGCGGGTTCGCTGCTCGGAGCGTCGCCTCGTCGAGGCCGAAGCGCTCCATGACGCCGGGGCGGAAGTTCTCGACGACGATGTCGGCGGTCTCCGCCAGCCGGCGCGCGGCGGCGAGGCCGTCGGACGTGCCGAGGTCGCAGACGACGGACCGCTTGTTCCGGTTGACCGCGCCGAAGTAGGTGGATTCGCCCGCCTCGTCGGCCGGCGGCCGCCAAGCGCGCGTGTCGTCGCCCGTCGGGCTCTCGATCTTCACCACGTCCGCGCCGAAGTCGGCGAGCATCATCGTGGCGTAGGGCCCGGCCAGGACGCGCGAGAAGTCGGCGACGCGGACACCTGCGAGGACGCCGGCCGGGAGGCCCTCCGGGGTCGGCTCCGCCATCCGCGCTCCTTTGCTCGACGTCGATTCATCCTATACCGGATGAATCGCGCGGGATATCGTGGTCCCGTGACCAGCGAGCCCCGCACCGTGCCGCAGACGACGCGCGCTGTCCCGGGTGCGCGCGACGCCGTCTTCGCTCAGCTCGCGGACGCCGGCCGGGCGGAGCAGGTCGCCCGGCGGCTCGCCGACGCCATCGTGCTCGGCGTCCTCGCGCCGGGGGAGCGGCTGCCCAGCGAGGCGGAGCTCGCCCGTCGCTTCGGCGTCGCCCTGGTGACCACTCGCGAGGGCCTGGGGATGCTGCGCCAGGACGGACTCCTGGAGACTCGTCGCGGACGTGACGGAGGCAGCTTCGTGGTCCGTCCGGGCGACCCGGACGACGCCCTCCTCACCACGCGTCTCCGCGGACTCTCGCAGGTCGAGCTGGGCGACCTCGCGGTGTACGTCACCGCGATCGCCGCGGGCTGCGCCGACCGCGCCGCCGAGCGTGCGACCGCCGAGGACGACGCGCGCCTGCGCGCCTGGCTCGCGGCGGCGGACTTCTCCAAGGCTCCGGAGGCGCGGCGCAGCGCCGGCGGCTTCCTGCTCGAACTCGCCGTGCTCAGCCAGTCCACCCGGCTGGTGCGCGAGCAGCTGCGGCTGCAGGCCGAGTTCGGGCCGCTGCTCTGGCTGGGGATGCGCGACGCGGCCCTGCGGACGGCGACCCGGGATGCGGTGCACGGCGTCGCCGACGCGGTCGCGGCCCGCGACGCCGAGCGCGCCCGTGCGGGTGTGAGCGCCCTCCTCGGTGCCGTCGCCCGGTGGCTGCTCGCCGCGAAGGCGCGGATCGAGACCGGGGGTGCGATCGGTGGCTGAGACGCCGGCGGCGCACGGCGCGGAGGCGGTCGACGCGGCGGCGGTCGACGCGGCGGCGGCTCAGGTCGAGGAGCTGTTCGCACGCATCCACGCGACCCTCGACGGCTGGCGCGAGGCGCTGCCCGGCCCGGGCGACGGGACGGTGGACGAGCGTGTCGCCGCGCTGGTGCTGCCCGCACTCGACGCCGACGACCCGCTGCTCATCGGCGCGGGCTACATCGCCGCGCCGGAGGGGCCGGAGGGCGACCTGCGGTTCGCCTGGTGGCTGGGCGCGCTCGACGACAATCCCGTCTTCGGCGCCACCTCGGGGCCGTCGAAGCTCGATCTCGCGTCCCGTTCGTACTCCGAGTACCTCCGCGACCTCCGCTCGCTGGAGTGGTACCGCATCCCGCAGTCCACCCACCGCACGCACGTCACCGGCCCGTACGTCGACCATCTGTGCGCGTGCGACTACATCGTCACCGTGACCTCGCCGGTGGAGCGTTCGGGCGCGATGATCGGGGTCGTCGGGGTCGACGTGTACGTCAAGCGGCTGGAGCGCGAGCTGCTCCCCGGGATGCTCGCCGCCGGGCGGCCGCTCGCCCTGGTCAACGCGGCGGGGCGCGTCACGGTGTCCACCGACCCCGCGGTCGCGGTCGGGACGGTCGTCGCGGTGCCGGACCGCGCGCGCCACTGCGCCGGGACCCCGTTCCGCCTGGTCGAGCATCCCGTCGCTCGGTGACCGTGCCGGTTCCCGGCTACACTCGCATCGACCACGAGAGGAGCCGACGATGACTGGCGGCTTCATCCGTTACGCCCCGACGGCCGGCCCCTCGCGATGGCTGCTCATCGCCGGGCGCCGCTTCGTCGCCGCCGTCGAGAGCACCGTCTCCGACGAGATCGTCGACGCCGTGTACTGGCTCGCCGACTCGGACCTCGCGACCATCGAGTCCGTGGTGGGTGCGTTCCCGCTGGCCGGACCCGACAGCGTGCGGTCCTTCGCCGTCGCGGAGCTCGCCGAGCCCAACGCGGCGGGCGAGGTGACGGTCACGGCGGTCGTCCGCGGCTCCGCGGCGATCGACGTGTTCTCCGTCGGGGGAGCACGCCGGTTCTCCGCCGGGGGCGTCCAGCCGTGGGTGCTGGCGGAGTTCCGCACCGTGACGGGCCTCGTGCTGCAGGGCGACGACGCGGCGACCGGACCGGTCGCGCGGCTGGCCATCGGCTCGCTGCCGCTCGGCATCGGCATCGCCGACGGCGAGCTCCTCACTTGGACGCTGACGCCGATCGAGCGCGCCGAACGGAGCGCCGCACCGGCCCGGGGCGAGGCAGCCGCCGAGGCGCCGGACGACGCCTCCGCCGGCCCGGCGGCCGAGGAGACGATCATCCGGGACCGCAACCGGAGCTCGAGCCTGTTCGGCCGGGGTGCGGGCGCTGCGGCCGACGACCCGGAGGTCGTGCCCCCTGCCGTCCACCCCGCCGCCCACGAACTGCCCGGTGCGGTCGACATCGAGGAGCCGACCGCCGCACCGGCGCCCGGACCCGCGAGCGCCGCGCCGCGCATCCCGCCGCCGCCCGCTGGGCCGTTGGAGCGCGACACGCCGTCCGCCCCGCTCACCGTCGTGCCCACGGATGAGCTGCCCATCACCGAGCCGGTCGTCGCTCCTCCGCCCCGCGCGACCTTCGCGGTGCGCCTCCCGTCGGGGGACACCATCGCGCTCGACGCCCCGGTCCTGGTGGGACGGCGCCCCACGATGCAGCGGGTGGAATCCGGCGAGACGCCGCGGCTGGCGACGGTCGCATCGCCGACGCAGGAGGTGTCGTCGACGCACGCCCGCATCGAGCAGTCGGGGGACGCCGTCGTGGTGACCGACCTCCGTTCGACGAATGGCACCGTCGTGACCGGTCCCGCGGGCGCCCGCCGGCTGCGGCCGGGGGAGTCGGTGGTCGTGCTCGCAGGAGCGAGGGTCGAGATCGGCGACGGTAATATCATCGAGATCACCGCCCGACGAGACGAAGGACGCGAGTGACCCAGATCGGTCGCAGCAGCAGACGCCACACGGTGGCCGTCCCCGGCGATCCCGACGCGCGCATCAGTCTCTCGTGGGCCGCGCTGAGCGACACGGGATACCGGCGCAGCGTCAACGAGGACAGCCTCCTCGCGCGGTCGCCGATCTTCGCCGTCGCCGACGGGATGGGCGGTCACACCGCGGGCGACTTCGCCAGCACGGCGGTGGTGACGCGCCTCGCCGAGAAGGTGAAGGCGGACTTCGTCGGCGAGGTGACGCTCACCGAGGCCCTGCGCGCGGCCGTGGACGACATGAGCCGCGGGGTCGGGCACACCGACCTCGGCACGGGGACGACGGTGACCGGGATCGCCCTGACCCTGGTCGACGGCTCGCCCTACTGGCTGGTGTTCAACATCGGCGACTCCCGGGTCTACAGCTACCGCGACGGCACGCTGGAGCAGCTGACGGTCGACCACTCGATCGTGCAGGAGCTCCTCGACGCGGGCGCCATCACGCCGGCCGAGGCCGAAGTCCACCCGCACAGCAACGTCATCACCCGCGCGGTCGGCTTCAACGAGGACCCGGTCCCGGACTACTTCCTGCTGCCGATCGTCGCCGGCTCCCGGCTGCTGGTCTGCTCGGACGGCCTGACGAAGGAGCTGACCGAGCACGGCATCCGCTACTTCCTCGGCGAGGGCTCGTCCCCGCTCGACGCGGCGCAGCAGCTGATGGATGCGGCGCTCGGCAACGGCGGGCGCGACAACGTGACCGTGGTGGTGGTGGACGTGCTGGCGACGCCGGAGTCGGGAGCGCACCGCGACGGGGAGTCCCGCAGGCCCGCCCGCAGACACTGAAACTGTCCCCCGACTTGGGGGTAATCGAGTTGTCCCCAGTGCGGGTCCGGCCCGGCTGCGGCTCAGGAGCGGCTGCCTACAATTATCAAACGCTTTTGCAGCCGCGAACGCGTTTCGTCGACGAACCGGAGGAGCCATGGCCCGGCGTTTGCCGTCCCAGCCGCCGAACCTCCCCGGATTCTCGTACGTGCGTGTGCTCGGGTCCGGCGGGTTCGCCGACGTGTTCCTCTACGAGCAGAACATGCCCCGCCGCCAGGTCGCGGTCAAGGTGATGCTGGCCGAGGTGGTCACGAGCCAGGTCAAGCAGATGTTCCAGGCCGAGGCCAACCTCATGGCCCAGCTGAGCACGCATCCCTCGATCCTCACCGTCTACCAGGCGAGCGTGTCGTCGGACGGGCGTCCCTACCTGGTCATGGAGCTGTGCTCGGCGGCGATCGGACAGCGGTACCGGTCGGAGCCGCTGTCGGTCCCGGAGGTGCTCAGCATCGGCGTCCGGATCGCCAGCGCCGTCGAGACGGCCCACCGCGCCGGGGTGCTGCACCGCGACATCAAGCCGTCCAACATCCTGAGCACCGCCTACGGGCACCCGGTGCTGAGCGACTTCGGCATCGCCGCGACGCTCAGCGAGGCCGACGTCACGGAGGCCATCGGCCTGTCGATCCCGTGGTCGGCCCCCGAAGTTCTGCTCGATGAGACGAGCGGCACGATCGCCAGCGAGGTCTGGTCGCTCGGCGCGACGATGTACTCGCTGCTCGCCGGGCGCTCCCCGTTCGAGGTGCCGGGCAAGGAGAACACCTCCGCCGAGCTCATCCAGCGCATCACCAAGAGCCGGCCGCTGCCGATCGGCCGGGCCGACGTCCCGCCGCGGCTGGAGCAGGTGCTGCTGCGGTCGATGTCGCGCAAGCCCGGGCAGCGTCAGCGCAGCGCCCTCGAGTTCATCCGCGAGCTGCAGGCGGTGGAGGCCGAGCTCGAGCTGCCGCAGACGCCGATCGAGGTCGCCATGGACGACTGGGCGCTGGCCACGGCCGGCGACCCGGAGGACCGCACCCGCGTCAAAGGCGTCGTCGCCGTCGATCCGGGCGCGCGCCGCCGCCGTCGCCGGACGGCGCCCGCCTCCGCGACGGTCACCCGGGCCGCGACGCACACGGTGGTCCGGGAGAGCGCCGGCAGCGCGCAGACGCCGCAGCAGGCGCCCCCGTCGAAGGTCTCGCGCGCGCTCGTCGCGTCGCTCATCGCCTGCGCGGCGCTGGTCGTGGTACTGGCTGTGACGGCGTCCGTCGTGCTGGTGCGCGCCGGGTCGAACGGCGACATCCCCACGGTCCGCGACCTGAGCGGCCGGGTGACCGGCAGCACGATCGTGTTCAGCTGGAGCGATCCCGGATTGCAGAGCGGCGACACCTACCAGGTGACCGTTCAGGACCAGCCGCCCAGCAGCCAGCACGCCACCGAGTTCCGGGTGGATGCGAAGCCCGGCGAGACGGTGTGCGTCACGGTCACCGTGAACCGCGACGGCAAGACGGGCACGCCCAGCGGCCAGAAGTGCGTCGAGCGGACGGACGGGACGTGACCCCGCTCGCGCGCCTCGGGTCCTGGCTGGCCGCTCACAAGTCCGTCGCGGCGACGGCGGTCAGCGGCACGGCCATCGCGGCGCTCGTGACCACCCTGGCGGTCGTGTCCGGGGGATACAGCGCGCAGCACCTGCACCTCGACGACGCGGCGGTGTGGGTGGCCAGCGACGCGAAGAAGTCGCTCGGCCGGGCCAACACCGAGATCGACAAGCTCAACTCGGTCGTCGCGGGCACCGGCGAGGCGCTCGACGTCGTGCAGGACGGCACCGATGTGCTGCTGATCGACCGCGAGGCCAACACGATCGCGGTCGTGGATCCCGCGAAGGCGGAGGCCGGCAAGTCGGTCGCCCTCCCTCCGCGGTCGCCGCAGGTGTCGCTCGCGGGAGGCCACGTCGCGCTCCTGTCGCAGACCACCGGGCAGCTGTGGCTGACCTCCGTGGCGCAGCTCGACCGGTTCAACTCCGGCTCGGCGGCCACCGTCGACCTGGGCGGCCGCGCCGTCTCGGCGATGGATCCGTCCGGTGTGCTCTTCGCCTACCAGCCGGGCACGCGCTCGCTGGTGCGCGCCGACCTCAACGCGGCCGAGCCGTCGACCACGACCACCCCGGTCGCGACGCGGGGCGACGGCGCGAACGTGTCCCTGACCGCGGTCGGCGGGCACTGGGCGCTGCTCGATCCCGACCAGCGCACGCTGTGGGTGGACGGACGCGCCGTCGACCTGGGCGCGTTCCTGGCCGTGGGGGCCGAGCCGGTGCTGCAGCAGCCGTCCGCGGACGGGGACGCGGTCTGGATCGCCACAGGGACGGGTCTCGTGCGGGTGCCGCTCGACGGCGGCCGGGCGACCCGTCCGGTCGCGCAGGTCAGCGGCACGCCGGCCGCGCCGGTGACCGTGGCAGGGTGCACCTACGCCGCCTGGAGCGCCGGGACGGCGTGGCGCTCCTGCTCGAGCACCGGCGCGGGGGAGCGCTCGACGCTCGACCAGGTCCCGGCCGGCGCCACGCTCGACTTCCGGGCCAACGGCGACCGGGTGGTCCTCAACGACGGGCGCTCGGGCGTCGCGTGGGCCGTCCAGAGCGGCAACACCCGCATCGACAACTGGGATGAACTCGTCTCCAAGAAGACCACCCAGGAGCTCGTCAACCAGACCAAGCAGGACACGGCGCCGCAGTACGAGAAGCAGGAGCAGCCTCCCGTCGCCGTCGCGGACACCTTCGGCGCGCGCCCCGGCCGCGTCACGCCGCTCCCGGTGCTGCTCAACGACTACGACCCCAACGGCGACGTGCTGACGATCGACTCGTTCACCGCCGTGCCCGCCACGCAGGGGACGCTGCAGCTCACCAACGCGGACCAGCAGTTGCAGCTGTCGCTGCCGGACACCGCCACGGGCTCCATCGGCTTCGACTACACGATCTCGGACGGCCGGGGCGGGACCGCGAGCGCCCACGTCACCGTGACCGTCCGCACCTCCGGCGAGAACGCGCCGCCGGTCTGCGTCCGGAACGCGAAGGCGGTGGTCCAGGCCGGCGGCCGCGTGACGTCGGCGGTGCTCGGCGACTGCTACGACCCCGACGGCGACTCGTTCTACCTGTCGGCGGCGTCCATCCCGGCCCCCGACACCGTGACGTTCACCCCCCAGGGCCAGGTCGCCTACTCGGACCACGGCGACGGCACCGGCGTGAAGGATGTGGCGCTCACCCTCTCCGACGGCCGGGCCGAGTCCGCCGGGCTGCTCGCCGTGACGGTCCGTCCGCCGGGCCAGGTGCCGATCATCGCCGACCCGTTCGCCGTGCTGGCCTACCAGGGCCAGGAGGTCACGGTGTCGCCGCTCGACCACGTGCGGGGCGGCAACGGAACCGTCCGGCTCAGCACCGTGCCCACGAAGGCCGACGCGACGATCACGCCCGACTACCAGGGCGGCACGTTCCGCTTCGAGTCCGACCAGGCGGGGACGCACAACATCGAGTACTCGGTGACCGACGGCGTCATCACGTCGACCGGCGTGGTGCGCGTCGAGGTCAAGGCTCCGCCCGGGGCCAAGACGGCGCCGATCGCGGTGCCGCACACCGCGTTCATCCGCGAGCAGTCCTCGCAGGACGTCGACGTGCTCTCGACCGACATCGACCCGTCGGGCGGCGTGCTGCTCGTGACCGGGGCGACGGAGCCGGAGGCGTCGAGCGGCGTCCGCGTCCAGGTGCTCCAGCAGCGCACCCTGCGGGTCACGCTCAGCCGGCCGCTCGCCGGACCGGTCGATTTCCACTACCGGCTCAGCAACGGCCTCGCCGACACCGTCGGAACGGTCACGGTCGTCCAGCTGCCCCCGCTGACGGTCCACCAGCCGCCGATCGCCGCACCCGACTCGGTCTCGGTGCGCGTGCGCGACGTGGTCGACATCCCCGTGCTGGCCAACGACGTCCAGCCCGACGGCGACACGCTGACCCTCGATCCGACGCTCGCGACACCGCTGCCGAACGGAGCGGGCCTGCTGTTCGTCAGCGGCGACCACCTGCGCTACCTGGCGCCGTCGAAGCCCGGCAACTACACGGCGGCGTACAAGGTGTACGGCGCCGACGGACAGTGGGCGACCGCCGAGGTCACCATCGCCGTGCGCGAGCGCGACGCCGCGACGAACAACCCGCCGGTGCCGAAGACCGTCACCGCGCGCGTGCTCGCCGGCGACACCGTCCGCATCACCGTCCCGCTCTCCGGCATCGACCCGGACGGCGACTCGGTGCAGTTCATCGGCCAGGAGACCAATCCGCAGAAGGGCGCCGTGATCGCCTCCGGGCCGGACTGGATGGACTTCCAGGCCGGCGACTACTCGGCCGGCACCGACACCTTCACGTACGCTGTGGTGGATGCGCTCGGCGCCCGGGCGACCGGGACCGTCCGCGTCGGCATCGCCGCGCGGGCGGAGGGCGCCCGCAACCCGATCGCGGTCGAGGACGACGTGACCGCGCGCCCGGGCCGCACCCTCACGGTGCAGGTCCTCGCCAACGACAGCGACCCCGACGGCAGCCCGCTCAGCGTCACCGCCGTCGCTTCGCTCGACGGCAAGGCCAAGGCGAAGGTGGCCGATGACCTCGTGACGGTCACGGCCCCCAAGACGCCGGGCGCCTACGGCTTCCTCTACACGATCCAGAACGAGCGCGGCGGCACGAGTCAGGCCTTCCTCCGGCTGACCGTCGACCCGAAGGCGCCGCCCGCGCGGCCGGTGGTCTCGGACACCACGCTCGGCCTGTCCGACATCCTGGGCAAGGAGCGGGTCGACGTCAACGTGCTCGCCAACGTCTTCTTCGCCGACGGTCCGGTCTCGACGCTCAAGCTGTCGCTCGTGCCCGGCTACAGCGCGGACGCGCAGGTCACCTCCTCGAAGCGGCTCCGGATCGCCATCGGGGCGAAGAGCCAGATCGTCCCGTTCCGGGTCGCCAACCCGGAGGACGAGTCCGTCGTCGCCTACGGCTTCGTCCACGTGCCCGGGTACGACGACGCCCTCCCGCAGCTCAAGCGCGGCGCCCCGAAACTGACGGTGGTGAGCGAGAAGACGCTCACCATCCACCTCAACGACTACATCGTCGCGGTCGGCGACCGGAAGGTGCGGCTCACCGACGCGGCCACCGTCCGGGCCACCCACGCGAACGGCGACGACCTGGTCGCCGGCAACGACACCCTCCAGTTCACGTCGTCGCCGCGGTACTTCGGCCCGGCGTCGATCTCGTTCCAGGTGACCGACGGCGCGAGCGCGACCGACCCGTCCGGCAACGTCGCCACGATCGTCCTGCCCATCGAGGTGACGCCGCGCGAGAACCAGCCGCCGGTGTTCACGGGTGCGCTCATCGACTTCGAGCCCGGCCAGACCAAGACGATCGACCTGACCAAGATCACGAAGTACCCCTACGCCAAGGACCAGGGCGAGCTGGTGTACTCCATCCAGAACCCGCGTCCCGAGGGCGTGAGCGCGTCGCTCGACGGGCAGAAGCTGACGGTGACCGTGGCGACCGGGACGGCGAAGGGGTCGACGCCCTCGCTCTCGATCGGTGTGAAGGATGCGGTGAACGCCGGCCAGGCGGGGCGCATCGACATCTCCGTCGTGCCGTCGACACGGCCGCTGGCGAGCCCGCAGCCCGACCGGGTGATCGCACCGCGCGGGCAGACCTCCTCCGTCGACGTGCTGGCCAACGACGGCGCCACCAACCCGTTCCCGGGCAAGCCGCTGACCGTCGTCGCGGTCCGCGGCATCGGCAGCGGGCTGCCGGACGGCCTGACCATCACCCCGAGCGCCGACAACTCGCAGCTGCAGGTGTCCGTCTCGTCGACCGCCGCGGCCGCGGACACCACGCTCCAGTACGAGGTGGCGGACGCCACGGGCGACCCGGACCGATACACCTGGGGAACGGTCACGGTGTCGGTCCAGGACCGCCCGGCTCCCGTGTCGAACGTGCAGATCGGCACCATCGCCGATCGCAGCCTGACGCTCAGCTGGATCCCGGGCGCGTTCAACAACTCGCCGATCACCGGGTTCGAGGTGACGATGGCGAGCGCGTCGACCGGGCAGGTGCTCTCCACCACCCCGTGCGCCACCACCACCTGCGCGATCACGACGCCCGGCAACGGCCCGGCGAACGCGGTCACCCTGAGCGTGCGCGCCCGCAACGCCCTCGGACTCTCCGATCCGACCGCCTACGCCGAGCCGGTCTGGTCCGACGTCATCCCGAACGCGCCGACCGCGCTGTCGTCGTCGCCGCTCGACCAGGGGCTGCGCATCACCTGGTCGAAGCCGGCGGACGCGCCGGGAGCCAGCCCGATCACCTCCTACGTCGTGTCGCTCGGCGGCGTGACCAACGCGCTGCAGGTCTCCGGCTCCGATCCGGTGGGGACCAGCTACGCCCTGAACATCACCGACCCGGGCATCGCGAACGGCGCCGCCATCGCCTACACGGTGTCGTCGCGGAACGAGTTCTACCAGGGCCGCACGACGTGGAACCAGAGCCAGGGGAGCGGCGTCCCGGCCGGTGCGCCCACCACGACCGGCATCGCCCCGGTGGCGACCCCGGACACCAAGGGCGGCACGAGCGCGACCCTGAGCTGGTCCAACGTCTTCGGCGACAACGGCAAGGCCATCACCGACTACTACGTCGCGGTGTTCCAGGGCGGAAACCCGACGAGCTGCCAGGTGACGGGCGTGCAGTCCGGCCAGCCCACGTTGTCCGCCAACAATCTCCGCCGGGTGCAGGGCGGCAGCACCGTCTTCACCGGGCTGAGCCCCAACCAGAGCTACAACTTCATCGTCTACGCCTACAACGGCCAGGGCTGCACGCCGGCCGCCATCGTGAGCGCCACCCCGCGGCAGTCGCCCGGCGACGTGACCGGGATCGCGGTCGGCCCGCGGCAGCAGGACGGCACGACGGTCGACTTCCCCGTCACCATCTCCTACAACGCCGGCGGCGGATCGAACCCGCGCTTCGACTACCAGCTCCTCAGCGGCGGCGCGGTCGTCGACTCGGGCACGCTGGCGGGCACGAGCGGGGTGCTCTCCGGCTCGGGCAACCACTACGGGGTGCCGCTCACCGTGCGCATCACCCGGGTGTGCGAGGGATACCCGGACGGCTCCTCGCTGTGCACCGACCAGAACGCGACGCAAGACCTGGGCGTCGCGGTGAGCCTCGCCATCGACGGCCAGCGGTACGACCCGGCGAGCCACGTGTTCACCTGGACCGGCTGGCCGACCGGCGCCTACGACGCCGTCACCTACAGCTGCGACGGCACCACGGAGCTGCCGATGCCGCCCGCCGGCCAGACCGCGTCGTGCACCGCGCCGGCGAACGACCCGTCGCCCACGCTGGTGGTCCGGGTCGTGTCCGGCGGCGACACGTACTCCGCGTCGTACCCGGGATCGGGGATGCCGTGAGCAGCGGACGCCATACTGAGGTGAGCCGCATCCCGCGGCACACCATCCCACCCCTGCGGCCCGACCGGCCGCGCCCCGAACCGAAAGAGGCCGGAGCATGACGATGACCCCCGAGCAGGCCGGCTGGTTCTCCGGAGTGTTCGAGCGCCTCGTCGCGAACATCGACCGCGTGCTGCTCGGCAAGACGCACGTGATCCGCCTGGCGCTCACGGCACTGTTCAGCGAGGGGCACCTGCTCCTCGAGGACTACCCGGGAACCGGCAAGACGTCGCTCGCCCGCGCGATCGCCGAGAGCGTGCGCGGCACGACCAACCGCGTGCAGTTCACCCCGGACCTCCTGCCCGGCGACATCACCGGTGTGAACATCTACGACCAGCGCACCGGCGCCTTCGAGTTCCACCGCGGGCCGGTCTTCGCCAACATCGTGCTTGCGGACGAGATCAACCGCGCCAGCCCGAAGACCCAGTCCGCGCTGCTGGAGGTCATGGAGGAGCAGCAGGTCACCGTGGACGGCGTCCGTCACTCGGTCGGCGCGCCCTTCATGGTCATCGCGACCCAGAACCCGATCGAGCAGGCGGGCACGTACCGGCTGCCGGAGGCGCAGCTCGACCGCTTCCTGATGAAGGCGTCGATCGGCTACCCGGACCACGAAGCGACCCTGCGCATCCTCGAGGGCTCGGAGCGGAAGGCGCACGAGGTCGTCGTCCCCGAGGTGATCTCCGCCGCGACCGTCGTCGAGATGGGCACCATGGCGCGCGGAGTCCACGTTGACCCGACGATCAACGACTACGTCTCCCGCCTGGTCGAGGCGAGCCGCACCGCCGACGAGATCCGGCTGGGCGTCAGCGTGCGCGGCGCGCTCGCCCTGCTGCGCGCCTCCAAGACGCTCGCCGCCGCATCCGGCCGGTACTACGTGACCCCGGACGACGTGAAAGCTCTCGCCGAGCCCGTGCTCGCGCACCGCCTGGTGCTCGACCCGGAGGCCGAGTTCGAGGGCGTCAGCGCGTCCAGCCTCATCGGCCAGCTCCTCATCGAGACCCCGCCGCCGAGCGATCGGGCCGCCGTGTGACCACCGTCACCCGTTCGCAGACCGAGCTGACCAACGCGCGCGCCCGGATCGTCGGCGAGCGCGAGGGGTTCCTCGCCGACGCGATCGTGTGGGTCGTGCGCAACTCCGCCGCGGCCGGCCGTGCGATCGCCGCGGTGGCGCGCCGGGTCGGCGCTGTGGTGACGGCGCTCGGCTGGTCCATGCTCGTCCTCGCGGTGCTCGCGCTCACCGCCGGGTACGTGTGGGGCTGGGTGGAGGCGGTCGTCGCCGGGTGGACCGCGCTCGTGCTGCTGGTGGTCGCCTCCGGCTACCTGATCGGCCGCACCGCCTACGAGGTCGGGCTGTCGCTGCCCGCCAACCGTGTGGTCGTCGGCGACCGTGCGCCCGGCGAGGTGGCCGTCCGCAATCCGCTGCGGCGGAGGCTGCCGGGCGTCCGCGTGGAGGTGCCGGTCGGACACGGGCTGGCGGAGTTCGCCGCTCCGTCGCTCGCGCCGTCCGAGGAGCACTCGGACGTCTTCGTCGTGCCGACCACCCGCCGGGGGATCGTGCCGATCGGCCCGGTCCGCACCGTCCGCGCGGACCCGATCGGGCTGCTCCGCCGCGAGGTCGTGTGGGCCGACTCGCTCGACCTGTTCGTGCATCCCCGCACCATCGCCATCCCGAGCATGAGCACCGGGTTCGTCCGCGACCTGGAGGGCTCGCCGACGCGCGACCTGACCTCGAGCGACATCGCCTTCCACGCGCTGCGGGAGTACGTCCCCGGCGACGAGCGCCGGTACATCCACTGGAAGTCCACGGCGAAGACCGGCAGCTACATGGTGCGCCAGTTCGAGGAGACGCGGCGCAGCCACCTGCTCGTGGCGCTCAGCCTCTCGGCGGCCGACTACGCCACCGACGAGGAGTTCGAGCTCGCCGTGAGCGTCACCGGCTCCCTGGGCGTGCGGGCCATGCTCGACTCGCGCACTGTGTCCGTGGTGGCCAGCGCCGAGACGCCCGAATTCGCCAAGCGGATGGTGTTCAGCGCCCGCCGCCTGAGCACCGTCAACCGCGGCCGCCTGCTCGACGACCTCTCCGGGGTGGAGACGGCGGACTCCGCACTGCGGCTCGCCGAGCTCGCCCAGGTCGCGTCGGAGGACTCGGCCGGCATCTCGATCGCGTTCCTCGTCTGCGGCTCCACGCCGACGGCGGCGCAGCTGCGCGGCGCCGCCGCGCACTTCCCGCTCGGGGTGGACGTGGTGGCGATCGTGTGCGACGAGGGCGCCGTGCCGTCGCTGCGCCGCGTCGCCGACCTCAGCGTCCTCACCATCGGCTACCTGGAGGACCTGCAGCGCAGCCTCGCGAAACGGCTGGCCACCTGATGCCCGCCCGCCGCTCTCTCCGCGCGCTCGTCGACGTCGCGTTCGCCCTCGTCGCGGTCGCACTCGGCGCCTGGGCGTTCTGGCCGATCTACCAGTCGAGCGCCTTCGTGGTCATGCTCGTCGCGACCCTGCTCCTCGGCACGGCGATCGGCGTCGTCGGATGGGCGTGGCGGCTTCCCAGCATCGCGGTCGCGGGGCTGGTGGTCCTGGTCTACCTCGGCACCGGCGTGCAGCTGGCCGTGCCCTCGGAGGGCTCCACCGGCGGCCTGCTCCCGACCCTGCCGGGCTTCGTGGACCTGGTGCAGGGCACGTGGCTCAGCTGGAAGCAGCTGGTCACCATCAGCGTGCCGGTCGGCTCGTACCAGGCCCTGCTCGTCCCGGCCTTCCTCCTGACGCTCCTGGCGACGGTGGTGACCGTCTCCACGGCGCTGCGCTCCTCCCGGCCCGAGCTCGCGGCCCTGCCGCCGGTGCTGCTGCTCGTCGCGGGGATCCTGCTCGGCTCCTCGGTCGCACCGGTGCCGTTGCTGCTGCTGTTCGCCCTGTTCGCCGTGCTGCTGGCGTGGCTCATCCGCTTCCGCCTGCTGCGGCGTTCGGCGGCCGTCCGCTCGCTGCGCGAGCAGAGCGGCCAGCTGGTCGAGTCGCGCAGCGAGCGGCGCTCGACCGCGCTGCTGACCGCCACCGGCGCGACCGTCATGCTCGTGGCGGCATCCGCGGGCGGCATCGCCGCGGCGGCGCTGCTCCCTCCGCCGGGGGAGCGCGAGGTCGTCCGGACCGCCGTCGAGCAGCCCTTCGACCCGCGCCACTATCCCAGCCCGCTGAGTGGCTTCCGGTCGTACCTGGAGCCCGCGGAAGCCGAGAAGACGATGCTCACGGTGGCCGGTCTCCCCGCCGACCGCCGCCTGCGCATCGCGACCCTGGACACCTACGACGGAGTCACCTACTCCGTGGGGAGCGGCGACGTCACCAGCGCGTCCGGTTCGTTCGCCCGCGTCCCGTACCGGCTCGACCAGGGCGCGACGAACGGCAAGCGGACCACGACGACCGTGGTGGTGGACGCCTACCGCGGTCCGTGGCTGCCCGGAAGCGGTCAGCTCGAACAGGTGGAGTTCCGGGGCGCCGATGCCGGGCGCCTCGCGGACTCGTTCTTCTACAACGACGTGACCGGCACCGGCGCCGTCACCGCGCCGCTCCGCACCGGCGACATCTACACGGAGCAGTCCGTGGTGAAGCCCCTGCTGACCGCCGGCCAGCTCGAGAAGGTGCAGCCCGGGTCCGACTCCGTTCCGCGCCCGTCGGTGATCCCGGACGAGCTGCAGTCGGTGCTGCAGAAGTACACGGCGGGCGTCTCGGGCGCCGGCCCGAAGCTGGCCGCTGCGCTGCGCGGGCTGGCGCAGGACGGCTACATCAGTCACGGCGTCGGCCCGAAGGAGCCGGCCAGCCGGTCCGGCCACGGTGCGGACCGCATCACGGAGCTGCTGACCGACGTCCCCATGCTCGGCGACCAGGAGCAGTACGCGGTCACCGCGGCGCTGATGGCCCGGCAGCTCGGCTTCCCGGCCCGGGTGGTCATGGGGTTCGTCGCCCCGAAGGACGTGACCTCTCCGATGGTCGCCTTGACCGGGTCGGACATCTCCGCCTGGATCGAGGTGCAGACCAACTCGGGCTGGGTGACCGTCGACCCCACGCCGCCGCTGCGGCCGGTGCCGCCGAAGCAGCCGGAGCAGCCCACGCAGATCTCGCGGCCTCAGACGAACGTCCAGCCGCCGGTCGACGACAATCCGCAGCGGAACGACGAACCGCCGCAGGCGCAGGTCGACCCCTCGAACCAGCCCAAGCCGAACCCGGTGCTCGAGACCCTGCTCGCGGTGCTCGTGGTGGTGGGATGGACACTGCTGGTGCTGGCGCTCGTCGCGTCGCCGTTCCTGGCGGTGCTCGCCGCGAAGTGGCGGCGGCGCGTCCTGCGGAGGTCGGCGCCGACGGCCCGGGAGCGCATCGTCGGCGGCTGGCGCGAGTTCGCCGACGCTGCCGTCGATCACGGCTACGACCCGCCGCCCGCGGCGACCCGGGTGGAGTTCGCCGGCACCATCGGAGGATCGCGGGCCGCGGCCCTCGCGAAGGTCGCCGACCGGGCGACGTTCAGCGGGGTCGCGCCCACCCCCGCGGAGGCCGAGTCGGTCTGGAAGGCGGTCGACGACCTGCGCGGCCAGCTCGCGAAGCGCGACACGCGCTGGAAGCGGCTGCTCGCGGCGGTCTCGCTGCGCTCGCTCGGCTACCGTGGAAGACGAAGCGGGAAGGGACGGAACCGATGAACTGTCGCGTGTGCGGAGCAGAGCTGGCCGAAGGCACGCTGTTCTGCCCGATGTGCGGCAGCTCGGTGACCTCCTCGCGGCTGCGCCCGCCGGAGATCGCCGATCAGCGTCCCTCCGACACGTCGATCATCTCCGACCGCCTCGCCGAGCGTCCGCCGGCGCCGGCGATCGCCGGACGCTTCCCCGACCAGCTCGAACTCGACGAGGACGGCCTCCCGCCCACCCAGGCGATGACGATCATCCCCGTGGAGGAGGCGCCGCCGCTCCACCCGGTGGCGCACCGCTCCTACACGCTCAGCTTCTCCACCGGCGACGTCGTCGAGGTGTCCGGCTCCGGGCTGATCGGGCGCCGCCCGATCACGCAGCCGGGGGAGCACGTGGATCAGCTCGTGGTGCTGTCCGACCCGACGCGCAGCGTCTCCAAGACGCACGTGGAGTTCGGGCTCGAGGGCGACGAGCTGTGGATCTGCGACCGCTACTCCGGCAACGGGACGGTCGCGCATCCACTCGGCGGCGTCGCCCGGCAGTGCGAGGCGGGCCGCCGCTACCGCGTGACGCGCGGCACCCGCGTGGAGATCGGCGACCAGTGGTTCGACGTCTCCTGAACGCGGGCGCCGCGCGGCGCCGCTGAGACCAGCGGCTACGCCAGGGCGTCCGCCACGGCGACGGCCTCGAGGCCGTGCGCGGAGGCCACGCCCTCGTTCGTGACGCGCCCGTCGTGCACGTTGAGGCCGAGCGCGAGGGACGCGTCCGCGCGGAGCGCCTCCTGCCAGCCGCGGTTGGCGATGGCGCGCGCGTAGGGGAGCGTCGCATTGGTCAGCGCGTAGGTGGAGGTGTGGGGGACCGCACCCGGCATGTTGGCGACGCAGTAGAACACCGACTGGTGCACCGTGAAGGTGGGGTCGGCGTGCGTGGTGGGGTGGGAGTCCTCGAAGCAGCCGCCCTGGTCCACCGCGATGTCGACGAGCACGCTGCCCGCCTTCATCCGGGACACCATCTCGTTGGTGACGAGCTTCGGCGCCTTCGCACCGGGCACGAGCACCGAGCCGATGACGAGGTCGGAGGCGACGACGGCCTTGTCGATCTCGAAGCTGTTCGACGCGATCGTCTTGATCCGTCCCGCGTACAGGGCGTCGAGCTCGCGGAGGCGCTGGATGTTCGTGTCGAGCACGGTGACCTCGGCGCCGAGTCCGACCGCGACGGAGATGGCGTTGGTGCCGGCGACGCCGCCGCCGAGCACGGTCACGACGGCCGGGTGCGTGCCGGGGACGCCCGGCACCAGCAGGCCGGGGCCGCCGTTCGGCTTCAGCATCGTGTTCGCGCCGACGATGGGCGCGAGCCGTCCGGCGACCTCGCTCATCGGGGCGAGGAGCGGCAGGGCGCGGGTCGGCAGCTGGACCGTCTCGTAGGCGATCGCGGTGACACCGCTGTCCACGAGCGCGCGGGTGAGCGCCTCGTCCGCGGCGAGGTGCAGGTAGGTGAAGAGGACGAGGCCGCGGCGGAAGTACCCGTACTCGCTCTCGATCGGCTCCTTCACCTTCAGGATGAGGTCGCCGGCCTCCCAGGTCGACCGGGCGTCGGGCAGGATGGTCGCTCCGGCTCCGGCGTACAGCTCGTCGGGGATGGAGGAGCCGACGCCCGCGCCGGTCTCGACGAAGACCTCGTGACCCGCCCCAACCAGGTCGTGGACTCCGGCCGGCGTGATCGCCACCCGGAACTCGTTGTTCTTGATCTCGCGGGGGATCGCGACCTTCATGGGGCTCCTTCGACACTCGACATGGGGTTCGCATTCACCATAGCCGGGTTCACGGACGATTTCGATAGGTATTACGGCACCGCGATGCTGATTTCGCGGGCCGACCCGGCCGTGGCAGACGATTTCCGCACTCGCCAGGTGCGCCCGGCCGGTCCGGGCTTCCGCTGTCGCGGCAGAACGTCCGGTCTGCGGTTTCCCGGGCGATTCGACCGATCCGGCACGGATTTCGTAAAGATTGTGTTTCCGAATGGACGATCCGACCACTTTTTACTGCGGATCGCGACGGTTGTATGTCAGGATCGGTCCACCGCGACGGCACGACGACGTGCCGCCGAAGCGCCGTCGCCCGTGGTCCGTGTTCGATCCCCGAGGAGCACCACAGTGAAACCGAGCAACCTTCCGCAAGACCCGATGATCCGCCAGCTCGTGCAGTCGGCGCGCGCCTCCCAGCTGACGCGCCGCGGCCTTCTCGCCGGTGCGGGAGCCGGCGCCGCCGCCCTCGCCCTCGCCGCGTGCTCGACCGGTGGCGCATCCAGCAAGCCGACCGCCGCCAAGGACCAGTCCGCCTCCGACAAGACGCTGACCTGGGCCAACTGGCAGGCCTATCTGGACCAGGACGACGCCGGCAAGTACCCCACGCTGGAGGCGTTCGAGAAGCAGAGCGGCATCAAGGTCAAATACGACGTCGCCGTCGACGACAACAACACCTACTACGCCAAGGTGAAGGACCAGCTCGCCCTCGGCAAGGACATCGGCGCCGACACGGTCTGCCTGACGGACTGGATGATCGCGCGCTGGATCCGCCTCGGCTACGTCCAGCCCTTCGACGAGTCGGCCATCCCGAACAAGAAGAACCTCGTCGCCAACCTGCAGGACGTCGACTTCGACCCCGGCCGCAAGAAGTCCCTCCCGTGGCAGAGCGGTTTCGCCGGCATCTGCTGGAACAAGGAGAAGCTGCCCAGCGGCCTGAGGTCGGTCGACGACCTGTGGAAGCCGGAGCTCAAGGGCAAGGTCGGCGTTCTCAGCGAGATGCGCGACACCATGGGCCTGATCATGCTGCAGCAGGGCGTGGACATCTCCAAGGACTTCAGCGACGCCGACTACGAGAAGGCGATCGACAAGATCACCAAAGAGGTGAACGACGGCCAGATCCGCAACATCAAGGGCAACTCGTACCTCAACGACCTTAAGTCCGGCGACACCCTCGCCGCGATCTGCTGGTCGGGCGACATCACCCAGCTGAACGCCGAGGCCGGCGACAACTGGGAGTTCGCCATCCCCGAGGCCGGCGGCACCCTGTGGAGCGACAACTTCGTCATCCCCATCGGTTCGACGCGCAAGGCCAACGCCGAGAAGCTGATCGACTACTACTACCAGCCGGAGGTCGCCGCCGAGGTCGCGGCCTGGGTGAACTACATCACCCCGGTGGAGGGCGCCAAGGAGGAGGCGACGAAGATCGACCCGTCGCTCGCGGACAACCAGCTCATCTTCCCGGACGAGGAGACGCTGTCGAAGGTCAAGATCTTCCGTTCGCTGAGCCCCGCGGAGGAGCAGAAGTATCAGGCGTCGTTCCAGAAAGTGATCCTGGGGGCCTGATGCCGAAGGGAGTCTTCGCCGAATCCGGCGCCGATCTGCGGCTGGACGGCATCACCAAGCGGTTCCCGGGCTTCACCGCCATCGAGGACCTCAGCCTCACCATCCCGGCCGGCTCGTTCTTCGCCCTGCTGGGGCCGAGCGGATGCGGCAAGACCACCACCCTGCGCCTGGTGGCGGGGCTCGAGGAGCCCACCGCCGGCCGCATCATGATCGGCGGCGAGGATGTGACGCGCACCAAGCCGTTCCAGCGTCCCGTCAACACGGTGTTCCAGAGCTATGCGCTCTTCCCGCACATGACGATCCTCGAGAACGTCGCGTTCGGGCTGCGCCGCCGCCGCATCGGCGACCCGGTCGCCAAGGCGCACGAGGCGCTGCGGCTGGTCGAGCTCGACCACCTGGCCGCGCGGCGGCCCGCGCAGCTCTCCGGCGGCCAGCAGCAGCGGGTGGCGCTCGCCCGCGCCATCGTCAATCGGCCGGCACTGCTTCTGCTGGACGAGCCGCTCGGCGCGCTCGACCTCAAGCTCCGGCGGCAGATGCAGCTGGAGCTGAAGTCCATCCAGACCGAGGTCGGCCTCACCTTCGTGCACGTCACGCACGATCAGGAGGAGGCCATGACCATGGCCGACACCGTCGCGGTGATGAACAAGGGCCGGATCGAGCAGATGGGCTCGCCCGAGATCCTGTACGAGCTGCCGTCGACGGTGTTCGTCGCGAACTTCCTGGGCCAGTCGAACCTGTTCGCCGGTCCGGTCCGCGACGCGTCGGGCGAGCTGCTCGGCGTGGACGTCGGGGGAGAGCGCATCCAGGTGCCGCGTGCCCGCGCCCAGCGCACCAGCGGCTTCGTCACCGTGGGCGTGCGCCCGGAGAAGCTGACCCTGCACGAGACCCCGGAGACGATCCCGTCGGGCGCGAACCGCCTCGGGCCCGGCCGGGTTACGGACGTGTCGTTCAGCGGTGTGAGCACGCAGTACCTGGTGGATGTGCCCGGTCTCGGCACCATCGTGGTGTTCGCGCAGAACACGGCCAGCGGACCGATCGCCGGCCTCGGCGCCGAGGTCTGGGTGGCCTGGGACGCCGGGCACACCTTCGTGCTCGCCGACGAGCCGCCCGCGGATGGGCGCTTCTCCGACGACGCCGACACCCAGGCGATCGCGGCCCAGGCCCGGGAGCGGATGCTCACGGAGCTGGAGGAGGCGTAATGGCCCTCGCCGCGTTCACCGGGGCGCCCCCTGTCCAGGACCAGGAGCCCGCGGTCCGCCGCAAGAGCGGGATCGCGCTGGTCCTGCTGCTGCCGGGCGTGCTGTACCTCGTGCTGTTCTTCCTCACACCGCTGATCTCCCTGATCATCACCTCGTTCCAGGCGCCCGTCGTCGACGGGGACATCGGGCAGTACCAGACGGCGTTCCAGTGGCAGAACTACGTCGACTCGTTCTCGGAGTACTGGCCGCAGATCATCCGGTCGTTCGGCTACGCGCTCATCGCGACCGCCGCAGCGCTGCTGATCAGCTACCCGCTCGCGTACTTCATCGGCGTGACGATGCGCGGACGGCCGCTGGTGCAGAACCTGCTGATGACGCTGGTGATCGCCCCGTTCTTCATCAGCTTCCTGCTGCGGACTCTGGCGTGGAAGGCACTGCTCAGCGACGACGGCTGGATCGCCAGCTCGCTGAAGGCCCTGTCCATCCTGCCGCCGGATGCGCACATCACGGGGACGCCGTTCTCGGTGATCTTCGGGCTCACGTACAACTTCATCCCGTTCATGTGCCTGCCGCTGTATTCGACCCTGGAGCGGCTCGACACCCGGCTGCTCGAGGCCGGACAGGACCTCTACGCCAGCCCGTGGACGACCTTCCGCAAGGTCACCGTCCCGCTGTCGATGCCCGGCATCGTGTCGGGGACGCTGCTGACGTTCATCCCCGCCGCCGGCGACTACATCAACGCCTCCCAGGACTTCCTCGGGGCCGCCGACACCTCGATGATGGGCAACGTCATCGAGAGCAACTTCCTGGTGCTGCAGAACTATCCGGCTGCCGCGTCCATGTCCGTGATCCTGATGGCGGTCATCCTCGTCATCGTCGGGTTCTACGTGCGGCGGAGCGGGACGGAGGAGCTCCTGTGACCACCATGATGACGCCCACCGACACGACGACGCCGCCCAGCGCCGCGCGCGGCCGGCGGCGGTACAAGGGGCTCGGGCTCGGTGTCTACGCCTTCCTCGCCCTCGCGTTCCTGCTGATCCCGATCGTCTACACGTTCATCTTCTCGTTCAACGACGCGATCAAGAACAACATCGCCTGGCGCGGATTCACGCTGCGCAACTGGACCAACGTCTGCGACGCCGCGGGCATCTGTGACGCGTTCATGGCGAGCATCATCATCGGCATCATCTCGACGGTCTGCGCGACCGTGCTGGGCACGATGATCGCCATCGCGCTGATGCGGTACCGGTTCCGGTTCCGCTCGCAGACCAGCCTGCTGCTGTTCCTGCCGATGGCGAGCCCGGAGGTGGTGCTCGGTGCGGGTCTGGCCGCCCAGTTCCTGAGCCTCGGCGTCAACAAGGGCTTCGGCACGATCATCATCGCCCACGTGATGTTCTGCATCAGCTTCGTCGTGGTCACGGTGAAGGCGCGCGTCGCCTCCCTCGACCCCGCGCTGGAGGAGGCGGGCCGCGACCTCTACGGGTCGCCCAACGCCGTCTTCTGGCGGATCACGTTCCCGCTGCTGCTCCCGGGCATCCTGTCGGCCGCGTTGCTGTCGTTCTCGCTGAGCTTCGACGACTTCATCATCACGAACTTCAACGCCGGCGCGGTGACCACGTTCCCGATGTACATCTACATCGCGGCGTCGCGCGGCATCCCCGCGCAGGCCAACGTGATCGCCTCGGCAGTCTTCATCCTGACGCTCCTCGTGGTGCTCGTCTCGCAGCTCACCGCCGCCGCCCGCGCCCGCCGCCTCGCCCGCCAGTAGTCCCGCGGCTCGCCCCCCTCCGTCGAGTACACGAAAAGTGCACGCTTCTCGGTGAGAAAGCGTGCACTTTTCGTGTACTCGACGAGGGGAGGGCTCGGGGGAGGGGTCAGGCGTAGGAGGCGCGGATGGCGCCGACGGGCTCGCCGCGGCCGAGCACCGCGAGGTCGAGCTTCGGGGCGACGCGGTCGACGTCCTCGTGGCTGAGCGCTCCGGCGTCCGCCAGCAGCCGCAGTGCGACGATCGAGGCGGCGCGCAGGCTGCCGTCGAGCACCTTGAGCGTCACCGTCGTTCCGTCGGGGGCGGCCATGACCATCACGCCCTCGGCCCCGCCCTTGGCGAAGACGCCGAGCTCGTCGATCACGACGGTGTTCGCGCGTCCCGGGCCGTCGATCGCCCAGCCGTCGGCGAGCACCGCGTTCTTGAGCAGCGCCGCGTTGCGGAACAGCGCGAACGGCGAGCCGTCCGACGCGGTGGCGATGCGCTGGATGCCGCGGGCGAGCGCGATCAGCGACATCGCGTGCACGGGAGCACCGCATCCATCGACGCCGGTCGCGACGACCTTCTCCCCGGTGAGGCGCTCGATCGTGTCGCGGATGTGCTGCTGCACGGGATGCTGCGGGTCCAGGTAGCTCTCGGTCGGCCAGCCGTTCACCCGGCAGGCCAACAGCATGGCGGCGTGCTTGCCCGAGCAGTTCATGAACACGGGGTGCTTGTGCTCCCCGGCCCGCACCAGCTCGTCGCGCGCCGCCGTGTCGAGGGGCCAGTCGGCCGGGCAGTGCAGCGCGTCCTCGGTGAGCTGGGCCTGCGCGAGCAGACTCCGCACGACGGAGAGGTGCGCGGGCGTTCCGGCATGGCTCGCGGTCGCAAGGACCGCGTTCGCGCCTTCCAGCGGCACACCGGCGCCCATCACGGCGACCGCCTGGAACGGCTTCATGCTCGACCGCGGGAACACCGGCCGGTCCGGCGCGCCGAGGGTGCGCACGATCGTGCCGTCGGGACCGAGCACCACCGCGGAGCCGGCGTGCCGGGACTCCACGAAGCCGCTGCGCTCCACCACGGCCAGCTCGACGGACTCGTCGACGGAGAACACCTCGGCGCCCACGGAGACCTCGGGGCTCACAGGGCCGAGATGGCGTCGTCGATCACCGAGACGGCGTCGGCGATCAGCTCGTCCGAGACGGCCAGGCTGGGCAGGAAGCGCAGGACGTTGCCCCACGTGCCGGCGTTCAGGAACAGGATGCCCTGCTGCGCCGCCGCCGCGACGATCGCGTTGACCGCCTCGGGGTTCGGCTCCTTGGTGGTCTGGGCGGTGCCCGGCTTGACCAGCTCGATCGCGATCATGGCGCCGATCCCGCGGACCTCGCCGATGATGTCGTGCTTCTGCTGGAGGGCCTCGAGGGCCGGCTTCAGCGCCTTCTCGATGCGCTGCCCCTCGGCGAGGAGGTCGTTGCGCTCGATTGTCTCGAACACCGCGATCGCGGCCGCCGCGGCGACCGGGTTGCCGCCGAACGTGCCGCCGAGGCCGCCGGGCTGCGCCGAGTCCATGATCTCGGCGCGTCCCGTGACGGCCGCGAGCGGCAGGCCGCCGGCGATGCCCTTGGCGCTCAGCACGAGGTCCGGGACGACCCCGAAGTGCTCGCTGGCGTAGTACGCGCCGGTGCGCGCCATCCCGCTCTGGATCTCGTCGGCGATGAACACGACGCCGTTGGCCGTGCACCACTCCTGCAGCGCGGCCAGGTAGCCCTCGGCCGGGACGATGAAGCCGCCCTCGCCCTGGATCGGCTCGGCGGCGAGGCAGGCCAGGTCGGAGGCGCCGACGACCTTCTCGAGGTACGCGATCGTCCGGGCGGCCGCCTCGGCGCCGCTCAGCCCGTCGCGGTACGGGTAGGAGTTCGGCGCGTGGTAGACGTCGCCGGCGAACGGTCCGAAGCCGGTCGCGTACGGCATGGCCTTGTAGTTCATGGCCATCGTCAGGTTCGTGCGGCCGTGGTACGCGTGGTCGAGCACGGCGACCGCGCGGCGGCCCGTGTATTTGCGGGCGATCTTCACGCCGTTCTCGACGGCCTCGGCGCCCGAGTTGACGAGCACG
Source organism: Leifsonia shinshuensis (assembly GCF_031456835.1). Classification (NCBI taxonomy): domain Bacteria; kingdom Bacillati; phylum Actinomycetota; class Actinomycetes; order Micrococcales; family Microbacteriaceae; genus Leifsonia; species Leifsonia shinshuensis. The sequence goes on from NZ_JAVDVK010000001.1 coordinate 748,125, forward strand.
GTCTTCTTGGCGTGGTCGCCGGGGGTGTGGGCGGCGAGCAGCTCGGCGACGCGCACGTACTCCTCGTACGGGGTGATGGTGAAGAGCGTGTGGATGACGTCCTGCAGCTGCCCGGCGGCGGCCTCGACGACCGCGGTCTCGGTGTGGCCCACCGTGGTGACGCCGATGCCGGCGCCGAAGTCGATGAACTGGTTGCCGTCCACATCCACCAGGATCGCGCCGTTGGCCCGGGCGATGTACACGGGCAGCGCAGAGGAGACGCCGGTCGGCACGACGGCCAGCCGGCGCTCGTGCAGCTCCTGCGACTTGGGGCCGGGGATGGCGGTCACGATGCGGCGTTCTTGTGGAACGGAGTAGACGGGCGCGGGGGTGCTCACGGTGTCAGTCATGGTTATCCGAGTCTAGCCGCGGTGCGAGAATCGGAGCATGAAGCTCGAGCACTCGTACGCGATCGACCTGCAGTGGACCGGCAACCGGGGGACGGGCACCAGCGGCTACAGGGACTACGGCCGCGACCACGTGGTGAGCACCGAGGGGAAGCACTCGATCGAGGGCTCGGCGGACCGGGTGTTCTTCGGCGACCGCGACCGCTGGAACCCCGAGGAGCTGCTGCTCGCGGCGCTCTCGCAGTGCCACATGCTCAGCTACCTCGCGGAGGCGGCCGGGGCTGGCGTCGTCGTGGTCGGCTACACGGATGCGGCCACGGGCACCATGGTGCAGACGGGCGACGGCGGCGGACACTTCACCGAGGTCACGCTGCGGCCGCGGGTCACGGTCGCCGACCCGGCGCAGGCCGAGCTGGCCGCGTCGCTGCACGCGCCCGCCTCGCGCAAGTGCTTCATCGCGGCGAGCGTGAACTTCCCCGTCCACCACGCCCCGGAGCTCCTCACCCTCGCCTGACCGAGGGCGCAGGGCGCGACGACTCAGAGGCGCTCGGGGCGGAGGGCGCGCTTGACGCGCTCGACGGTGTTGGCGGGCGGCGCCTCGTTGTAGACGCCGGCGAGCTCCTGGCCGGTGAGCCCGTGGATGGCCGCCATGATGGCGTCCGTCGCCTGGCGCCGTGCGCGTCCCGACTCCGCCGGACCGAAGGTCGACACGTCGATCGGCTGCCCGAAACTCACTGTGATGCGGTGGATCTTCGGGATGCGCGCGCCCACGGGCTGCATCTGGTCCGTGCCGATCAACCCGACCGGGACCACGACGGCGCCGGTGGTCAGCGCGAGCCAGCCGATGCCCGTGCGACCGCGGTAGAGGCGCCCGTCGAGCGACCGGGTCCCCTCGGGGTAGATGGCGAAGGCCGCCCCGGTGTCGATGATGCGCTTGGCCTGGTCGAGCGCCTCCTGCGCCGCGGCCCCGGCGCCCCGCTTGACGCCGACCGCGCCGATCGCCGTGAAGAACGCGCGCGAGACGCGTCCCTTCACACCGGTGCCCTCGAAGTAGCTCGACTTCGCGAGGAACTGCACGCGCCGCGGAGCCGTCATCGGGATCACCACCGAGTCGATGAACGACAGGTGGTTGCTGGCGAGGATGACCGCGCCGTGCTTCGGGACGTTGCGCTTGCCGATCACGCGCGGCCGGTAGACCAGCTTCAGCAGCGGCGCCATGAGGATGCGGCCGGCGAAGTACAGCGCGCCGGGCCTCTTCACCTCGGCGACGCCATCGTCGGGTTCGTCGATGCTCATCCCTTCGAGGGTAGGCGCGGACGTATGCCGGAGGCGGCATGCGCGCCGGTCCGGCGCGTCACGGCTCCAGCGGTGTGCCGAGCGTGCAGCCGAATCCGCCCCGGTAGACGAGGCAGCCGTCGACGAACCCGGTGTAGCGGACCGCGAGCGGCGAGCCGAACCAGGCGCTGTAGAGCCGCGAGAAGTTGAGGTTGCCGTAGGCGGAGCACGCCCCGCCGGGACCCTTCGGCGCCTTCAGCGTCTCGCCGTTCGGCTGGTAGGGCGTGTAGTTGTACAGGTTCGCGGTCGCCTGGTTGAGGATCGTCACCGTGCTCGCGCCGCAGGCCGCATCCGGGTGGTACTGGATAGTGTTGCCGCCGATCTTGTACCGCCAGTCGCGGGGGTGCACGGTGTACTCGCGGAACTGCCACGCCGCCCGGTACACCTGGTTGAAGAACCCGAAGTAGCGGGTGTCGCAGGCGGCCGTGTCGGGGCACGCGTACCCGGTGGCCCGCTGGTAGCCGGAGGCGCTGGGCGTCGTCAGCAGCGACTGCTCCTTTTGCAGAAGCACGAGCAGCACGCGCGGGCTGACCGTGCAGGCGTGGGCGACTCGCGCGATGATGCTGCTCGCGCGCTCGTTGCGCTTCGGCGCGATCGCCGTGCACCGCTCGGCGGAGGCCGGCTGAGCGGGCACGTCCATCCGGAAGTCGGACAGACAGGGGGAGTCGTCCTTCGGATGGCACGAGCGCTGCTCCAGGAAGTCCTGGATCTGGGCCGCGGTCATCGCATCCGGGTTGAAGAAGCTGTCATCGCTGATGATGTAGCCCGGATAGAACGGCGCCGGGGGTTCCGCAACGGCCGCCGCGGGCACCAGCGCGAGCGCCGCCGCCGCGGCGGACGCGGCGGCGATCAGCCGCAGGCGGGGGAGCCGCACCGGTCGGGCCTCAGCGCGTGGTCTTCAGGATGTCGATCACGAACACCATGGTGTCGGTGGCCTTGATCTCTCCGGAGCCCGCCGAGCCGTACCCGTCGGCGGGCGGGACGATCGCGATCACCTGCGAGCCGACCTTCTGGCCTTCGAGCGCCTTCTTGAATCCTGCGACGACGCCGGTGGTCTGGAAGGAGGCGGGCGCGCCGCGGCTCCAGCTGGAGTCGAACATCTCGCCGTTCCGCCACAGGACGCCCTTGTACTGCACCGTCACCGTGTCGCCCGGCTGCACCGTCTCGCCGTCGCCCTGCTTGAGCAGCGCGATCTTGGTCTCCGTCGGCGGGTCGGCCTTCGGGATGGTGATGGCCGGCTCGCCCGTCTTGGTGTTGAGCTTCACGGTCGGGAATCCGGCGGTCGGGGCGACCGGCGTGCCGTCGGCGCGCGTCGGGGTCAGCGAGACCACGTCCGCGACGAAGACGACGCTGTCCTTGGTGGTGAGGCCCAGCTGCGAGAGGTCCTGGTTGCCGAAGGCGTCCTTGGCCGGTGCCGTGAGCACGACGCGCGACCCGGTCGGCAGGCATTCCACCGCGCGGACGAGGCCGGGCACGTACGCCTTGTCGTTCACCTGGATGGTGGCAGCGGCGGAACCGTCGAAGCCCTGCGGCGCCGTCAGCTCCTTGCCCGTCGTCCCGTTGTAGGCGGCCAGCGCGATGTCGACGCTGGAGCCGCCCTTCGCCTCGGCCCCGTGACCCGTGATGACGACGGTGCGCTCCACGTCGGTGGTCTTGAGCGGCGCGTCGAACGTGACCTTGGGGGTCGCGCGGTAGTCGCCGGTCACCTTCACCGACTTCGACGCCGTGCCCGACTTGACGTTCTGGCACGCGTTCGCGGCGGGGGTCGACGTGGCGGCGGGAGCGGCGGAGCTGCAGCCCGCGAGTCCGGCGACGAGGAGGGCGGCCGACGCGGTCGCGGTCAGGGCCTTGAGAGAGGTACGCACGGTCGTCCATCCTGCCCTATCAGCCTCGGCCGAACCTGAGCGGCGGGAATGGGTCGGCTGGATGCGCCGCCTACGATGGATCCATGACCCGCGAATTCACCGTGCCCCAGTCCCGTCACCTGGTCACCGAGCTGCCCGGCCCGCGCTCGGTCGAGCTGCAGCAGCGGCGGGTCGCGTCGGTCAGCCGGGGCGCGGGCACGCTGGCCAACATCTACATGGATTCCGGCTCTGGCGCGATCCTGGTGGATGTGGACGGCAACCGCCTGATCGACCTGGGATGCGGCATCGGCGTCACCACGATCGGCCACGCGCACCCGGCCGTTGCGGCGGCCGCCGCCGAGCAGGCGTCGAAGCTCACGCACACGCTCTTCACCGTGACGCCGTACGAGAACTACGTCGCGGTCGCCGAGAAGCTCGCCGAGATCACGCCCGGCGACTTCGAGAAGCACAGCATCCTGGTCAACTCGGGTGCGGAGGCCGTGGAGAACGCGGTGAAGATCGCCCGCAAGTTCACCGGCCGCCGCGCGATCGCGACGCTCGACCACGCCTTCCACGGCCGGACGAACCTGACCATGGCGATGACGTACCGCCCCTGGCCGGAGCGCGCCGGCATGGGACCGTTCCCCGGCGAGATCTACAGCCTGCCGATCAGCTACCCGTTCCGCGACCCGGAGGGGATGACGGGCGAGGAGGCTGCCGAGCGGACCATCGACTACATCCGCACGCACATCGGGGCGACCGAGCTCGCCGCCCTCTTCGTGGAGCCGATCCAGGGCGACGGCGGCATCATCATCCCGGCGCCCGGCTATTTCGCCCGGCTCTCCGAGTTCTGCGCCGAGAACGGCATCGTGTTCGTCGCCGACGAGATCCAGGCGGGCATCGGCCGCACCGGCACGTGGTACTCCATCGAGCACCACGGCGTCGTCCCGGACCTCGTCACGAGCGCGAAGGGCATCGCCGGCGGCTTCCCGCTCGCGGCGGTGACCGGCCGCGCCGAGATCATGGATGCGGTCCAGCCCGGCGGCATCGGCGGCACGTTCGGCGGCAACCCGGTCTCGACGGCGGCGGCCCTCGCGGTGTTCCAGGCGTTCGAGGACGAGGACCTGCTCGCCGAGGCCCGGCGCGTGGAGAAGGCGCTGTGGGCGCGCATCGGCGACTGGGCGGACCGCTTCCCCGTGGTCGGCGAGGTGCGCGGCAAGGGCGCGATGTTCGGCGTGGAGCTGGTGAAGCCCGGGACGAAGACCCCGAACCCGGAGGCGCTCAAGGATGTGCTGGCGCACGCCACCCGCAACGGCGTCATCCCGCTCGACGCGGGCAGCTGGGACAGCGTCCTGCGGCTCCTGCCGTCGGTCGTCATCAGCGAGGAGCTGATCGACGACGCGGCGACGGTGCTGGAGGAGGCGCTCGGCCGCCTGGGCTGAGCAGCCCCGGCGGGCGACGGCTCTCGTACGATGGCCTCGTGCGCAGAGTCATCATCCTCGGGTCCACCGGTTCCATCGGGACGCAGGCGCTCGACGTCATCGCGGCGAACCCGGACCGCTTCCGCGTCGTCGGCCTGAGCGCCGGGCGGAGCGCCGACGAGCTGGCCGCGCAGGCGGAGCGCTTCGGCGTGGTCGACACGGCGCTGGGCGCGGCCGACTCCGAGCTGCTGGTGCGGTCGGTGGAGGCGGATGTCGTCCTCAACGGCATCACCGGCTCCGTGGGCCTCGGTCCGACGCTCGCCGCGCTCGAGACGGGGGCGATGCTGGCGCTGGCGAACAAGGAGTCGCTGATCGTCGGCGGCGGGCTGGTGAAGCGCGCCGCGGCGCCGGGTCAGCTCGTGCCGGTCGACTCCGAGCACTCGGCCATCGCGCAGGCGCTCCGCGCGGGGTCCGCCGGGGAGGTCCGGCGCCTCGTGCTGACGGCGTCGGGCGGCCCGTTCCGCGGTCGCTCCCGCGAGTCGCTGCGCGACGTCACCCCGCAGCAGGCGCTCGCGCATCCCACCTGGGACATGGGGCTCGTGGTGACCACCAACTCCTCGACCCTCGTGAACAAGGGCCTCGAGGTGATCGAGGCGCACCTGCTCTTCGACGTGCCGTATGACCGGATCGACGTCACCGTGCACCCGCAATCCGTCATCCACTCGATGGTGGAGTTCGTGGACGGCTCGACCATCGCGCAGGCGTCCCCTCCGGACATGCGCCTGCCGATCTCGCTCGGCCTCGGCTGGCCGGACCGCGTCCCCGACGTCGGCGTGCCGCTGGACTGGACCGCGTCCCACACCTGGACCTTCGAGCCGCTCGACGACGAGGCGTTCCCCGCGGTCGCCCTGGCGAAGCGCGTCGGGATGGCCGCGGGCACCTACCCGGCCGTCTTCAACGCCGCCAACGAGCAGGCGGTCGCGGCCTTCCACGCCGGGGCGATCGGCTACCTCGACATCGTCGGGACGGTGGAGCGGGTCGTCGACGCCCACGTGCCGGCGGGGGAGCTCACCCGCGAGTCGCTCGCCGAGTCGGAGCGCTGGGCGCGCGCGAAGGCCGACGCGCTCATCGCGGCCCGCTGAGCGCGGGCGCCGCGCCAGACGCGCCGGCCGATCGTCGGAGAAAGGTGTCCAAATCTCCGACACAGCGCTCTCTGGAGGGAGATCCGGAGGGATTTGCGCTGAATTTCCGACGGTCGCGCGCAGATCTCCGACGATAGGGGACCGGACGGAGGGTGCAGCCTGCGCACGCCCGGACGCCGGCCGTCGGCCGCCTCGACCTTTCCCCACCGGCCGATCGTCGGAGAAAGGTGTCCAAATCTCCGACACGGCGCTCTCTGGAGGGAGATCCGGAGGGATTTGCGCTGAATCTCCGACGGTCGCGCGCAGATCTCCGACGATAGGGGACCGGACGGAGGGTGCAGCCTGCGCATGCCCGGACGCCGGCTGTCGGCCGCCTCGACCTTTCCCCACCGGCCGATCGTCGGAGAAAGGTGTCCAAATCTCCGACACAGCGCTCTCTGGAGGGAGATCCGGAAGGATTCGCGCTGAATCTCCGACGGTCGCGCGCAGATCTCCGACGATAGGACGCGGGACGCGGACGCGGAACGCGGGACGCGGGACGGGAGCGCGAGGCGCGGGTCGCCGCACTCCGGCGTCTCCCAACTTCCCAGCCGCGGCATAGCGCGCACCGGGCGGCTTCGCGGCCAGCTCCAAGGCGTACGCCGCTAGCCTGAAGCCGTGGATTCCGTGCTCCTGTTCGTCCTCGGCGTCGTCATCATCCTGATCGGCGTCGCTCTGTCGATCGCGCTGCACGAGATCGGGCACCTGGTCCCCGCCAAGCTGTTCGGCGTCAAGGTGACCCAGTACATGATCGGCTTCGGCAAGACGCTGTTCTCGTTCCGGCGCGGCGAGACCGAGTACGGCGTGAAGGCCATCCCGCTCGGCGGCTACATCTCGATGATCGGGATGTTCCCCCCGGGCAAGGACGGCGGCCGCGGGCGCAACGCGACCACCGGGTTCATGCAGCAGATGGTGCAGGATGCGCGCGTCGCGAGCTCCGAGACGGTCGCCGTCGGCGAGGAGGAGCGCACCTTCTACCGCCTCCCCGTCTGGAAGCGCATCGTCATCATGTTCGGCGGCCCGTTCATGAACCTCCTGATCGGCGTGCTGCTGTTCGGCGTGCTCCTGATGGGCTTCGGCGCGCCGCAGAGCTCCACGACCGTCGCGACGGTCAGCCAGTGCGTGCTGCCCGCCGGGAGCACCGCGAAGGCGTGCCCGGCCGACGCGACCCAGGGGCCGGCCGCCGCCGCTGGGCTGAAGCCCGGCGACACGATCGTGAGCATCGACGGCACCCGGATCACCAGCTGGGACCAGTCCACCGCGATCATCCGGAAGTCGGCCGGTCAGACGCTCACGGTGGTGCTCAGCCGCGACGGCGAGCAGCGGACCGTGCAGGTCACGCCCGTCGTGAACAAGGTCGCCAAGACCGACGCGAACGGCGCGGTCGTCAAGAACGCGGCCGGCGGCATCGAGACGCTGACGGTCGGGTTCGTCGGCATCGGCCCGGTCGCCAAGCTCGTCCCGCAGCCCATCACCGCGGTGCTCCCGGCGGTGGGCGCGCAGACGGGGGCCGTCGTCAACGTCTTCGCCCACCTGCCGCAGCGCATGGTCGACGTCTGGAACGCCGCCTTCGGCTCGGCGCCGCGCGACCCGAACGGCCCGATCAGCGTCGTCGGCATCGGCCGCGCGGCGGGGGAGCTCACCGCGCTCGACGGCGTCCCGGTGGTGGACAAGGTCTACACGATGATCGGGATGCTCGCCTCGCTGAACATCGCGCTGTTCGTGTTCAACCTGGTGCCGCTGCTCCCGCTCGACGGCGGCCACATCGCCGGCGCCCTGTGGGAGGGACTGCGGCGCACGTTCGCGAAGCTGTTCCGCCGCCGCGACCCGGGCCCGGTCGACATGGCCAAGCTGATGCCGCTGACCTTCGCCGTGGTGATCGTGCTGGGCGGGATGAGCGTCCTGCTGATGTACGCCGACATCGTCAAGCCGGTCAACCTCTTCGGCTGACCGGGCGCACGGGTCGCGCGCACCGGGTGCCCAGCCGACTCCCACGCAGCCGCGTAGGATTGGGGACGTGGCAGCAATCAATCTGGGGATGCCCAAAGTCCCCGAAACCCTCGCCCCCCGTCGCAAGTCCCGCCAGATCCGAGTGGGCAAAGTGCTGGTCGGCGGCGACGCCCCGATCAGCGTGCAGTCGATGACCACCACGCCGACGACCAACATCAACGCCACGCTGCAGCAGATCGCCGAACTGACGGCCTCCGGCTGCGACATCGTCCGCGTGGCCGTCCCGAGCCGCGACGACGCCGAGGCGCTGCCGATCATCGCGAAGAAGAGCCAGATCCCGGTCATCGCCGACATCCACTTCCAGCCCAACTACGTCTACGCGGCGATCGACGCCGGGTGCGCGGCCGTCCGCGTCAACCCGGGCAACATCCGCAAGTTCGACGACCAGGTGGGGGAGATCGCACGCCGCGCCAAGGCGGCGGGCGTCTCGCTGCGTATCGGCGTGAACGCCGGATCGCTCGACCGCCGCCTGCTCGAGAAGTACGGAAAGGCCACCCCGGAGGCGCTCGTCGAGTCGGCCGTCTGGGAGGCCAGCCTGTTCGAGGAGCACGACTTCCACGACTTCAAGATCTCGGTCAAGCACAACGACCCGATCGTGATGGTGAAGGCGTACCGGATGCTGGCCGAGCGCGGCGACTGGCCGCTCCACCTCGGCGTCACCGAGGCCGGCCCCGCCTTCCAGGGCACCATCAAGTCGGCCACCGCGTTCGGCATCCTGCTGGGCGAGGGCATCGGCGACACCATCCGCGTGTCGCTCTCGGCGCCGCCGGCGGAAGAGGTCAAGGTCGGCCTGCAGATCCTGCAGTCGCTCAACCTGCGCGAGCGCAAGCTCGAGATCGTCTCCTGCCCGAGCTGCGGTCGCGCGCAGGTGGACGTCTACTCGCTCGCCGACAGCGTCACCGAGGGCCTCCAGGGCATGAGCGTTCCGCTGCGCGTCGCGGTCATGGGCTGCGTCGTGAACGGCCCCGGAGAGGCCCGCGAGGCCGACCTCGGTGTCGCGAGCGGCAACGGCAAGGGCCAGATCTTCGTCAAGGGCGAGGTCATCAAGACCGTGCCCGAGTCCGAGATCGTCGCGACGCTCATCCAGGAGGCCAACCGCCTCGCCGACGAGATGGCCGACCGCCCGTCGGGCGAGCCGACGGTCAGCGTCGGGGCTCACTGACCCTCAGGGCACACTGAACCGTCAGGGCTGACGGACCGCGTCGGACGGCACCGGCTCGAAGGCCACCCGTCCGGTCCCGATGTCGGCCGCCATCACGCGGAGACGGATCCGGTCGCCCGGCTCGACGCCGTCCCAGCGCGGCGTCGACGCGGTGACGGCCGGCTCGTCCAGCTGCACCAGCACGGTCCCGTTGCGCACCGCGAGCACCGTCGCGCCCAGCTCCGCGCCGATGCGCGAGCTGAGCAGCGCGGCCTCCACCCGGTCCACGGCGCCCGCCTCGACCTGAGCGGCGAGGCGGCTGGAGGCGCCCATGATCGACGGGAGGGTGCCGAGCGACGTCCGCGCCCACTCGGGCACCGGACGTCCGCCGCAGAGCGCCTCGCAGATCACGAGGCCCCAGCGGTCGACGAGCCGCCGCAGGGGCGCGGTGACGTGCGCGTACGGCGCGGCGATCGCGGCCTGCTGCGGGTCGTGCGGCGGCTCGCCGTCGAACGCCACGTAACCGGCGCCACGGAACAGCGCCGTGGCCGCCTGCAGCACGGCCGCCGCCAGCGGGTGCACCGGGTCGAGCGTGCGCAGGTAGGCGCCGTACGGCATCCCCTCGGCCCACGGCAGGCCCAGCGCGACCGTCTGCGCGCGGAAGGTCTGGAACGCCTCGTCGGTCGGCGCGGGCATGGTCCGCAGGATGCCGACCCGGCCCTCGATCATCAGCTGCGCCGCCGCCATCCCGGTCAGGAGCGACAGCTGCGCGTTCCACTCCTCGACCGGGAGCGGCGCGCGCCGCTCCAGGGCGTAGGTCCCGTCGCGCACGACGACCTCCTCGTCGGGCGTGTTGAGGCTCGCTCCGCCACGCTCGCGCTCGCACGCGATCCTGGCCTCCCCGATCTCCCGCAGCAGCGCGAGCTCCGGCGGCGCGCTCCCGTCGTCGAGCGCGGCCTGCGCCTCCTCGTAGCTCCAGCGGCGGCGCGAGCGGATGCGCGCCCGCGACACGTGCGCGGACGTCTGGTGGCCGTCGCCGTCGAGGGCGATCTCCCAAACGAACGCACCGCGCACGACGTCGGGGAGCAGCGAGCCGGCGTCCTCGCCGATGACGTCGGGGTGGAGGGGCACGCGTCCGTCCGGGGCGTAGATGGTCTGCCCGCGGCCGCGCGCCTCCTGGTCGACGGCCCCGTCGGGCGCGACCAGGGCGGGGACGTCCGCGATCGCGTACCGCACCAGGAAGCCGTCGCCCGCGCGCGAGAGGTGCATCGCCTGGTCGAGGTCGGTGGACCCGGCGGGGTCGATGGTGAGGAACGGCAGGTCCGCCGCATCGGCGTCCGGCAGCGGATGCGCAGCCGCGGCCTCCTGCGCCTCGGTCTCGACGGCGGGCGGGAAGGCCTCCGGCAGCCCGAGCTCCTGGCGGAACGCGGCGAGCGATGCGGCGAGCGGTGCAGCCGCGGGGGAGGCGGCGACGCGGGTCCTGCGGTCGGGCATGCCGCCACCCTAGTCTCCGTGGCCGTGCCGCCTTCCGGCTCCCCTTAACATGGAACGGTGCCTACACGCCTGAGCAACTACTTCCTCCGCACCCTCCGTGAAGACCCCTCGGACGCCGAGGTCACCAGCCACCGCCTGCTGGTGCGCGCCGGCTACATCCGCCGCCAGGCGCCGGGCATCTTCGCGTGGCTGCCGCTGGGGCTGCGCGTGAAGGAGAAGATCGAGCGGATCATCCGCGAGGAGATGGCGGCCGCCGGCGCCCACGAGGTGCACTTCCCCGCGCTGCTGCCGCGCGAGCCCTACGAGGCCACCGGCCGCTGGGAGGAGTACGGCGACGGCATCTTCCGCCTGCAGGACCGCAAGGGCGCCGACTACCTGCTCGCGCCGACGCACGAGGAGGTCTTCACCCTGCTCGTGAAGGACCTCTATTCGTCCTATAAGGACCTGCCGCTGACGATCTTCCAGATCCAGGACAAGTACCGCGACGAGGCGCGCCCGCGTGCCGGCCTCCTGCGCGGCCGCGAGTTCACGATGAAGGACGCGTACTCGTTCGATGCCACGGATGAGGGACTCGACGCGAGCTACATGGCCCAGCGCGAGGCCTACGAGCGGATCTTCACCCGGCTCGGCCTGTCGTACGTCATCGTGCAGGCGGATGCCGGAGCGATGGGCGGCTCGCGGTCGGAGGAGTTCCTGCACCCGACGCCCGTCGGCGAGGACACCTTCGTGCGCTCGCCCGGCGGGTACGCCGCGAACGTCGAGGCGTTCACGACGATCGCGCCTCCCGCGCGCTCCTACGAGAAGCTGACGCCCCAGGAGGTGCTCGACACCCCCGGGTCGCCGACGATCCAGACGCTGGTCGAGGTGGCGAACGAGAAGCACCCGCGTCCGGACGGGCGCGCCTGGACGGCGGCGGACACGCTGAAGAACGTGGTCCTGGCCCTGACGAACCTCGACGGAACCCGCGAGCTGGTCGTCGTCGGCCTGCCGGGCGACCGCGAGGTCGACCTCAAGCGCGCCGAGGTGGCCTTCGCGCCCGCCGAGGTGGACGCCGCGACCGACGACGACTTCGCCAAGAACCCCGGTCTCGTGAAGGGCTACATCGGCCCCTGGTCGGCAGACGGCCCCGTGCTGGGCGAGAAGTCCGCCACGGGCATCCGCTACGTGGTCGACCCGCGCGTGGTCGACGGCTCGGGATGGATCACAGGCGCCAACATCGAGGGCAAGCACGTCTTCGGCCTGGTCGCCGGCCGCGACTTCTCGTGGGACGGGGTGGTCGAGGTCGCCGAGGTCAAGCCCGGCGATCCCGCGCCGGACGGGTCCGGACCGGTGGAACTCGCCCGCGGCATGGAGATCGGCCACGTCTTCCAGCTCGGCCGCAAGTACGCCGAGGCGCTCGGCCTCAAGGTGCTCGACGAGAACGGCAAGCTCGTCACGGTCACGATGGGGTCGTACGGCATCGGTGTGACGCGCATCCTCGCCATCCTCGCCGAGGAGAACAACGACGACCGCGGGCTGGTCTGGCCCGAGTCGATCGCTCCGTTCGACGTGCACGTCGTCGCCACCGGTCGCGACCAGGTCGCCTACGACCTGGCCGAGGAGATCATCGGCCAGCTCGAGGACGCCCGGCTCGACGTGCTCTACGACGACCGGCCGAAGGTGTCGCCCGGTGTGAAGTTCGGCGACGCCGAGCTGATCGGCGTGCCGCGCGTGCTCGTGGTCGGTCGCGGCGCAGCCGATGGCGAGGTCGAGCTGTGGAACCGGCGCACCGGCGACCGGCGCACTCTGCCGGTGGCCGAGGCGGTCGCCGAGCTGACGGCCTAGCCCCGGTCGGAGCGGGCCCGCGCCGCGGGCACGGCGCCTCAGCCGGACCTGAGCCGGTCATTCGGAGTTCAGCCGGACGAGGCGTCGTCGCCCGCGATCTCGACGTGGATGCGGCGCATGTCCTCCACGAGGGAGCCGATCAGCACCCAGTGGCGCGGGTCCGGCGTCGCGACCGTCAGGGGCGCGGTGAGCACCGGGATGCCCGCCGTCTCCGTGCCGGGCTCGGCGACCGGCTCGTCCGGGTCGCGCGCCAGCAGCCGCAGGTCGTGCGCGGCGCGGTGCAGCTCGTCGGCGATGGCGTGGATGGTCGGCTCGCCGGCGAGACTGTCGTCGTAGTGGTCGTGGTAGGCCCGCGTCATCCCGAGCGTGCGGTTGATCAGCGGGCGGAGGCTGTCGAACAGTCGCTGGTCGTGCTCCAGGTAGACGCGGTGCTTGCGCTGGCGTGGGTTCAGCGACAGGCTCTCGTCCGCGGCGGTGATCGCGCTCTGCGCCTTGGCCTCCATCGGCCGCAGCAGCCGCGCCTCGATGAGCAGCGCATCCAGTTCGCCCCGGGTGTGCCGGGTGGTGAGCGCGTCGGCGAGCCGGTCGAGCGTGGACGCGATCTCCGTGCCGACCGCGACCACCGCCTCCCGGGCCGGGGCGGTGAGCACCGGGGGGACGATCGCGACGTTGACGATCACGCCGACGGCCGCGCCCAGCACCGTCTCGACGATCCGGGCGAGGGCGTACTCGGGGTCGGAGGCGCCGATGGCGAGCACGAGCATGGCCGTGATCGGCACCTGGTTCGCCGTCCCGGGGGTGAGCCTGAGCGCCCAGGCGAGCAGCACCGAGACGACGACCGCCAGGAGCACGATCCAGCTGTTGGTGCCGAAGGCCAGCCCGATCAGGTAGGCGACGACGACACCGCCGATCACACCGAGGGAGCGCTCGATCGCGCGCCCCACCGACTGGTTGACGCTCGGCTGCACGACCAGCAGGGCCGCGATCGTGGCGAAGATCGGCAGTTCGCCGTGCACGAAGACGCTCGCCACCGCCCACGCGACGATCATCGCCACGGCGGTCTTCACCACCTGGAGGAACGGGGCGCGCGTGGACGTGCGGATGGTGGCGGGGAGCGCGATGCCAGCCGGGAGCCGGCGGGAGGTCGAGCGGGTGCGTGCCACCCTTCAACGCTACCCGGCGTACCGGGCGTAGGCCGAAGCGGCCCTCTCGAGGCGCGCCCGGCGGGCGCCGCTCAGCTCGGCGAACGGGGCGGGGACGACGCGGGCGCCGTCACGGCGCCACGTGCCCACGATGCGGCCGCCGGCGACGATGATCGGCTGGAAGATGCCGTTCCCGCCCGGCACGATGAGCTCGGCGTGCTCGTCGTCGAGGATGGGGGAGCGGTCCTGGTAGCCGAGGAGGTACTCGTCGAACGCGGGCAGGAGGTGCACCGCCTCCTTCTCGGCGCGGGTGGCGGGGGTGGCCGCTGCGCGGTCGGCGAGCTCGGACGTGACGAGGTACTCGGCTCCGTCGCACTCGATCGCCGTGAGCGCGTCGCCGAGCTCCGCACGGGCCGCCTTCGCGGCGCTGATCGTGCCCTTCATCCACCAGACGAAATCGCGGATCGTCGCCGGGCCGTGACCGGTCAGGTAGCGGAGCAGGAATCGCGTGCTCGCCTCGTCCGCTCCGATCGCGGGCGGGGCGGGCGCCCACTCGTCGAGCAGGACGAGCGCCTGCGCCAGCGTGCCGTTCGGGCCGCGGACCACCGGGCCCCAGCAGAGCAGGCCGGTCTGGGAGAGGAAGTAGATGAGGTGATAGCCGCGCTGACCGGAGGTGCCGATCCCGGCCGACTCCCACAGCTCCATCAGCTCCGCGCGCCCGATGCGGCCGCCGCCCTCCAGTGCGCCGGTGACGACATCGGCCGCGCGCGCGAAGTCGGCGGCGGTCAGCGAGAGCTGCTCGTGCCGACGTGCCAGACCGGCGACCATCCGGTCGGTCGTGACCGAGAGCATCCAGCGCAGGTCGTCCGGCGGTACGAAGTGCAGCGTCCCCCGCATCGGCCAGGAGCGGATGATGCGGCCGGCGTCGAGCTCGGCGAGGACGTCGTCGCGTGTGGCACGGTCGGTGCGCACGGCGAGAGCCCAGCTTCCCGCCGCGAAGTCCTGGCCCTGCAGGGCGAGCAGCCGGCGCGCCACCCCGGCCGGATCCTGTTCGCGGGGGCCGTCGATCGCCTGCGCGAGCCGGCGCATCCGGAGCAGGTCGGCGCGGTTCGCGTGCGCGATGGGGCCGGAGGACATGGCACCAGCCTGGCAGACGCCACCGACACGTCGGTGCCCGCTACGGCAGGAGTCCGAGCTCCGTCAGCTGCTCGCTGAGACCGGCGCCGTCCGGCGCGTACACCCAGGGCGTACCGGAGAGCTCCCGGTGCTTGTCCGCCTTCGACCGGCCACCGGCGAGCACCGCCTCGCTGTTCGACAGCTGGCGGATGGCGACGGCGGCGACGTTGTCGGGATGCGCGACCGTGAACTCGCCGTACAGGTCTTCGTCGTGCTGCCCGTCGTCGCCGATCAGCAGCCACTTCAGCCCCGGGAACTCCTGCGCCAGCCGTTCGAGGCTGGTGCGCTTGTGCTCGCGGCCGCTGCGGAACCAGCGATCGTGTGTGGGCCCCCAGTCGGTGAGCAGCAGCGGGCCGGCCGGGAAGAGGTTGCGCGACAGGAACCGGGTGAGCGTCGGCGCGACGTTCCAGGCGCCCGTCGACAGGTAGACGACGGGTGCTCCGGGATGCGCGGCGGAGAGCCGCTCGAGGAGGACGGACATGCCCGGGGTGGGGACGCGCGCGTGCTCGTCGAGCACGAAGGTGTTCCAGGCGGCGAGCAAGGGCCGGGGGAGCGCCGTCACCATGACGGTGTCGTCGACGTCGGAGATCACGCCGAAGGTGGCCTTCGGGTCGAGCACGAAGACCGGCGCCTCGAACACGCGCGTCGACTCCGCGGTGGACAGGCGAACGATGTGCCACCCGGGGGAGAGCTGCACCGGGACCACGGAGTCGATCACGCCGCCGCGGTCGGTCGTCACCTCGTGACGGTCGCCCTCGATCTCGACCGTGACCGTCGTCTCCGCGAGCGGCACGCTGATGAAGGAGCGCCAGCCGCGGATCGACTCCTCGCGCCTGCGGTGCAGCCGCTCGGCACGGCTCCCCGGGCGCGGCTCCTTGGCGAGCACGACGCGGCCCAGGATGCGCACCCACGAGGGCGAGCCGTAGCCGGTGTACGGCACCACCGTCGCCAGGAAACCGCGTTTGCGGGCCCGGCGGGCGCGGAAGTCGTGGAACGCGTCCTCGATGCGGGCGGCGCGGTGCATGATCGGCTCGACCGCCGCGCCGCGACGGACGATGGGGTCGCCGGAGACCTTGTCATGGCGCGAATCGGAAGAGGGCATCTAAGGCATTTTCTCACGGAGTGAACGTGCACACGAATGCATCCCCCAGATCTGGGGGACTGTTTCTGCGGCGCGTCGAAGGGTATTCCACAGCGGAAGTGAGGTTTCCACGAATATGATCGTCTGAGTGCGACGGTGATCCTGTCGCCGGGCTGGGGACCCGAAACACCGCCTTGTTCGACTGAGAAAAGGAGTCGCCCTCGTGCCCATCAACGATCTGGTGGCCGGACAGAGCACGGTCGGAGCACCGCTCGTCCGCACGGAGCCCATCCAGGAGCGCAGCGCCGCACGCATCGACGCGCTGCTCGACGCGGCCGCGGCCGTGGTGGATGAGATCGGATTCGACCGGCTGACGACCGCCATGGTGGCGGAGCGGGCCGGAGCCTCCATCGGAACCGTCTACCGGTACTTCCCGGACCGCATCGTGCTGCTGCAGGCCCTCCGCGACCGCGCGCTCCTGCGCTACCGCCACTCCGTCGTGCAGGCCATCGACGCGCAGTCGCCGGAGCACTGGTGGAACGCCGTGGAGGCCGCGATCGACGCCTTCGTCGACATGTTCCGCACCGAGCCGGGCTTCCGCATCATCCGGTTCGCCGACGCCGAGCGCGCGGGCGTCCCGGAGGACGAGGTCGTGCGCGACGCCGGGTTCGCCCGCCAGTTCGCGCAGATCCTCTCCGATGAGTACGGGCTGCCCGCCGGGGACGACCTGGCGTTCCGTCTCGACGTGGTCGTCGAGATCATGGACTCCCTGATCAACCGCGCATTCGTGGAGGACCCGAACGGCGACGAGCGCTACATCGCCGAGGCCAGGACCGTGGCCAAGGAGTACCTCGAGCGGCGCTTCGACCCGCAGCACTGATCCCGTCGGATCGGGAATGTCGGTGGTGGGTGGCAGGTTGCCATCCACACGGGTGAGTGCTCCGAACAGAGTGCGCAGAACCCGAACGGCTACATCACCGAACGAAGGGGGGCCGGAATGCGACCGACCCTGAACGTCACGATTCGTCTCTTTTCATTGCCAAAACCGCGCGGTTTTGTTTGGGTGGAGGAGATGGCCGCACACGCCCCCGCCCCCAGGAGCGATTCCGATCGCGCAGCGACCCCGATCCGGGGAGAGCTCTCGTGATCGAGTTCCGCGACGTGACGAAGCGCTTCCCGGACGGGACGCTCGCCGTCGACGACTTCTCGCTCGTCATCCCGTCGCGGCGGATCACCGTGCTGGTGGGCTCCTCCGGAAGCGGCAAGACGACCATCCTGCGCATGATCAACCGCATGGTGGACCCGACGTCCGGGTCGATCGAGATCGACGGCCAGGATGTGCTGTCGCTCAAGCCGGTCGCCCTGCGCCGCTCGATCGGCTACGTCATGCAGAATTCGGGCCTGCTCCCGCACCGCAAGGTCGTCGACAACATCGCGACGGTCCCGCTGCTCAAGGGCGTCAAGAAGAAAGAGGCGCGCGAGCACGCGCTGGAGCTCATGGACACGGTGGGCCTCGAGCGCTCGCTCGCCGACCGGTACCCGAGCCAGCTCTCAGGCGGCCAGCAGCAGCGCGTGGGCGTGGCCCGCGGGCTGGCGGTCGACCCGAACATCCTCCTGATGGATGAGCCTTTCGGCGCCGTCGACCCGATCGTGCGCGACGACCTGCAGAACGAGCTGCTGCACCTGCAGCGCGACCTCGACAAGACCGTCGTCTTCGTGACGCACGACATCGACGAGGCCTTCAAGCTGGGCGACCAGGTCGTGATCTTCCGCAAGGGCGGCATCGTCGCCCAGAAGGGCACGCCCGCCGAGATCCTCGCCGACCCGGCCGACGACTTCGTCGCGTCGTTCGTCGGCGCCGACCGTGGCCGCCGTGCACTCCACGTCGAGGAGACGCCGACCGGTTCGGTGCTCGTCGACAGCGACGGGCGCGCCGCCGGCGTGCTCTCCGGCTCGCCGCGTGGCACAGCCGCTCCCTCCGAGGCAAAGGCCGCGACCGTCTCGGTCGCGGGTGCTCCGGCGCAGGGTGAGGACGCGTCGTGAGTTTTCTGTGGTCGAACCTCGGCCAGGTCTGGAATCTCACGGTCTCCCACGTGTGGCTCGCCGCTCTCCCGATCGTCATCGGGTTCGTGGTCTCCCTGCCCATCGGGTGGGTCGCGAACCGCTACCGGTGGAGCCGCGGCGTGCTGCTGACGATCGGAGGCATCCTCTACACGATCCCGTCGCTGCCGCTGTTCTTCGCGATGCCCGCGCTGATCGGCACCCAGATCCTGTCGCCCCTCAACGTGGTGGTGGCGTTGAGCATCTACGCGCTCGCGCTCATGGTGCGCACGACGGCGGACGCGCTGGGCTCCGTGCCGGGTGACGTGCTGCAGTCGGCGACCGCCGTCGGGTTCTCGTCCTGGCGCCGGTTCTGGTCCGTCGAACTCCCGCTGGCCGGACCGGTGCTGCTCGCGGGACTCCGCGTGGTGTCGGTGAGCACGGTCAGTCTCGTCAGCGTCGGAGCGCTCCTCGGCGTCCCGAACCTCGGCTACCTGTTCACCGACGGCCTCAACCGCTCGTACACCGAGGAGGTGGCGGTCGGCATCATCCTGATCATGGTGGTGGCGCTCGTCTTCGACCTGATCCTCGTGGGGCTCGGCCGTCTGCTCCTGCCCTGGACGCGATCCAACCGGCGGGCAGCACGGCTCAGCCGGCGCGCGGCGATGAGGGCGGTGACCGGCGCATGACCGACATCCTGGCTGCCTTCGGGTGGATCGGCGACCCGGCCAACTGGTCCGGGCCGAGCGGCATCCCCGCCCGTCTGGGCGAGCACATCGTCTATTCGCTGCTCACGCTGCTGCTCGCCGCGATCATCGCCCTGCCCATCGGGTTCGCGATCGGTCACTCGGGCCGGTTCCGTGGGCTCGCAGTCGGCGTCTCCGGAGCGCTGCGCGCACTGCCGACGCTGGGCCTCGTCATCTACCTGGCGCTGCTGACGACCAACCTCACCATCGTGCCGTCGCTCATCGCCCTGACGATCCTCGCGATCCCGCCGATCCTGGCGGGCGCCTACTCGGGACTCGAGTCGGTCGACCGGGCGCCCATCGACGCCGCGCGCGCGATCGGCATGACCGGATGGCAGGTGTTCACGAAAGTCGAGCTGCCGCTGTCGCTGCCGCTCGTGATCGGCGGCATCCGCTCGGGCGGTCTGCAGGTGATCGCCACCTGGACGGTCGCGGCGATCCTGCCGGTCGGCGGTCTCGGCCGCTTCCTGTTCGACGGCCTCTCGGTGCAGAACTACCCGGAGGTACTCGGCGGCTCCATCATCGTGGTCGCCCTCGCCCTCGTCGCGGACGGGCTGTTCGCCATCGTCCAGCGCCTCGTCGTGCCCCGGGGTGTCACCGCGGGGCGTGTCCGCGACAGCGCGGAAGGCGGCCGCTCGGCCGCCCGCCCGGTGCCGGAAGGCGCCCCCACCACCTGAACCCGTCCTGTCCAACCCAGCACACCAGCCTCCCCGACCGGGAGCACCCAAGAGAAGAGAAGATCATGTTCGCATCGAAGAAGAGCCGCCTCGCGGCCGGCGTGCTCGCCGCCGGGGCGCTGCTCGCCCTCAGCGCCTGCTCCTCCGGGGGCGGCGCGTTCAGCACCGGTTCCGCCTCGTCGTCCAGTGACACCGTCACGGTCGGCTCCGCCGCGTTCGGCGAGTCCGAGATCCTCATGCAGATCTACGGCCAGGCCCTGGCCGCCAACGGCGTGAAGGTCGCGTACAAGCCGAGCATCGGCCAGCGCGACGTGTACCTGAAGGCGCTGCAGGACGGCTCCATCGACCTCATCCCGGAGTACAGCGGCAACCTGCTGCAGTTCTACGACAAGAACAGCACCGCGACCTCCAGCGACGACGTCTACGCCGCCCTGAACGACGCCCTGCCCAAGGGCTACGAGGTGCTCGACCAGTCGGAGGCCCAGGACGCCGACTCGTACAACGTCACCAAGGAGTTCTCGGAGAAGTGGGGTGTCACGAGCCTCGACGACCTGAAGAAGGTCACCGACCCGCTCACGGTCGGCGCGAATCCTGAGTTCGGGACGCGGCCCTACGGCATCCCGGGGCTGAAGTCGGCCTACGGCGTCACCGCGACGCTCAAGCCGATCAGCGACTCGGGCGGCCCGCTGACCGTCGCCGCGCTGAAGAACGGCGACGTGCAGCTCGCCGACATCTACACGACCACGCCGGCCATCAAGGACAACGGCTTCGTGACTCTGAAGGACCCGAAGAACCTGATCGCGGCCCAGAACATCGTGCCGCTGATCAACAGCTCGAAGGCGTCGGACAAGGTCAAGGACGTCCTGGACAAGGTCTCCAAGGAGCTCACCACCTCCGACCTGATCGACCTGAACGGCGAGAACCAGGGCTCCAGCAAGACGCAGCCCGACGTGCTCGCCAAGAAGTGGCTGCAGGACCACCCGATCAAGTAGCCGAGGGCTCTTCGGTCTCATCGAGCGGCGGTCCGGGTTCCCGGGCCGCCGCTTCCATGTGCTTGGCCTCGCGGGCGGACAGCACCTTCTTGACGACGAAGACCGCCACCAGGAACACGGCGATCACCGCCACGAACACGTAGCCGGCGCCATGGAGCTCGCGCGACAGCTCGCGATAGCTCCCCGCCGCCGCGGAACCCACACTGACGTAGGCGAACGCCCACAGCACGCACGCGGGCGCCGTCCATGCGAGGAACGTGCGGTACCGCATCGGGCTCATCCCGACGGTCAGCGGGATGAGCGAGTGCAGCACCGGCAGGAACCGCGAGAGGAACACCGCGATGCCGCCGCGCCGCGCGAGGTAGGCCTCGGCGCGGTCGAAGTTGCGCACGCCGACCCGCCGGCCGAGCGCGCTGACCCGGATGCGCGGCCCGAACCAGCGCCCGAGGGCGAAGCCGATCGACTCCCCGCACAGCGCGCCGACGATCACGGCGGCGACGAGGGCCGCGTACTCCGCGGGCCCGTCGACGCCCGTGGCGGCCACCAGCACGATGGTGTCGCCGGGAACGATCAGCCCGACCAGGATGGACGTCTCGAACAGGATGCCGAGCCCGGCGAGCAGTGTCCGCAGCACCGGGTCGACGCCCTGCACCAGGTCGAGCACCCACGTCAGTGCATCGTTCATGTCGACGGCTCACGTCTCGGCATACCCGCAGCGTAGCGGCGCCCCCTGGTCGCCCCCTGAGCCGCCGCTGCGCCTTCGCGCCGCCTCCCGTACCGTCCCGCGGGCGACATTCGTCACGAATGTCGCCCCCTCCGCCCCGATAAGCGACATTCGGCACGAATCCGCGGTGACGTCCGATTGCGAGATTTGTGCCAAATCGTGGTTATGGCGGCGCGATAACCGCGATTTGGCACAAATCTCGGCACCTAAGGGCGCGAGCGGCGCCAGCGGGACGTGCGGGCAGCGTCAGCTCAGCAGGATCACGAGGGGCGGCACCACGACGAGCAGCACCGTCGCGACGACCACGGCCGCGCGGAGCAGCGGGCCGACGGTGCGCCGGCCGTCCGTGAGGCGCTCCTCGCGCGCGACGAGGGCGGCGCGCCGCTGCTCGGGCGTGCGCCGGTCTTTGGGGGCGCCGAGGGCGGCGCCGGCGGGGCCGGTGGCGTCCACGAGGCGGATCGCCTCGGCGAGCACCGCATCCCCGGAGGTGCGGCGCGCCGTGTCGTCGGCGAGCATCTCGATCAGCAGGGCGACCGCGTCCTGCGCCCGGGTGGCGATCGGGAACCAGGGGAGGGAGCGCTTCCAGGAGCGGAACGCGTCCAGCAGCAGGTGGTGCTTCTGCCGCAGGTGGGCGCGCTCGTGCGCGACCACGGCATCCAGCTCGGCGGGGGAGAGCAGCTCGATCATGCCCTCGGACAGCACGGTCACGCTGCGTGCCCCGGGCAGGCAGTAGGCAGCGGGCGCGGGATGGTCGATCACGCGTGTGCTCGGAACGTCGGGCAGCGGGGAGGAGAGCAGGCGCAGCAGCTCCATGTGGCGGTGCCGCTGGTTGCGGCTCCGCACCGAGGTGAGCGCGAGATTGAGCACGAGGTGTGCGGTGAGAAGGACGGCCGCGCTCAGCAGGAACGCGTTCAGGAGGCTGACCTCGGGCGGCAGCGGACCGTGGAAGAGCGAGGCCCACGCTCCGCCGATGCGGCTCCACAGGTCGTCGCCGAACGGCTCGAGTCCCGCGAGCAGCAGCGAGCCGATCATGGAGATGCCCCCGGCGAGGGCGATCGACTGCCAGAGCGCCAGGGCGAGCGTCGGCGCGGCGGACGGCCACTTCGCCCGGGCGAGGAGCAGCGGCACGGGCCACGCCAGCGCGACGGCCAGCGCGCCCAGGAAGATCGCGCCGGCGAGCGGCGCGGCCGGGTCGGTGCTCACACGCTGCGGTCGGCGAGGAGGCGGCGCAGCACCTCGGCCTCGGACTCGTCGACCGAGCCGACGAAGTAGGCGAGCGCCTCGGTGCGGTCGGAGGACGACTCCAGCACTTCGCGCATCAGGTCGGCGACGTGCCCGGCGCGGGACAGCGCGGCGTAATAGAGGTGCGGGCGGGCGTCACGGTCGCGCCCGACGAACCCTTTCGCCTCGAGACGGGAGAGCACGGTGAGGACCGTGGTCAGCGCCGGTGCCTTTCCGGTCTCGCGCGCCGTCGCTAGCCTGTCGCGGAGGTCGCCTGCGCTGAGGGGGGCGTCGCCGTCCCAGAGGGCGTCCATCACCGCCCGTTCGAGTTCACCCAGATTGGCCACGTATCCAGGGTAGCGCGAACCGGCTGAGAATGTTCTACACTCTGTAGAAGTAGAAGTTCTACGTTGTGTAGAACAGTCGGAGGGATGCACGTGAACGAACTGCTGGACCCGCTCCTGCTGTCGCGCTGGCAGTTCGGGCTCACCACGATCTACCACTTCCTCTTCGTGCCGCTGACCATCGGTCTGGTCACCTGCACCGCCGTCTTCCAGACCGCCTGGTACCGCACCGGCAAGCCGCACTACCTGCAGCTGACGCATTTCTTCGGCAAGATCTTCCTGATCAACTTCGCCATGGGCGTCGTGACCGGCATCGTGCAGGAGTTCCAGTTCGGCATGAACTGGTCGAACTACTCCCGCTTCGTCGGCGACATCTTCGGCGCACCGCTCGCGCTGGAGGGCCTGCTCGCGTTCTTCCTGGAGGCGACGTTCATCGGCCTCTGGATCTTCGGCTGGGACCGTCTGCCGAAGGGTCTGCACCTCGCCACGATCTGGGTCGTCTCGGTGGGTAGCATCCTGTCCGCGTACTTCATCCTCGCGGCGAACGCCTTCATGCAGAACCCGGTGGGCTACCACCTGAACCCCGCCAAAGGACGCGCCGAGCTCACGGACCTGTGGGCGGTGCTCACCAACAAGGTGGCGCTGGCCGCGTTCCCGCACACGATCTTCGGCTGCTTCATGGTGTCGGCCGGCCTGATCATCGCGGTGGCCGCCTGGCACCTGTCGCGCAACCGGCACCTCGACACGATGCGTCCCGCCCTGAAGTTCGGCCTGTGGCTGATGGTCGGCGCCGGCATCGGCACCGTCCTCAGCGGCGACCAGCTGGGCCTCGCCATGGTCGAGACGCAGCCGATGAAGATGGCGGCCGCGGAGGCGCTCTACAAGACCTCGACCGGCGCGGACGCATCCTTCTCGATCTTCACTCTCGGCACACCGGACGGCGTGCACGAGCTGTTCTCCATCCGCATCCCGTACCTGTTGTCGTTCCTGTCGACGCACAGCCTGAACGGCACCGTCGAGGGCATCAACGACCTGCAGGCGCAGTACACCCAGCTCTACGGCCCTGGCGACTACACGCCGGTCATCTGGGTCACCTACTGGGCCTTCCGCTGGATGATCGGGCTCGGGATGCTGCACGTCCTGATCGCGGTGGTCGGCCTCTGGCTGACGCGGAAGGGCCGCACCCCACCCCGCGCGTGGATGTGGAAGATCGCGATCTGGGCGATGCCGCTCTCGCTGCTGGCGATGGTCGTCGGCTGGATCTTCACCGAGATGGGCCGCCAGCCCTGGATCGTGTTCAGCCTGATGAAGACCGCCGACGGCGTCTCGCCCGGCACGACGGGCGTCGAAGTGCTGATCTCGCTGATCGCGTTCACCGCCGTCTACGGCACCCTCGCCGTCGTCGAGTTCCTGCTCATCAAGCGGGCGGCGCAGAAGGGCCCGCAGGACATCGACCAGCATCTCGACGAGGCCGGCGAGCCCATCCCGGTCGCGACGGTCTACTAGGAGGAGCAGGGCAATGGATCTCGCAGTTCTCTGGTTCGGAATCGTCGCGTTCTTTTTCGTCGGCTACTTCGTGCTCGACGGCTTCGACTTCGGCGTCGGGATGGCGCTGCCGTTCCTCGGCCGCGACGACGTCGACCGCCGCGTGATGATCAACACCATCGGCCCGGTGTGGGACCTCAACGAGACGTGGGTCATCGTGGGCGGCGCCGCGCTCTTCGCGGCCTTCCCGGAGTGGTACGCCACGCTGTTCAGCGGCTTCTACCTGGCGCTCCTGCTCATCCTGCTCGCGCTCATCGTGCGCGGCGTGTCGTTCGAGTACCGGCACCAGCGCGCCGGGGCCCGCTGGAAGCGGTGGTTCGACGGGATGATCGTGGTCGGCTCCGCGCTTCCCGCCTTCCTGTGGGGCGTCGCGTTCGCGAACATCGTCCAGGGTGTCGCCCTCGACGCGCACCACGACTACACGGGGACGTTCTTCGACCTGCTCAACGGCTACGCGCTGCTCGGCGGGCTGACGACGCTGCTGCTGTTCTTCACCCACGGCGCCGTGTTCCTGTCGCTGAAGACCGACGGCGACCTGCGCCGGAGGGCGCGCCGCCTGGCCACCGTGTCCGGCGCCCTGGCGGTGGTCGTGGCCGCGACCTTCCTCGGCTGGACCGCGGTGACGCACTTCTCACCGGTGTTCCTGGCCCTCGCGCTCTTCGCGGCGATCGCGCTCGTCGCATCCTGGATCGCGAACCTGCGTGGCGCCGAGGGCTGGTCGTTCGGCTTCATGGCGGCGACCATCGCCCTCGCAGTTGTGTCGTTGTTCGCGGCGCTCTTCCCGGACGTGATGCCGTCGTCGCCGAACCCGCAGAACAGCCTCACCATCGCGAACGCGTCGAGCTCCGCCACGACGCTGTCGATCATGACCTGGGTGGCGGCGATCTTCCTTCCGCTGATCCTCGTGTACCAGGCCTGGACGTATTGGATCTTCCGCAAGCGGGTGACGCACGACCACATCCCGCAGGAGCCGGCCGAGCCCGTCGTCCCCACCGTGACGGTCTGACGTGCGCCCGCTCGACCCGCGCCTGCTCCGCTACGCGTCCGCCACGCGCGGCACGCTGGCGGCCGGCGCCGTGCTCGCGGCGCTGCAGACCGCATCCATCGTCGCGTTCGCGTGGCTGGTGACGGACGTGATCGTCCGCGCGATCGCGGGGGAGCGGCTGCCGGAGCTGAGCGGGACGCTCGTGCTGCTCGGCGTCGTCATCGCCGTCCGCGCGGTGCTGCTCTGGGCCGTCGACGCAGTGGCGTCGCGCGGCGGGGCGCGCGCGGTCGGGCAGCTGCGCGAGCGGCTGGTCACGGCCGTCGGGAGGCTGGGACCGGGATGGACCTCCCGCCGCACCAGTGCCGACGTCACCCTGGTCGCGGGCCGGGGCATGGAGGCGCTCGACGGCTACTTCGCGAAGTACCTGCCGCAGCTGATCGGCACCGCGGTCGCGACCCCGCTGCTCGTGGTGACGATCGGGTGGCGGGATGTGACCAGCGCGATCGTCCTGCTGGTGACGCTCCCGCTCATCCCGGTCTTCATGGTGCTGGTGGGATGGGCGACGCAGGCGGCGCAGCAGCGTCAGTGGACGGCGCTGTCGCGTCTGTCGAGCGGGTTCCTCGACGTCGTCGCGGGGCTGCCCACCCTCAAGCTGTTCGGGCGCCAGCACCGTCAGGAGGCGCGCATCCGGGAGGTGAGCGAGCAGTACCGCGTGCACACCATGCGGGTGCTGCGGATGTCGTTCCTCTCGGGATTCGTGCTGGAGCTGGCGGCCAGCCTGTCGGTCGCGGTGATCGCGGTGACGATCGGACTGCGGCTGCTGGGCGGTTCCCTCGACCTCTCGGTGGGGCTGTTCGTGCTGCTGCTGGCGCCGGAGGCATTCCTGCCGCTGCGCAACGTCGGCGCGTCGTACCACGCGGCCGCGGAGGGGATCGAGGCGGCGGCGCGGGCGTTCGCGGTGATCGAGGAGGCGGAGGCGGTGGATGGCGCCGCGCAGCAGGAGGGCACCAGCCGCGTGGCCTCGGAAACGAGCGGACTGGTGTTCGAGGACGTGACCGTCGCCTACGACGGCCGGACCGCGGTCGACGGGTTCTCCGCGACGGCGCTGCCCGGCGAGCTGACGGTGCTGCGGGCCCCGAGCGGCGCCGGGAAGTCGACGCTGCTCGCGGCGGCACTCGGATTCGTCGCGTTCGAGGGCAACATCGTCGCCGATGGGCGCGTGGATGCCGGGGGACGGCGCGAGGCGCTCGCCTGGGCCGGTCAGCGTCCCGGGCTCCTCGCTGGAACGATCGCAGAGAACGTCGCACTCGGGGAGGAGCACCCGGACGCCGAGCTCGTGGCCCGCGTGCTCCACGAGGCCGCCGCGGACGAGCTCGACCCGGAGACCGTGGTCGGCGCGGGCGGCAGCGGGATGTCGGGCGGGCAGGCGCAGCGGGTGGCAGTCGCCCGCGCGCTGTACCGCCTGCGGTCGCGGGGCTGCCGCATCCTGGTGCTCGACGAGCCGACGTCCGCCCTCGACGCCCGGACCGAGGAGCGGCTGGTCGCGGGCCTGCGGCGGATCGCCGCGGAGGGCGTCGCCGTGCTCGTGGTCAGCCACCGCGAGGCGGTCGCCTCGGCCGCCGGCCGAGTGATCACACTGGAGGCACGTCAGGAGGTGGCCCATGTCGGCTGATCCCGAGGTCCGTCGCATCCTCCGGCTGGCACTGCCGCCCGCGAGGCGGTTGTGGGCCGCCATCGCCCTCGGCGTGCTGAGCGGCGGAAGCGCCGTCGCCCTGCTGGGCGTGTCCGCGTGGCTGATCACCCGCGCGTCGGAGCAGCCGGCGCTGATGTACCTCTCGCTGGCCATCGTGGGCGTGCGCGCCTTCGCGCTCGGCCGCGCCTTCTTCCGGTACCTCGAGCGGCTGTCCGGCCACGACGCGGCCTTCCGGCAGCTGGGCACGGTCCGCGCCCGCCTCTACCGCCGGCTCGAGCCGCTGGCTCCGGACGGGCTGCGGGGCATTCGTTCGGGCGACCTGCTCACGCGGCTGGCGGACGACGTGGATGAGCTGCAGAACCTGTCGCTGCGGGTCGTCCAGCCGCTGGTCACCGCGGGCATCGTCGTCGCGGGCAGCGTCGTCGTCACCGCGCTGGTGCTCCCGGGCGCGGCCGTCGTGCTGACCGTGGCTCTGGCGGGCGCGCTGGCGGCCGGGGTGCTGGTGAACCGGTGGGCGACCGGCACGGCCGAGCGCCGGATCGCCCCGCTGCGGGCGGCGCTGAACGACGCGCTCCACGACCTGGTGAGCAACCTGGACGTCCTGACAGCGTTCGGAGCGCTCGCGGGCGCGCAGGAGCGCGTCCGGGCGGCGAGCGAGAGGCTGACGTCCGTCGCACGCCGCCGTGCGGTCGGCCTGGGTGTCACGGCCGGCGCCGTCTCGCTGTTCGCCGGTGCGGCCACGCTCGGCGCCCTGGTGGTCGGCGTCCCCGCTCTCGCCGCGGGGATGGACGCGCCCTCGCTCACGGTGATCGCCCTGCTGCCGCTCGCGGTCTTCGAGGTCTTCGGGGCCGTTCCGCTCGCTCTGGGAGCCTGGCGTCGTGTCCGCACGAGCGCCGAGCGGATCGCGACGACGGCTCCGGTGGATGTGCCGGACGGCATCCCCGTGGATGCGCGGGACGCCGCATCCTTCGCCGGTCCCGGCGTGCCCGAGGTGCGGCTGGACGGGCTGTCGGCGCACTGGCCCGGTGAGCACACGCCGGTGCTGCGCGACCTGACGCTCCGGCTGGCGCCGGGGGAGCGGGTGCTGCTCACCGGTCCCACCGGTGCGGGAAAGACGGCGCTCGCGCACGTCCTCACCCGGCTGCTCGACCACGACGGCGGCTACCTGCTGGCCGGCCGGGAGACGCGGGGCCTGCGGCAGGACGACGTGCGCCAGGCGGTCGGCCTGGTGGAGCAGCGGCCGCACCTGTTCGACGCGGACATCCGCCAGAACCTGCTCTTCGCCCGCGACACCGCGAGCGACGACGAGTTGCTCGGCGTGCTGGACCGGGTCGGGCTGCGCGAGTGGGTGCTCGAACGCGGCGGGCTCTCCGCGCCCGTCGGCGAGCGCGGCGCCCTGGTCTCGGGCGGGCAGGCTCAGCGGATCGCGCTCGCGCGGGCGCTGCTCGCCGACTTCCCGGTGCTCATCGTCGACGAGCCGACCGCCAACGTGGATGCCGCGGTCGCGGATCGGATCGTCCGCGATGTGCTGACCACCGCAGCGGAGGACGAACGCACCGTGCTGCTCATCTCGCACACCGAGGTGCCCGGCGAGCTGATCGACCGCAGCCTCCGGATGGAGGACGGGCGGCTGGTCGCCTGAGCGCGGGCGCGGACCCGGTGGGTCGCTACTCGCCCGGCTCCGGCAGCGGCCGGGCGAGCGCCGCGAAGCGGGCGCGCCACGCATCCGTCCGCGCCGGGTCGGCGGCGAGCGCCGGACCGTCGACCCAGGCGGTGACCGCACGGATGCCGTGCAGCGCGTTGACCGCCCACAGCACGGCCCCCTCGAGCTGTGCAGGGCGCACCTCCTCCTCGTCGACCGGCACGCCGACCGCCGCGGCGATCCCGCGGACCGTCCGCGCGGCGACGCTGTCGACGCGCGGCAGCGCGAGCGGCGGGGTGAACAGGGTGCCGTCGCGCCACCACAGCAGGGCCGTGGTGGCGCCGTCGGCCACGCGTCCGTCGTCGAGGAGGACCGCCTCCTGCGCGCCGCGCCGCTGTGCGGCCTGGCGCGCCGCGCTCAGTCGTTCGATGTCCGGGCCCTTCAGATGCGGCACCTGGCGCGGGTCGCGTTCCGCGGTCGCCACCACCAGGCGCTCCGTCAGCTCGGGCGCCGGACGCACCCGCACGCGCAACCGCAGCGCGTCGCGCACGCGCACCAGCTCGAACCGCGGGAACCAGACGCCGGTGCGCGGCAGCGCCGCTACGCCCGCCTCCCAGAACTCCGCGAGGTCGTCCCCGCCGTAGCCCTGCTCGCGCACCGTGTCGGCGAAGCGCGAGCGGTGCAGCCGCAGCGCGAGGGCCGCGCCGTGACGGACCAGGAAGGAATCGGCGGCAAGCAGCTCGGTCTCGACCACTTCGCAGTCGTCACGGATCCGCAGTTCGCCGTCCGCCCAGTCGGCGAGGGTCGTCAGGGGTTCCGTCGTGCGCGCATCCACTCGCCTAGGCTAGTCCGGTGGCCCCACCGCTCCGCGTGCTCCGGCTCGACACCTGGGTCGACCCGGCGGACGCGTTCGCCGCGCTGTTCGCTGCGCCGGACGCGGGCGACGCCGTCTGGCTCGACAGCGGTCCGGAGGCGACGGAGGGCCGCAGCCTGATCGGCACCGGCACCGTCACCGCGACCGCCTCGGTCGCCGACGGCACCGTGACGCTCGGTGGGCGCACTCGTGAGGGCGACATCCTGAGCGCACTGCGCGACGACCTGGCCGGCCGAGCGACCGGCGAGACGTCCGGTCATCCGCTGGGGTGGTGGGGACGACTGGGATACGAGGCCGGTGCCGCGGCGGCCGGCGCGCCCGTCGCCCCCACGGGGATCCCGGACGCGGCCCTCCTGCTGGTCGACCGCCTCCTGTCGTTCGACCACGCGGCGCGGACCGTCGAGCTGGTCGCGGCCGACGATGCGGACGGGCGGGCGTGGATCGCGGCGACCGGCGAGGTCCTGGCACACTGCGGCGGCGCGGCCGCGGCACGTCTCGCCGAGCACACCGTGCCGGACGCCACCGCCACGTGGCGCCACGACGACACCGCGTACCTGGCCGCGATCGCGGCCTGTCAGGAGGCCATCCGCGCCGGGGACGCCTACCAGCTGTGCCTCACCAACCGGGCGGAGGCCCGGACCGCGGCCGATCCGCTCGCGGTGCACCTGCGGCTCCGCCGCGCCAGCCCCGCGCCGCACGCCGGGTTCGTCCGGATCGGCGGGGACGTGCTCGTCAGCTCCTCGCCCGAGGAGTTCCTCCGCGTCGACGCGGGCGGACGCGTCCGCACCCGTCCGATCAAGGGAACGCGACCGCGCGGGGCGACCGTCGCCGACGACCTCGCCCTCCGGGCGGAGCTGGAGGCGAGCGAGAAGGAGCGCGCCGAGAACGTCATGATCGTCGACCTCATGCGCAACGACCTCGGCCGCGTCTGCGAACTCGGCACGGTCGAGGTGACCAGCCTGCTCGCCGTCGAGAGCTACGCGCAGGTCCACCAGCTCGTCTCGAGCGTCGAGGGGCGGCTGCGCGCCGGACTCGGAGCGGTGGATGCGGTCGCCGCGTGCTTCCCGGCAGGCTCGATGACCGGCACGCCGAAGCTCAGCGCGATGCGCATCCTGAATCGGCTGGAAGACGGTCCGCGCGGTGCGTTCGCGGGCTGCTTCGGCTACGTCGGCCTCGACGGGAGCGCGCGGCTCGCCATGGTGATCCGCAGCCTCTACTTCACCGCCGGCACGGTCAGCATCGGGGCCGGCGGCGGCATCACGGCGCTGTCCGTGCCGGAGGAGGAGCTCGCGGAGGTGCGGGTGAAGGCGTCGGCGCTGCTCGCTGCCGCGGGCCTGACCGCGCAGGACCCTCCGGACGTCACGCCCGCGGCGAACTGAGGGCGCGCTGGGAACGGACTGGACGGCGCCGACGTTTAGTACTCTGGAGACCCGGGCCATCTCGCCCGGACCTCTTCCGTGCCGCCCGATCCCGCCCGCGGCACGACGGAACCGAGAATGAGAGTCACGTGGCACACGAGCACGACGCAGCCGGCACCACGGCCGCGAGCACCCCGCAGGACGCACCCGACCGCCCGCAGTACGACTTCGCGGCGATCCAGGAGAAGTGGCTCCCGGTCTGGGAGGAGCTGCGACCCTTCGCGACCGACGACCCCGCCGACAAGCGCCCGCGCAAGTACATCCTCGACATGTTCCCGTACCCGTCCGGCGACCTGCACATGGGTCACGCCGAGGCTTACGCGCTGGGCGACGTGATCGCCCGCTACTGGCGTCAGCAGGGTTTCAACGTGCTGCATCCGATCGGCTGGGACTCGTTCGGCCTGCCCGCCGAGAACGCCGCCATCAAGCGCGGCCTCGACCCGGCCGGCTGGACCAACGACAACATCGCCCAGCAGAAGGCGAGCATGCGCCGCTACGCGCCCAGCTTCGACTGGGACCGCGTGCTGCAGACGTCCGACCCGGCGTACTACCGCTGGAACCAGTGGCTGTTCCTGAAGCTGTACGAGAAGGGCCTGGCGTACCGCAAGGCCAGCCAGGTCAACTGGTGTCCCTTCGACCAGACGGTGCTGGCGAACGAGCAGGTCGTGAACGGCCGCTGCGAGCGCTGCGACAACCTGGTCACCAAGAAGAAGCTGACCCAGTGGTACTTCCGCATCACCGACTACGCGGACCGCCTGCTCGACGACCTGAACCAGCTGGAGGGCGCCTGGCCGTCCAAGGTCATCTCGATGCAGCGCAACTGGATCGGCCGGTCCACGGGCGCCGACGTGACCTTCCAGATCGAGGGGCGCGACGAGCCGGTCACGGTCTACACGACCCGTCCCGACACGCTGTACGGCGTCACGTTCATGGTGGTCGCGCCCGACTCCGACCTGGCCGCCGAGCTGGTTCAGGATGCGCGTCCCGAGGTGCGCAAGCGCTTCGACGACTACCTGGAGGCCGTGCGCGGCACCACGGAGATGGACCGCCTGAGCACCGAGCGCGAGAAGACCGGTGTGTTCCTGGAGCGCCACGCGATCAACCCGCTGACCGGTGAGCGGCTGCCGATCTGGGCGGCCGACTACGTGCTGAGCGACTACGGCCACGGCGCGATCATGGCCGTGCCCGCGCACGACCAGCGCGACCTCGACTTCGCTCGCGCGTTCGACCTGCCCGTGCGCGTGGTCGTCGACACGACGCAGCCGGTGACCGGCGCCATCCCGGTGATCCACACCGACCCGGAGACCGGCGAGCCGATCCTGCCCGAGGAGGCGGCGCTCGAGAACCCGTCCGAGACGGGCGTGGCGCTGACCGGCGAGGGCCGGCTGATCAACTCGGGTCCGTTCGACGGACTGAGCAAGTCCAACGCCATCCGTCGCGTCACCGAGGCGCTGCAGGCGGCGCACCTGGGCGCCGCCGCGAAGAACTTCCGCCTGCGCGACTGGCTGATCTCGCGTCAGCGGTACTGGGGCACGCCCATCCCGATCATCCACTGCGAGCAGTGCGGCGAGGTCCCGGTGCCCGAGGCCGACCTGCCCGTGCTGCTGCCGCCGGCCGACGGACTGGACCTGCAGCCCAAGGGCACGAGCCCGCTGGGCGGAGCGACCGACTGGGTCAACGTCTCCTGCCCGAGCTGCGGCGGCCCGGCCAAGCGCGACACGGACACGATGGACACGTTCGTCGACAGCTCCTGGTACTTCCTGCGGTTCCTGTCGCCGAAGGACGACACCCAGGCGTTCGACCCGCGCGAGGCCGAGAAGTGGGCGCCCGTCGACCAGTACGTGGGCGGCGTCACGCACGCCATCCTGCACCTGCTGTACGCGCGCTTCATCACGAAGGTGCTGTTCGACCTCGGCTACATCAGCTTCACGGAGCCGTTCACGGCGCTGCTCAACCAGGGTCTGGTGCTCATGGACGGCTCCGCGATGTCGAAGTCGCGCGGCAACCTGGTGAAGCTGTCCGAGCAGCTCGACGAGCACGGCGTGGATGCGGTGCGCCTGACGATGGCGTTCGCCGGACCTCCGGAGGACGACATCGACTGGGCGGACGTGTCGCCCGCCGGCAGCGCCAAGTTCCTGGCCCGCGCGTGGCGGATCGCGGACGACGTCACCAGCGCGCCCGACGTGGTCTGGAAGACCGGCGACCCGGCACTGCGCCGGGTGACGCACCGCTTCCTGGCGGATGCGCCCGGTCTCGTGGAGTCCTTCAAGTTCAACGTCGTCGTCGCACGCCTGATGGAGCTCGTCAACGCGACCCGCAAGGCGATCGACACGGGCGCCGGCCCGGCCGACGCCGCGGTGCGGGAGGCGGCCGAGGTCATCGCCATGGCGCTGAACCTGTTCTCGCCGTACACGGCGGAGGAGATGTGGCAGAAGCTCGGCTACGAGCCGTCGGTCGCCCTGGCGCAGTGGCGCAAGCCCGACCCGACGCTGCTGATCGAGGAGTCGGTCACGGCGGTGGTCCAGGTGGACGGCAAGGTGCGCGACCGCCTCGAGGTGTCGCCGAAGATCGCATCGGACGAGCTGGAGGCCCTGGCGCGTCAGTCGGACGCCGTGCGCCGCTCGGTCGGCGACCGCGAGGTCGTCAACGTGATCGTGCGGGCGCCGCGCCTGGTCAACATCGCGACCAAGCCGCGGGGCTGAGCGCCGGGTCGTCATCGCGCAAAAGCGCCGGGTTGTTTCCACAGCCCGGCGCTTTCGGCGTTTCTGCACCGATTCGGCGTCGGCGCGCACGGGACAAGTGCCGCTTTCTAGCGTGAGGGGATGCGACACCGAGCACATCCTTCCGCGGCGGACGATGCCATGGATGCCGACCTGTCTGCCGCCGGAGCTTCTCCGACGGCGCCAAGGCGGCTGCGCCTCGGAGTTGGAGCCGCGGTGGTGCTGCTGATCCTGGCGGGGGTCCTCGCAGTGCTGGTCTCTGCGGGCGCCCAGCAGGGCCACTCCGTGGGGCTGCCGACGCCGACCGCGCGCTCGTCTGTCAGGGCTGGGTTGGATGCGTCCGGCACGCCGCTCCCGAACGCCGGGGGCTCGGTACTCGTCCACGTCACGGGGGCGGTGCGGAAACCGGGGCTGGTATCGCTGGCGCCGGGAGCACGAGTGGTGGATGCGGTCGCCGCGGCCGGTGGGCTCACGGACGACGCGGAGGCGGCCGGGGTGAACCTCGCGCGACCGGTCGCCGACGGTGAGCAGCTCGTGGTGCCCCGCGTCGGCGAGACGGCGCCGGCCGCCGCGCCGGGTGCGGGCGGTGCCGGGACTTCGGCGACCGGCTCTGCGCCGCCGGCCGGGGCGACCGTGAACCTGAACACCGCCACGCAGGCGGAGCTCGAGACGCTGCCGCGCATCGGGCCGGCGCTCGCGCAGCGCATCCTGGACTGGCGTCAGGCGAACGGGCGCTTCGCCCAGGTGACCGATCTGATGAAGGTGACCGGGATCGGCCAGAAGCTCTTCGACGGGCTCAAGGACCGGGTGGTGGTCTGATGCCGGACCTTCGGCTCGCGTTGCCCGCCGTGTGCCTCTGGGCGACGTGCGCGGTGCTGATCGGGCTGACGGATGCGGCGGCCGCGGTGTGTGCCGCGGCGGCGATCGGTGCGGCAGCGTTCATCGGTGTCGCTGTGGCCCGGGCGCGACGGAAGTCGGTCAGGCCGTTGCCCGCCGGCCGGAGTCGAGTCGGCCGTGACCGGCCGGGACGGGTGCTCGCCTGCGTCGCCGTCATGCTCGGTGCCGTCGCGCTCGGAGCAGGGGTGGTGGCGGCGCAAGCGCCGGGCCGGGATGCGCAGGACCTGGACCGCGCCGCTCGGCGCTCCGACGTGGTCCAGGTCGTCGTGCGCGTCGAGCGTCCGCCGCACCGCATGGCCGGGGGCTTCGGTTCGGAGCCCCGCTGGACGCTGCGCGGCACGACCGTGGAGGAGCCGCGCGGGGTCCCGGTCAGCGTGCAGTTCGACGCGGCACCGGACCAAGCGCGCGCCTTCGCCCTCGGAGCGACGGCACGCGCGGAGGGAGTGCCACGCCGTGACGACCCGGGAGAGGCGACGAGCTACACGGTGCGCAGCGCGGGCGCCGACGCGGTGAGAATCACAGAGCCTCCGCCGCCCTGGCTGGCATGGGCCGCCGCGGCGCGGACGACCTTCGCTGCAGCCGCCGCGCGGACACCCGGCGACGGCGGCACCCTGCTGCCCGGCCTCGCCATCGGCGACGAGACCGACCTCTCACCGGCACTCGACGAGGCGATGACCGCCTCATCGCTCAGCCACCTGACGGCCGTGTCCGGGGCGAACTGCGCTCTGGTGATCGGGCTGGTGTTCCTGATCGCCCGCGCCGCGGGAGCCGGTCGGCGCACGCGCATCGTGGCCGCCGGCGCAGCGCTCGCAGGTTTCGTCGCGCTGGTCGGGCCCGGCGCGAGCGTGATCCGTGCGGCCGCGATGGCGGGCGTCGTCCTCATCGGGCTCGCCCGCGGACGTCCGGCCGACGGCGTCCCGGCTCTCGCGCTGGCGGGCATCGTGCTGCTGGTGCACGACCCCTGGCTGGCTCGCGACTACGGCTTCGTCCTGTCCGCGCTCGCGACAACCGGGCTGCTGGTGCTCGCCGGACCGCTCGCGACGGTGCTCACGCGGTGGATGCCGCGGGCGCTGGCGCTCGCCCTGGCGATCCCGACCGCTGCTCAGCTGGCCTGTCAGCCGGTCCTGGTGCTGCTCTCGCCGACGCTCCCGCTGTACGGCGTCCCGGCCAACCTGCTCGCCGAGCCCGCCGCGCCGATCGCGACCATGCTCGGGTGCCTGGCGTGCGCCGTGCTTCCCTGGGCGCCGGCACTCGGCGAGCTGATCGTCCGGCTGGCGTGGCTCCCGGCCGCCTGGATCGCCCAGGTGGCGACCGCGATGAGCGCGCTTCCCGGTGTGGCGCTGCCGTGGGCTCCCGGTCCGCTCGGCGTCGCCCTGAGCGGGGCTGTGCTGGTGGCGGTCGCCGTTCTCGTCCTCGGGCGGCGTGCGCCGCGTGCCGTCGCGATCGTCGCGTGCGCCGCCCTCCTCATCGGCGTCGTCGGGTACGTCGGCGCCCTCGGCGGAGCCGCCGTCGGACGCGCCGTCGCCCTGCCCGCCGACTGGCAGCTGGCCGCGTGCGACGTGGGTCAGGGAGACGCCCTGCTCCTGCGCGACGGCGACGCGGTCGGGATGATCGATGTCGGGCGCCACCCGGAGCCTGCCACCGCGTGCCTCGACCGGCTCGGGATCCAGCACATCGATGTCCTGATCCTCAGCCACTTCGACGCGGACCACGTCGGCGGGGTGGAAGGGGTCGCCTCGCGCGTCCGCCGTGCGATCGTGCAACGCCCGGTGCGGGATGCCGACGAGCGCACGCTCGACGTCCTGCGCGCAGCGGGCGTGCCGGTGGAGCGGGGGAGCGCCGGACTGCACGGCGAACTGGGCGCACTCAGCTGGCGACTGCTCTGGCCGACGGCGACCGGCGGGTCCGGAATGGACTCCGGCGGGTCCGGCATGGACACCGGCAACCCCGGCAGCCTCACCGTCGAGGCGGAGGGCCGAGGGCTGCGGTCGCTGTTCCTGGGCGACCTGGGGGAGGAGGCGCAGGATGCCGTGCTCGCCACGCGGGCGGTCCGTCCCGTCGACGTGGTCAAAGTCGCGCACCACGGATCGGCCGACCAGAGCCCGGCGATGTATCGCGCGCTCGGCGCACGCCTGGGACTGGTCTCGGTCGGCGTCCACAACGGCTACGGGCATCCCACGCGCCGGGCACTCGATCTGCTGGCGTCCTGCGGGACACCCGTGGCACGGACCGATGAGCAGGGGCTGGTCCTCGTGTCGCCCGGGCCGGACGGGATCCGCGTCTGGAGCGAACGGCCGCCCGCGTCGAGTGCCGGTGGTCCCCCGTATCCTGGAGGAGTGAACCGGCCCGACGCCGGATCCGCACAAGCGCAAGGAGACACGTGGCGACCCGAGCCGGCAGCAGAGGTGGAGCGAGCAAGACGCGGCCCGCCGCGAGCGCCATCCCGCAGCTCCCGTGGAACCAGATCCGCACGGCCCCGGTGGTGCTCGTCACGGGTTCGGAGGGCTTCCTCGCCGACCGGGCCGTGCGCACACTGCGCGACGCACTCAAGGCCGACGACCCCAGTCTCGAGATCAGCGATCTGCACGCGGGGGACTACGCGCCGGGGGAGCTGCTCACCCTCGCGAGCCCCTCCCTGTTCGGTGAGCCGCGCCTCATCCGGGTGGACGCCGTCGAGAAGTGCAACGACGCGTTCCTGGCCGACATGCTCGACTACCTGAACGCCCCCGCCGACGGCACCGTGGTGACGTTGCGGCATGCCGGCGGTGTGCGCGGCAAGAAGCTGCTCGACGCGATCCGTGCGGGCACCGGCGGCGGCATCGAGGTGGTCTGCGCCGAGCTCAAGAAGGATGCGGAGAAGTACGACTTCGCGCAGGCCGAGTTCGCGTCCGCGGGCCGCAAGGTGACCCCCGGAGCGCTCCGCGCCATCACGTCGGCGTTCTCCGACGACCTCGCCGAGCTCGCGGCCGCGTGCCAGCAGCTGCTCTCCGATTCGGCGGAGCAGATCACCGAGGCGACGGTCGACAAGTACTACGGCGGACGCGTCGAGACGAACGCGTTCCAGGTGGCGGACGCGGCGATCGCCGGCCGCCACGGTGAGGCGCTCGTCACGATGCGCCACGCGCTTGCGTCGGGGGCCGATCCCGTGCCCATGGTCGCGGCCTTCGCCAGCAAGATCCGCACGATGGCCAAGATCTCCGGCGCGCAGGGCGGATCCGGGCAGCTCGCTCAGCAGTTCGGCCTGGCGCCCTGGCAGGTCGATCGGGCGCGCCGCGACCTCCAGGGCTGGACGGAGGACGGGCTCGGACGCTGCATCGAGCTCCTCGCCGAGACGGACGCCGACGTCAAGGGCGGCGGCCGCGACCCGGTGTTCGCCCTCGAGCGCATGATCCGCGTGGTCAGCGCCCGCGGGCGCGACTGAACCGCGCGGTCGGACCGGGAACGCGACTCGACCGCGTCCGCACATGCAGCGAGCCCCCGCCCGGACCGTGGTCCAGAAGCGGGGGCTCGCTCGCGGCGCGGGACAGGTCCCGCGGTCGGTCGTCGCTTAGAGCGCGGCGACCTGCTTGGCGATCGCAGACTTGCGGTTCGCCGCCTGGTTCTTGTGGATGACGCCCTTGCTGGCCGCCTTGTCGATCTTCTTCGCAGCGAGGCGCAGCGCCGCGGTCGCCTTGTCCTTGTCGCCGGAGACGACGGCCTCACGGGTGGCGCGGATGGCGGTCTTGAGCTCGCTCTTGACGGCCTTGTTGCGCTCCTGCGCCTTCTTGTTGGTGCGGTTGCGCTTGATCTGCGACTTGATGTTTGCCACGAGTGGTCACTTTCGTTTCTGAGTGAGTTAGGGATGTGCCGCTCAGCGGAGAGGGCGCCTTGCGGCGTTTCGTGCGGACACATCCACACGCAAGCCAACAAACAACTCTACCAGCGGGTCCCGCATCCCGCCAAAATCGCTGCGACAGAATCGCTGAGACGGCCCGGCAGGCGCGGACGCGCGAGCCGGCTCAGACCCGCGCCGGCGCGTACGAACCGACGAGCAGCTCCTCCAGCAGAGTGGCGCCGTTCGGCTCCCAGCCGAGGTCGATCCGGGCCTTCGAGCCGCGCGCCTGCTGGTCGAGCAGAAGCGCCTCCGCGAGGCCCTCGCCGAGGCGGGAGCGCGTCTCGTCTACGGGCTCCGTGACCACCCCGCCGGTGAGGCCGGCGGCCTGCGCGGCCGCCTCGCCGAGCTCGCGCACGGTCGGGTTCTGACCACCCGCGCCGATGTACGTCGCGCCGGCGGTGCCGTGCTCCAGCGCCAGCACGTACAGAGCGGCCAGGTCGTCGACGTGCACGGTCGCCCAGTGCTGCGACCCGTCGCCGATCAGGCGGAGGGCCGGAGCGGCGCCCTCGGTCCGCGGAGCGTCGGCCACCACGTTCGGCAGGCCCTTGCCGTGCCCGTACACGATCGACGGGACCACGACGGTCCCGCGCACGCCCTTGGCGCCGCGGACCAGGCCCTCGGCCGCCGAGCGCCAGGCGGTGATCGCCGGCGGTGCGACGGGCGACTCCTCGGTGATGTCGTCGTTCGATCCGTAGGTCCAGATCCCCCCGGTGTGCACGAACGGCTTGCCCGACCCGGCGAGACCGGCCAGGACGGCAGGCACCAGCACGGCGTCGACGTCCTTGCCCGACGCCAGGTGGATGACGCCGTCGCTGACGCGCGCCGTACGCTCCACGAGGTCCGCGTCGGACGCGTCGCCGACGACCGCCGACGCGCCGACGGCCTCGACCGCTGAGGCCTTGTCCGCGTCGCGGACCAGGGCGGTGACGCTGTGGCCCTCGTCGAGAAGGCGGGTGAGCACGGAGGATCCGATGAAGCCGGTCGCGCCGGTGAGGAGGATGTTCATAATCGTCCACAACTGACGGAGCGGATGAATATTCCGCAGATCGCATCGGTCCCGATGGGCCCGCACGCGACGCGCGTACGCTCGGATTATGACTTCCTCCACTATCGCCATCGTCAACGGTCACGTCGTCCCCGTCGCCCAGCCGCCCATCGAGAACGGCACCGTCCTCGTCCGCGACGGCGTCATCGAGGCGGTCGGGCCGGCCGACCAGGTGACAATTCCCGACGGCGTCACGGTGGTGGATGCGGCCGGCAAGTGGGTGCTCCCGGGCTTCATCGAGTCGCACGGCCATGTCGGCATCCACGAGGAGGCGAACGGACCGGCCGGCGACGACACGAACGAGATGACGACCCCGAACACGGCGGCCGTCCGCGCGATCGACGCGATCAACATCGACGACGAGGGGTTCCGCGACGCGCTCTCCGGCGGTGTCACCTCGGTGGTCGTGAAGCCCGGGTCGGGCAACCCCATCGGCGGTCAGACCGTCGCGATCAAGACCTGGGGCGGTCGCATCATCGACGAGCAGATCATCCACGAGGCGGTGAGCGTCAAGTCGGCTCTCGGCGAGAATCCGAAGCGCGTCTACGGCGGCAAGAACCAGACGCCGAGCACGCGTCTCGGCGTCGCCATGATCGTCCGCGAGGCGTTCGTCGCCGCCCAGAACTACCGGGCGCAGCGCGACAACGCCGAGCGGGAGGGCAAGCCGTTCGACCGCGACCTGTCGAAGGAGACCCTGGTCCGGGTGCTCGACGGCGAGCTCGCGTGGGATCAGCACACGCACCGCCACGACGACATCGCCACCGCGCTGCGCCTCGCGGACGAGTTCGGCTACCGCCTGGTCGTCAACCACGGCACCGAGGCGCACAAGATCGCCGACGTGCTGGCCGAGCGCGACATCCCGGTGATCTTCGGGCCGATGTTCACGTCGCGGTCCAAGGTCGAGCTGCGCGACCGTGCCATCGCCAACCTCGCGGTGCTGGCGAAGGCGGGCGTGCGGGTCGCGATCACGACGGACCACCCGGTGGTGCCGATCAACTTCCTGATCTACCAGGCGGCCCTCGCGGTGAAGGACGGGCTGCCGCGCGAGACGGCGCTCGAAGCGCTGACGGTCAACCCGGCCGCATTCCTGCGGCTGGACGACCGGGTCGGCTCGCTGACGCCCGGTCTCGACGGCGACGTGG
Source organism: Leifsonia shinshuensis (assembly GCF_031456835.1). Classification (NCBI taxonomy): domain Bacteria; kingdom Bacillati; phylum Actinomycetota; class Actinomycetes; order Micrococcales; family Microbacteriaceae; genus Leifsonia; species Leifsonia shinshuensis. Next base: position 788,739 of record NZ_JAVDVK010000001.1, read on the forward strand.
TCGTGTGGTCGGGCGACCCGCTCGACGTGAACTCGCGCGCCGAGCGCGTGTTCATCCAGGGCGCCGAGGTCTACCGGTTCGAAGACGGACAGGGGCGCGTGGTCGAGCGCGCCGAGCGGTTCGCCTGACCGCGGGCCGCGGTCGTCCCGGGCGCGCACGCGGGCCCGCACCCGGGTGCGCTGCCGGGTGCGCACGCGGGTGCGCTGCGCGGCCCGAGGACATGGGAGAATGGCCGGACGATGTCACCACGAGCTCTCCAGGCCCTCGAGCCCGCCGCGACCGACCCGGCCTCCCTCCGCAACTTCTGCATCATCGCGCACATCGACCACGGCAAATCGACGCTGGCCGACCGGATGCTGCAGATCACCGGCGTGGTCGCCGAGCGGGACATGCGCGCCCAGTACCTCGACCGCATGGACATCGAGCGCGAGCGCGGCATCACGATCAAGAGCCAGGCCGTCCGGATGCCGTGGGAGGTCGACGGCCAGACCTTCGCGCTGAACATGATCGACACCCCCGGGCACGTCGACTTCACGTACGAGGTGTCCCGGTCGCTCGCGGCGTGCGAGGGAGCCATCCTCCTCGTGGATGCCGCCCAGGGCATCGAGGCGCAGACGCTCGCCAACCTCTACCTGGCCCTCGAGAACGACCTCACCATCGTCCCCGTGCTCAACAAGATCGACCTGCCCGCCGCCGACCCGGACAAGTACGCCCAGGAGCTCGCCAGCCTGATCGGCGGGAAGCCGGAGGACGTGCTCCGCGTCTCCGGCAAGACCGGGATGGGCGTCGAGGCGCTCCTCGACCGGGTCGTCGCGGAGATCCCGGCGCCCGTCGGCGTCGCCGACGCCCCGGCCCGCGCGATGATCTTCGACTCGGTCTACGACAGCTACCGCGGCGTGGTCACCTACGTCCGCATGGTCGACGGCACGCTGCACCCGCGCGAGCGCATCCAGATGATGTCGACCCGCGCCACCCACGAGATCCTCGAGATCGGCGTCTCGTCGCCCGAGCCGACGCCCTCCAAGGGGCTCGGCGTCGGCGAGGTCGGCTACCTGATCACCGGGGTGAAGGACGTCCGCCAGTCCAAGGTCGGCGACACGATCACCACCGCCGCGAAGCCCGCCACCGAGGCCCTCCCCGGGTACACCGAGCCGAAGCCCATGGTGTTCTCGGGCCTGTACCCGATCGACGGCAGCGACTACCCGGAGCTCCGCGAGGCGCTGGACAAGCTCAAGCTCTCCGACGCCGCGCTCGTCTACGAGCCGGAGACCTCGGTCGCGCTCGGCTTCGGCTTCCGCTGCGGCTTCCTCGGCCTGCTGCACCTCGAGATCATCACCGAGCGCCTCTCCCGCGAGTTCGGCCTCGACCTCATCACCACCGCACCGAGCGTGATCTACGAGGTGACGACCGAGGACAAGAAGACGATCACGGTCACCAACCCGAGCGAGTTCCCCGGCGGCAAGATCGACAAGGTGGAGGAGCCGGTCGTCAAGGCGGCCATCCTCGCCCCCAAGGACTACGTCGGCGTCATCATGGAGCTGTGCCAGAGCCGCCGCGGTTCGCTGCTCGGCATGGAGTACCTGGGCGAGGACCGGGTCGAGATCCGCTACACGATGCCCCTCGGCGAGATCGTCTTCGACTTCTTCGACCAGCTCAAGTCCAAGACCGCCGGCTACGCCTCGCTCGACTACGAGCCGTTCGGGGAGCAGGAATCCGACCTGGTGAAGGTCGACATCCTGCTGCAGGGTGAGACGGTGGATGCGTTCAGCGCGATCGTCCACCGCGACAAGGCCTACGCCTACGGCACCATGATGGCGTCGCGGCTGCGCGAGCTGATCCCGCGCCAGCAGTTCGAGGTCCCCATCCAGGCCGCAATCGGCGCCCGCATCATCGCGCGCGAGAACATCCGCGCGATGCGCAAGGACGTCCTCGCGAAGTGCTACGGCGGTGACATCACCCGCAAGCGCAAGCTCCTCGAGAAGCAGAAGGAGGGCAAGAAGCGCATGAAGATGGTGGGCCGCGTCGAGGTCCCCCAGGAAGCCTTCATCGCCGCGCTCTCCGGCGACACGGAGAAGAAGGACAAGAAGTAGGCTGCAGCGCGCCGCCCGGCGCGCGGCGGAACCCCGTTTCGCGAACCCCTCCGTCATGACGGAAGATGAGTACATGCGCCGCTCGAGCTTCACCGACCAACCCGTCACGTACGGGGCGGTCGGCGCCACCCAGGCGGCCGATCTGCTGTACTACCCGCCGAAGGGCTACAAGCCGCTCGAGCGCAGCATCCGGCTGGGCAGCGGCGAGGAGCGCTTCGAGACCTCTGCCACGGCGCTCATGGCGTGGGGCGTGCAGAAGGGGAGCGGCATCCACGTGACGGATGTGCGCGAGGGCACCGGCGTGCAGTACGAGGGCGTCGAGTTCGGCCCCGACGGCACGCCGATGCGGATGCGCGCCAACCGCCCGGAGGAGGACGTGTTCTCCGAGGACGGCACGCCGTTCGTGCGCAACGGCATGACCGCGGTGCTGAAGATCCCGTTCGGCCCGTTCCGCGTGTCCGCCCCGATCCGGGTCGTGTACGTCGTCGACGAGCCGCACCGGCGCGGTTTCGCCTACGGGACTCTGCACGGGCACCCGGAGAGCGGTGAGGAGCTGTTCCTGGTGGAGCAGCGCGAGGACGGCACTGTCTGGTTCGTGCTGCGCGCCCTGTCCCGCCCGTCCAACGCCTTCTACCGGCTCGGTTCGCCGGTCCTGTCCTTCATGCAGCGCCGCTTCACCGCCAAGTACCTGCGCGCACTGCACCCGGTGAGCTCCGCCTGATGCCCAGCACCCTTCCCCTCGGCGACCCCGCTCCCGCCGACGGCCTGCTGCCCGCATCCACCGCGGTGGATGCAGCCCACCGGCACTTCGGCGTCTACCTGCACGTGCCGTTCTGCCGCGTGCGCTGCGGCTACTGCGACTTCAACACGTACACCGCGACCGAGCTGCGCGGCGTCTCCCAGTCCGACTACGCCGGTCACGCCGTCCGCGAGGTGGAGTTCGCCGCGCGTGCGCTGCGCGCGAGCGGCGTCCCCGACCGCCCGGTGTCGACGGTGTTCTTCGGGGGCGGCACGCCGACCCTCCTGCCGCCCGGCGACCTGACGGCCATGCTCGGTGCGGTCCGCGACGCGTGGGGTCTCGCCGACGGCGCCGAGGTGACCACGGAGGCGAACCCCGACTCGGTCGACGCCGACGACCTGCGGCGGCTGGCCGACGCGGGCTTCACGCGCGTCTCGTTCGGGATGCAGTCGGCCGTGCCCCACGTGCTGGAGACGCTGGAGCGCACGCACGACCCGGCGCGCGTCCCGCTCGTGGTCGGCTGGGCGCGCGAGGCCGGTCTGCAGGTGAGCCTCGACCTGATCTACGGCACACCGGGGGAGTCGCTCGACGACTGGTCCCGCAGCCTCGACGCGGCGCTGGCGTGCGAGCCGGACCACCTGTCCGCGTACGCGCTGATCGTCGAGCCCGGCACCAAGCTGGCGCGGCAGATCCGCTCCGGCCAGGTGGCCGAGCCCGACGACGACCTCGAGGCCGACATGTACGAGCTCGCCGACCAGCGGCTCGCCGACGCGGGCTACGACTGGTACGAGGTCAGCAACTGGGCGACCGACGAGGAGCATCGCTCCCGCCACAACCTGGCCTACTGGCTCGGTCACGACTGGTGGGGGATCGGGCCGGGGGCGCACAGCCACGTAGGCGGCGTCCGCTGGTGGAACGTCAAGCACCCGGCCGCATACGCGCAGCGCGTGCTGGCCGGGGAGTCCCCGGCGGCGGGGCGCGAGACGCTGGATGCGGAGACGCGGCACGTCGAGCGCGTCCTGCTGCTGAGCCGCATCCGGGAGGGTGTGCGGACCGCGGAGCTCGGCGACGCCGGCCGTCGCGAGGTGCCGTCGCTCATCGCCGACGGCCTGATCGACGGAAGAGCCGCCCTCCGCGGGTCGATCGTGCTGACCCTGCGGGGGCGGCTCCTGGCTGACGCGGTCGTCCGCCGACTGCTCGCCGAGGACGCCGCGGAGCGGACCGCTAGCTGACGAAGCGGATGGCGACCGGGTAGGTGTAGAACTCGCCCTGGTTCGCCTTCACCGCGGCGATGATGCTGAACACGATGTTCAGCACCCACGCGGCGATGATGATGAAGATGCCGATCACGACGATCGACAGGATGCCGCCCACCACGTACGCGATGAAGATGGTGATCTGGAAGTTCAGCGCGGTCGCGGTGTGCGCGCGCACGAACGGCCCACGGTCTTTGAGGACGAGGTAGCCGATGAGCGCCGGGATCCAGCTGAACAGGATGCCGCCGATCTGGACGAGCGTCGCCCAGAGTTTCTCGTCGGCCGGGCTGAGCTGCGGCGCGCCGCCGTAAGGCTGCTGCGGCGGGGGCGGCGGGGGTGTGGCGGACATGGTGCTGTTCTCCTCTGACTGGCCAGGGGTGGACGTGGTCCATCCAGCCTAGGGCGCAGCGCCGTAGGCTGAAAAGAGCCTGAACGCGCGACCGCTACTTGATGAAGCGGAAGTTCACCGGGTAGCGGTAGGTGCCGCCGCTGTTCACGCGCACGAAGCCGAGGATGGAGAACACCAGGTTCAGGATGTACAGCGCCCACGGGATCAGCAGGCCGAAGAGCAGGTAGCCGATGCCGTAGGTGAAGCTGCCGATGATGATCCCGATGACCTGCGAGGCCACCCAGGCGATGATCCAGGTGATCTGCCAGTTGAGGGCTTCCTTGGCCTCCTGGTCGGTGAGACGGCCGCGGTCCTTGAAGACGAGCCAGATGATGAGCGAGGGCAGGAACCAGAGGATGCCGCCCAGGTGGGCGAACGACGCCCACTGCTTGTCCTGGGCGGGGTCGAGGGGTGCGGCGCCCGCGGCGGCGTAGGGCTGCTGGCCGGCTCCGGCCGGCTGCGCGTACGGTTGCTGGGGCGGCACGTTGCCGTAGGGCTGCTGGGGAGGGACGCCTCCGGGCTGCTGCGGCGGGACGCCGCCTGCCGGGTCGGCGGGCTGGTTCGGGTCTGTCATCTGCGGAACCCTTTCGTGATCGGTTGCGAGCGGGTCGAACCGGTGCCCATACGGTACTGCCGCCGTGTCTCAGCCAGCAATCATCCTGCGGGCGTTTCGGCGCGGTAGGATTGGCACTCAGGATCAGCGAGTGCTAATCGATCGACGGGAGGCGGGTATGGTCTCGGAACGCAGCCTCGAGGTGTTGCGCGTCATCGTCCAGGACTACGTGGCGTCGCGCGAGCCGGTGGGGTCCAAGAGCATCGTGGAGCGGCACTCCTTCGGCGTCTCCGCGGCGACGATCCGCAACGACATGGCCCTGCTCGAAGAGGAGGAGCTGATCGCGGCTCCGCACACCTCGTCCGGCCGGGTGCCGACCGACAAGGGCTACCGGCTCTTCGTCGACCACCTCGCAGAGATGCGGCCGCTCACGTCGGCGCAGCGGACCGCGATCGAGACCTTCCTCGGCCAGTCCGTCGACCTCGACGACGTGCTCTCGCGCACCGGGCGCCTGCTCTCCCAGCTCACCAATCAGGTGGCGCTGGTGCAGTACCCGACGGTCGCGCGCTCGCGCATCCGTCACATCGAGCTGGTCGCCCTGGCCCCGCGCCGGCTACTCAGCGTGCTGATCACGGACTCCGGAGCGGTCGAGCAGCGGGTCATCGAGCCCATCGCCGAGCTGAGCGACGAAGACGTGGCCGAGATCCGCGGCGCGATAAACGGCGCGGCGGCGGGACTCACCCTCGCCGAGGCGACCACGCGGCTGCGCGAGCTGCCCGGCGCGCTCACGGAGCGCACGCGCGCCCTGGTGGAGCCCGTGGTCAGCGCCCTGCTCGACCAGATCGCGGCGAACCGCCAGGAGAAGCTCGTCATGGCGGGCGCGGCGAACCTCGTGCGCACCGAGCTCGACTTCCCCGGCACCATCACCCCGGTCCTCGAGGCGATCGAGGAGCAGGTGGTGCTGCTGCGCCTCTTCGACGAGATGGCCTCGGACCAGCACGGCGTCGCCGTCAGCATCGGGCGCGAGAACGCCGGCTTCGGCCTGACGGAAGCATCCGTCCTCTCCAGCGGTTACAGTGCGGCGGGGTCGGATGTCGCCCGCGTCGGACTGCTCGGACCGCTCCGCATGGACTACTCGGGCAACATGGCGGCGGTCCGCGCCGTGGCCCGTTACCTCTCCCGGCTGCTCGGCGACCAGTAGGCCGTCCGGCATCCCTCGACCACCACACGCGACGAAAGAAGAAGGAACAGCCCACGTGGCCGACCACTACGAAGTCCTCGGCGTCGAGCGCGACGCAAGCCCCGACGAGATCAAGAAGGCGTACCGCCGGCTCGCGCGCGAGCTGCACCCGGACGTGAACCCCAGCTCCGAGGCGCAGGAGCGGTTCAAGCTCGTGACGCACGCGTATGACGTGCTCAGCGACCCGCAGCAGCGGCAGCAGTACGATCTCGGCGGCTCCGGGGGATTCGGCGGCGGCGCGGGCAGCGCCGACTTCGCCGGGTTCAGCGACATCTTCGAGACGTTCTTCGGCGGCGGCGCCCCGGGCGGGCGCGGCCCGCGGTCGCGCCGCGAGCGCGGCCAGGACGCCCTCCTCCGGGTGGAGGTCGACCTCGACGAGGTCATCTTCGGCACGCACCGCGACCTCGAGGTCGACACGGCCGTGGTGTGCGAGACCTGCAACGGCTCGTGCTGCCAGCCCGGCACCCAGCCGGTGACCTGCGACATCTGCCACGGCACGGGCAGCATCCAGCGCTCGGTGCGCTCGCTGCTCGGCAACGTCATGACGTCGAGCCCGTGCGGCACCTGCCGCGGGTACGGCACCGTCATCGCGACCCCGTGCGTCACCTGCCAGGGCCAGGGCCGCGTGCGCGCACGCCGCACCGTGCCGGTGGACATCCCCGCCGGCGTCGACACCGGCCTGCGCCTGCAGATGCCGGGCAGCGGCGAAGCCGGTCCGGCCGGTGGCCCCAATGGCGACCTCTATCTGGAGATCAAGGTCAAGCACCACGAGGTGTTCAGCCGCGACGGCGACGACCTGCTCTGCACGCTCGAGCTGTCGATGACGGATGCGATCCTCGGCACGACCGCGAACGTGAAGGCCCTCGACGGCGACATCCGCCTCGAGCTCAAGCCCGGAACCCAGTCGGCCGACATCATCACGGTCAAAGACCGCGGCATCACGCACCTGCGCGGCAGCGGCCGCGGCGACCTTCGGGTCGGCATCCAGGTGGTCACGCCCACCAAGCTCGACCACAAGGAGAAGGAGCTGATCAAGAAGTTCGCGGCGTCCCACCGGACGCAGGAGCCCTCGCTGGCGCACTTCCAGCAGGGCCTGTTCGCGAAGCTCCGCGACCGGTTCCTCAACCTGTAACCCTGATGGCGTCCCTCTACCTGCGCGAGGACCTCGACGACGTCGAGGTCGGAGCGCGCCTGTCGCTGACGGGCGCCGAGGCGAAGCACGCCGCGACCGTCAACCGCACGCGGCCCGGCGAGTCGGTGCTGATCGGCAACGGCCGGGGGCTCGTCGCCTCCGGCGAGGTGCTGGTGGCGACGAACACCGAGCTGACGATCGACGTCGAGGCCGTCTCGCGCGTCGAGCGCCCGGCACCGGCGATCACGCTGGTGCAGGCGCTGGCGAAGGGCGACCGCGACGAGCTCGCGATCCAGGCGGCGACGGAGCTCGGGGTGGATGCGGTGGTGCCGTGGTCCGCAGCCCGCTCTGTCTCGCGCTGGGAAGGCGCCAAGGTGGCGAAGGGCCGGGAGCGCTGGACCTCGATCGTCCGGGAGGCGGCCAAGCAATCCATCCGCGCCTGGACGCCGGAGGTCGGCGAGCTGGCCACGACGAAGCAGCTGGCCGCGCTGGCGGCGACCGCCCGCGTCCTCGTGCTCGAGCCGGATGCGGAGGAGCCGCTGACCGGCATCGTGCCCGACGACCGCGGCCTGGTGCTGGTGGTCGGGCCCGAGGGGGGCATCGCGCCGCAGGAGCTCGCGGCGCTCAGGGACGCGGGCGCCGAGCTCGTCCGGCTGGGCGCGACGGTGCTGCGCACCTCCACCGCGGGACCCGCCGCCCTCGCCGTGCTCAACGCGGCGCTCCGCCGCTGGTGAACGCCCGGCGCGCTGTCGGCGCGCGCGAATAGGATAGAGGCATGGCAGAGACGGAGCGTTCGATCTTCTCGCGCATCATCGCGGGCGAGATCCCGGCCGACGTGGTGTACGACTCGGAGCGGATCATCGCGTTCCGCGACATCGCGCCGCAGGCGCCGCTCCACCTGCTCGTGGTCCCCAAGACCGAGCAGTACCGCGATGTGACGGAGCTCGCCGCCGGCGACCCCGACCTGCTCGCGGAGCTCGTCGCGACGGCCAAGAAGCTCGCCGCCGAGCACTCCGACGGTGATTTCCGTCTCATCTTCAACACCGGACCGGGCGCGGGTCAGACCGTGTTCCACGTCCACGCGCACGTACTGAGCGGTCAGCTCGAGGAAGGACGCCTTGGCCAACTCTGATTCCACCGCCCCCGGAGCGATCCCGGAGGGCGACGCCGGCAACCCGGGCAGCGCCGCCGAGGCGCACCTGAGCGTCGACGGTGTGCAGATGGTCCGCCTGCTCGGGCCGCAGGACCGGCTGCTCACCACGCTCGAGCGGCAGTACCCCCTCGTCAACGTGCACGTGCGCGGCAACGAGATCACGCTCGCGGGCGACCCGACCCAGGTGGCCGCGGCGCAGCGGCTGGTGGAAGAGCTTCTGCAGATGGTCCGCAACGGCCAGGAGCTGTCGGCCGCCGAGGTCACCAGCTCCGCCCGCATGCTCGGCAGCGATCTCAACCTCAGCCCGTCCGACGTTCTCGGCCAGGCCATCCTGACCGCGCGCGGCAAGAGCATCCGCCCGAAGACGCTCGGTCAGAGCCAGTACGTCGACGCGATCGACCACAACACCATCGTGTTCGGCATCGGCCCGGCCGGAACCGGCAAGACCTACCTGGCGATGGCGAAGGCCGTGCAGGCCCTGCAGCGCAAAGAGGTCAACCGCATCATCCTGACGCGTCCGGCGGTGGAGGCGGGGGAGCGGCTGGGCTACCTGCCCGGCACGCTGACGGACAAGATCGACCCGTACCTGCGCCCGCTCTACGACGCGCTCAACGAGATGATGGACCCGGAGCTGGTCCCCAAGCTCCTGGCGGCCGGGACGATCGAAGTGGCCCCGCTCGCGTACATGCGCGGTCGCACGCTCAACGACTCCTTCATCGTGCTCGACGAGGCGCAGAACACGACGCCCGAGCAGATGAAGATGTTCCTGACGCGCCTCGGCTTCAACTCGAAGATGGTCGTGACCGGCGACATCACCCAGATCGACCTGCCCAACTCGGCCAGCGGTCTGCGGCTGGTGACGCGCGTGCTCAACGACATCGACGACATCCACTTCGCCCGCCTGACGAGCGAAGACGTGGTGCGGCACAGCCTGGTCGGCCGGATCGTCGACGCCTACACCGAGTACGACGCGCGCCAGCAGGCGCGGCACTACGAGCGCGAGCAGGCGGCCGAGTTCGCCAACCGCGCCGAGCGCCGCAGCGGCACGCCGCGCGACCACCTCCCGAAGCGACGATAGGGCCGCAGTGAGCATCGAGATCAACAACGAGTCGACCATCGAGGTCGACGAGGCCGCCCTGCAGCGGCTGGCGACCTACGCCTTCGACATCCTGCACGTGCACCCGGATGCGGAGCTCGCGATCGTGCTGGTCGACGAGGCTGCAATGGAGCAGCTCCACGTGCAGTGGATGGACGAGCCGGGTCCCACCGACGTCCTCAGCTTCCCGATGGACGAGCTTCGCCCGGGCACCGAGGAGGAGCCCTCGCCGGCCGGTCTCCTCGGCGACGTCGTGCTCTGCCCGCAGGTCGCCCAGGTGCAGGCCGAGACGGCCGGTCACTCCCTGATGGACGAGCTGCTCCTGCTCACCACGCACGGCATCCTGCACCTGCTCGGCTTCGACCACGCCGAGCCGGCGGAGGAGCGCGAGATGTTCGCGATCCAGCGCGACATCCTCGTGGGCTTCGCCCGTTACGACCGACAGCGTTAGGGGGCGGGATGCTGCAGGCGCTCTTCTTCGTCGTCGCGTTCCTGCTCGTGGCCTTCGGCGGCCTCATGGCGGCCGTCGACTCCGCCCTCGCGGTGCAGTCGCGCGGCGACATCGCCGACCTGGCGGAGACATCGCGCGCCAAGAAGTCGCTGCGATCCATCGCGGAGGACCCCGGGGCGTACCTCAACGCCGTCAGCTTCACGCGCCTGCTGGCGGAGACGACCGCCGCCGTGCTCGTCACCCTCGCGTTCGAGCAGATCTTCGCCGAGTGGTGGGTGTCGCTCATCCTCGCCGCCCTCATCATGACCGCCGTGTCGTTCGTGCTCGTCGGCGTCAGCCCGCGGAGCGTCGGCCGGGCGAACTCCACCCTCCTGCTGCGGCTCACGGCGCCCCTCGTGCGGTTCGTGCGCGTGGTGCTCGGCCCGATCCCCGGAGGGCTGGTGGCGCTCGGCAACCGCGTCACGCCGTCCCGCGCCCGGTCGGCCCCGGTCACCAGCGAGGAGCAGCTGCTCTCGATCGTGGACGAGGCGACCGAGTTCGACGTGCTCGAGGAGGACGACCGCGAGCTGATCCACTCCATCTTCGAGTTCAACGAGACCGTCGTGCGCGAGGTGATGATCCCGCGCACCGACATGATCACCGTCGACGCGACCGCCGGCCTCGGCACGGCGATGGGGCTCTTCTTCTCCACCGGCGTCTCGCGCATGCCCGTGATCGACGGCGGCGACCCGGACGAGGTGGTCGGCATCCTGTACCTGCGGGACGCCGCCAAGCTGAGCTTCGAGCGCCCCCTCGGCGCCGACGAGCTGACGGTCCGCGACCTCGCCCGGCCGGCCCTGTTCGTACCCGAATCGCAGAAGGCGGATGCGCTGCTCGCGCAGATGCAGCGCGAGTCGAACCACCTGGCGATGGTGGTGGACGAGTACGGCGGCATCGCCGGGCTGGTCACGCTCGAAGACCTCATCGAGGAACTGGTCGGCGACATCTCGGACGAGTACGACCACGAGGTCGCGCTCATCCAGCCGCTCGGCGAGGGACGCTACCGCATCGCGACGCGCCTGCCCATCGACGACCTGGGCGAGCTGTTCGACCTGGAGATCGAGGACGAGGACGTGGACAGCGTCGGCGGCCTCGTCACCAAGGCGCTGGGGCGGCTGCCCGAAGTCGGCTCGACCGTGAACGTGCACGGGCTCCGCTTCACGGTCGACCGCATCGAGGGCAAGCACAAGCACGTCGCCTCGGTGCTGGTCGAACGGGACGTGGCGCTGCTGCCGGAACCCGACGGCGGGCACGTCCCCATGCCGAAGGACGAAGACCGACCCGACCGGCACGCATCAGAGCGGCGCGCGTCAGAGCGGCACGCATCAGAGCGGCACGCGTCAGAGCGGCACCAGACCGAGCGGCAGACCGCCCGCACCGACCACCGTCACACCGCGCAGGAGACCAGATCGTGACCGAGTACCACGCCGGATTCGTCTCGTTCGTCGGCCGCCCCAACGTGGGCAAGTCGACGCTGACCAACGCCCTGGTGGGTGAGAAGGTGGCGATCACCAGCTCCAAGCCGCAGACCACGCGCCGGGCGATCCGGGGGATCGTGCACCAGAAGGACGGCCAGCTCATCCTGGTCGACACCCCGGGCATCCACCGCCCCCGCACCCTGCTCGGCGAGCGTCTCAACACGCTCGTGCAGTCGACGCTCGGCGACGTCGACGTGATCGGCTTCTGCGTGCCGGCCGACGAGAAGATCGGCCCGGGCGACCGCTTCATCAACGACCAGCTCGACGAGTACCCGCGCGCCAAGAAGGTGGCCATCGTCACCAAGGTGGACGCGGTGGGCAAGGCCCAGGTCGCCGAGCAGCTCCTCGCCGTGTCCGCCCTGCGCGAGTGGGAGGCGATCGTGCCCGTTTCCGCCGTCAGCCACATCCAGCTGGAGACGTTGACCTCGGAGCTCATGAAGCTGCTCCCGACGTCGCCCGCGCCGCTGTACCCGGACGAGGCCACCACCGACGAGGGCCTCGAGGACCGCATCTCCGAACTGATCCGCGAGGCCGTGCTCGAGGGCGTCGAGGACGAGCTCCCGCACTCGCTCGCGGTCACCATCGACGACATCGTCGAGCGCGACGACAAAGACCTGGTGGAGATCTACGCGAACCTCTTCGTGGAGCGCGACAGCCAGAAGGCGATCGTCATCGGCAAGGGCGGCAGCCGCATCCGCGATGTCGGCGCCGCCGCCCGCGCACCCATCGAGCAGCTGATGGGCCGCCACGTGTTCCTGTCGATCCGCGTCAAGGTCGCGAAGGACTGGCAGCGCGACCCGAAGCAGCTGGGGCGCCTCGGCTTCTGAGGCGGCGGCCGAGCGCAGCGCCCGTACATCCCGAGGATGATTCCGCCGCCCGGATGCCCGAAGCCGGAGGGACGGACTCTACGGTAGAAGCATGCCCTCCCGCCGCCGACTCCTGAGCGCGCTGGCCCCGTACCGCTGGGTGCTGGAGCCCGCGCTGGCCGTCGCGCTGTTCGGGGCGTGGTTCGTCACCGGGCTGCCGTTCGAGCTCGCGGCGGCGCTCGCGCTCGTGTTCTACTGCGGGGCGGTCGCGCTGTCGCGCATCCTGCCGGCCGTGTCGCTCGCGCTGGTGTGGGTGGCGGTGCTACTGGAGCTGACGGAGCAGGAGTCCGCGCACGGCGCGTTCCGCGTGATCGCGGCGATCGCCGTGGTGACCGCGCTGGTGGGCGTCGCCGCGCACAGCGGCCGCGTGCTGCGCTGGGTCGACTTCGCGTCGGCCATCCTGCTCGCCCCGGCGATGGCGTACCTGTTCACGGTGCGCGGCGAGCTCAAGTTCCCGCAGTTCGGTCCCGTGATCGGCGGGTATTACACCAGCCAGGGGATCGGCTTCCTGCTGATGAGCCTGCTGCTCGCGGTGATCTTCGTCGCCGGCTGGCTGCTCGGGTTCCTGGTCGCCCGGCAGCGTGCCGCGCAGGCCGGGCCCGGCTCCGACGGTTCGTCGGTGCTGGTGTGGCTGGCGTCCAGCGGAGGGGCGGAGGTCGCGGAGGACGACCCGGACCGTGCCCAGCTGGTGCGGCGGCTGACGCGCACCCAGCTGACGGCGGACATCATCGGCGCGGTCGTGTTCGAGGTGTTCTGCCTCATCGTGGGTGAGCAGGACCGCACGGCGTTCGTCGTGATCACCGTCTTCGCGGTGGCCGTCGCCCTGCGCCGCATGTCGCCGGCGGTGGCGCTCTCCCTGGCGTGGCTGGCGGCGGTCGTGCAGATGACGACCGGCCACAGCATCCTGGTCAGCGACCTCGGCGTGCTCATCGTGCTCTACGCGACCGCGGCCTACGGCGACCGGATCGTGCGGGCCGCCGGTCTCATCTCCGCCGGTCTCGGCGCCCTCGTCGCTGCCCTCTATCTGACGGTGACGGCGGCCGTCGCCCAGGGGTACTACGACCTGCTGTCGAGCGCCATCGCGAGCGTCGCGCTGCAGTTCGCGTTCCTGTTCGTGGTCAGCGTGACGGTGCTCGGGCTGTCCTGGGTGCTCGGCCTGCTGGTGCGCACCTGGCGGAACGCCCGGGTCGCGCGACGCGCGCGGCAGGCGGCAGAACTCGACCGCGACCGCGCCGTCGAGGATGTCGTGGTCGAGCAGGAGCGCACCCGCATCGCGCGGGACATGCACGACGTGGTCGCCCACTCGCTCGCGGTCGTCATCGCGCAGGCGGACGGCGCGCGCTACGCCCGGCACTCCGATCCGGATGCCGTGGACGAGGCCCTCAGCACGATCGCCTCCACCGCGCGCTCCGCCCTCGGCGACGTCCGCGTGCTGCTCGCCGAGCTGCGGCAGTCGCATCCCGCCGACTCTGCTGGCGGCGCGTCCGGGCACGACGGCCCGCAGCCGTCGCTCGCGGACCTCGACCAGACCGTCGAGCACATCCGCTCGGCGGGCCTCGACGTGACCCTCGAGCGCACCACGACCGGGGAGGCGCTCGGATCGGCGCAGCAGCTGGCCGCCTTCCGCATCGTGCAGGAGGCGCTCACCAACGCCCTGCGCCACGGCGACACCGCGCATTCCGCGAGCGTCGTGCTCGCCGACGCCCCGGAGGAACGGGGTCCCGGGCTCATCATCACCGTGAGGAACACCATGAGAGACACCACCGTCGAACCGACCACCACCGGCTCGTTGTCACGCATCGGCCACGGCCTGCCCGGGATGCGCGAGCGCGCCTCCCTCGCCGGCGGCTCGCTGACCGCCGGACCCGACGGGCAGCAGTTCGTCGTGTCGGCGTTCCTCCCGGGGGCGGCCGCATGACCGGGACGGACGTGGGCACCCGCATCCGGGTGCTGCTGGTGGACGACCAGCCGCTGTTCCGCGCCGGGGTGCGGATGCTGCTGGGATCGCAGGAGGACCTGGAGTTCGCCGGCGAGGCCGGGAACGGACAGGAGGGTGTGCGGCTCGCCGCGGAGACGCGTCCCGACGTCGTGCTGATGGACATCCGGATGCCCGTCATGGACGGCATCGCGGCCACGAGCGCCATCATCGCCGACGCCGAGCGCGCGGGCCGGACGCCGCCGCGGATCGTCGTGCTCACCACCTTCGACCTCGACGAGGCGGCCGCACGGGCGATCCGGGGCGGCGCGAGCGGGTTCGTGCTCAAGGACGCGGAGCCGGAGTTCCTGCTCGCCGCCATCCGGACGGTCCACGCGGGCAGCGCCGTGATCGCCGCCGGCGCGACGCGCGAGCTGTTCGAGTACTTCTCGTCCGCCCAGCCGACCAGGCCGGAGCCGCCGGAGTTCGCGTCCCTCACCTCGCGTGAGCGCGAGATCTTCGTGCTCGCCGCCCGCGGGCTCAGCAACGCCGAGATCGCCGGGTCGGAGTTCCTCAGCGAGGCGACCGTGAAGACGCACATCTCGCGCATCCTCGCCAAACTGGGGCTGCGCGACCGCGTGCAGATGGTCGTCTACGCCTTCGAGCACGGTCTGACCGCGGCGGAGTAGCCCTCGGAGAACGCCCGCGCCGGGTCCGCGTCATCCTCAGGGAGGACACAGGATCGGCCCGCCGCCCGATCCGCCGCACCGGGCCCGCTCCCTAGCGTTGAAGGCATGGAGCTGACTCTCACCGGAACGGTGGCGCGCGTCGAAGCGGCCACGAAGACCTACGGCAGCGGGGCCGGGCGCGTGAACGCGCTCGATGACGTCACCATCGGCATCCCCGCCGCCGCCTTCACCGCGATCATGGGCCCGAGCGGCTCGGGAAAGTCCACGCTGATGCACGTGATGGCCGGCCTCGACTCGGTGACGAGCGGCCGCGTGTTCCTCGGGGACACCGAGATCACGCACCTGGGGGATGCGGAGCTGACGCTGCTGCGGCGCCGCCGCGTCGGGTTCGTCTTCCAGTCGTTCAACCTGGTGCCCACGCTGGATGTGCGGGGCAACATCCTGCTGCCCTTCGAGCTCGACGGGCGCAAGCCCACGCGCACCCAGATGGAGTGGATCGACCACCTCATCGACACGCTGGGCCTGCGCGGTCGGCTGACCCACCGCCCGCACGAGCTCTCCGGCGGGCAGCAGCAGCGGGCGGCCATCGTGCGCGCACTCGCCACGCGCCCGGACCTCGTCTTCGCGGACGAGCCGACCGGCAACCTCGACTCGCGCACCGGACGCGAGGTGCTCGGCGTGCTGCAGGAGGCGGCGCGCACGTTCGGCCAGAGCATCGCCATAGTCACCCACGACCCGGTCGCCGCCAGCTTCGCCGACCACATCGTGTTCCTCGCGGACGGCCGCGTCGTCGCCGAGCGTCCCGCATCGAGCGCCGAGGAGATCTCCTCGTTCATGCTCGGGATGGAGGCGGGCGCGTGAGCCGGCCCTTCTCCGCCTTCCGCGCGAACGCCCGCGACCACCGCGCCGGCCTCCTGGTCGCCGCCCTGAGCGCGGCGTTCGGGGTCGCCCTGGTCGGCGGCGTGAACGTGCTCGGCGCCTACATCGGCGGATCGGCCATGGGGGAGCACGGGAGCGTGCAGCTCGCGATCACCGTGGTGGCCGGGATCTTCTTCGTCGTGGCCGTGTACGTCGGCGCGATCGTGACCACCAACACCTTCGCCACGGTGATCGCCGGACGCACCCGGACGATCGCCCTCCTGCGGCTCATCGGGTCGAGCGCACGTGCGCAGCGCCGCTCGGTGGCCGGGGAAGGGTTCGCCGTCGGCCTGCTCGGGTCCGTGCTGGGCGGAGCGGCGGCGGCCGTCCTGGCCCTCGTGGCGGTCCGCGCGCTGGTCCTCACCGGCGTGCTGCCCGACGCCCTCTACCCGGTGCTGTCGTGGACGATGATCCCGCCGGCCGCGATCGTCGTGCTGACCACCTGGCTGGCCTCCTGGGTCGGCAGCCGCCGGGTGCTCGCCGTCACGCCCATCCAGGCGCTCGGCGCGGCGCAGGAGCGGCCGGCCGCCGCGGTGCGCAGCCGCGGGCGGCTCGCGGTCTCCGTCATGCTCATCGTGGCCGGTGGCGGACTGCTGACCCTGGGTCTCCTGCTCGGCCTCGGCGTGCTCGCCG
Organism: Leifsonia shinshuensis; assembly: GCF_031456835.1. Lineage (NCBI taxonomy): Bacteria > Bacillati > Actinomycetota > Actinomycetes > Micrococcales > Microbacteriaceae > Leifsonia > Leifsonia shinshuensis. The sequence goes on from NZ_JAVDVK010000001.1 coordinate 805,375, forward strand.
GGCTCGGTGCGACCCTCGCCACCCTGTCGCCGTACGGAGTGCTCGTCGCGATGCTCGGCGGCATCCTCTCGTTCACCGGGATCGTGCTCGCGGCGCCGTTCTTCCTGCCGGGCGTGCTGCGCGCGGTCGGGCTGCTCGTGGGGCGCGGCGCCGCCGGCCGCCTCGCGGCGGCCAACGCGGTGCGCAACCCCGAACGCAGCTCGCGCACCGGGATCGGCCTCGTGATCGGCGTGACGCTCATCACGATGTTCGTGGTCGCGGCGTCGAGCTGGCAGCAGCTGATCCACGAGGCGGCCGCCCAGGAGCCGGGGATGTACGAGGGCGCCGACGGAGTGATCGGCGGCACGCTGGCCGTGTTCACGGTGCTGGTCGGCTTCTCCGCCGTCATCGCCGCGTGCGGCGTCGTCAACACCCTGTCGCTGAGCGTGCTCCAGCGTGCTCGCGAGCTCGGGCTGCTGCGCGCACTGGGCTTCAGCGCCGCCCAGGTGCGACGGATGATCCTGACGGAGAGCGCGCAGCTGACCGTCGCCTCGGTGCTCACCGGCCTGGTGCTCGGCACGTTGTATGGGTGGATCGGCGCGCAGTCGCTGCTCGGGACGATCCCCGGCGGCGGCTTGCTGGCGCCCGCACTCCCGTGGCCGTTCCTCGCGTCGATCGTCGTCGCCGCGGCGGCCCTCGCCGTGCTGGCGGCGCTGGCGCCGACCCGCCGGGCGACCCGCGTGTCCCCGGTGGAGGCGCTGGCGGTCGAGTGACCGCCGCAGATCGCCGCTGAATGTTGGCTGAACTCTCACAGAGCCTCAGCTATCGGTGAACTGGGCACTGAATAATCGAACCCGGCCGTGCCGCCGAGCACCGCATCCACGCCCGTACCGAGAGGACCCGTCCTGAACTGGCTGCTGACCCTGAGGATCGACAAGCCGCCGTTCCTCATCGCGCTCGACGTCCTCGCCGCCGTTCTCGCGCTGTACCTGTTGATCCGCCCGACCTGGAAGCGCACGCTCGCCGGGTTGACCGCGGCACTCCTCGGCGGTCTCGTCGGGTGGTTCCTGGTGTGGCTGCTGACCGACGCGATGGACCTGTTCGGCGTGGCGCTGACACCGGTCACCACCCTCTGGACGGCGCTCGGCTTCGGCGGTGTGAGCCTCGCGGTGGCCAACCTGTTCCGCTCGCGGTGGTGGCGCAAGGTCATCGCGATCGTCAGCATCCCGGTGTTCCTGGCCGCGGCGTTCTGCGGGATCAACGTGGACTTCGGCGCGTACCGCAACCTCAACGACGCGCTCGGCGTGGTGCCCTACAAGGCGCTCGACCTGCACACCGAGCGGGGGGAGGTCGTGGCCGGCACGGACTGGAAGGCCACGGCGGGCGTGGGCGATCCCGGCGCGATCCCCGCCAAGGGGGAGGTCGGCACGGTGCGCATCCCGGGCACGGAGTCGCGGTTCCCGGCCCGGAAGGCCGTCGTCTACCTGCCCCCGATCGCACTGACCGCGAACCCGCCGGCGCTTCCGGTGCTCTACGCGCTCTCCGGGCAGCCCGGCGCCCCCGCCGACATGTTCACCGCCGGCGGCGTGGGGGCGGCGATGGACCGGTTCGCCGCAGCGCACGGCGGCTACGCGCCGATCGTCGTCGCGGCCGACCAGCTCGGCGGGCCCGGGCGCAACCCGATGTGCGTCGACTCGCGCGACTACGGCAACTCGGCGACGTATCTGCTGACGGATGTGCGGAATTGGGTGCGTTCGAACCTGCGGGTGAGCAGTGACCCGGCAGGATGGGGGGTGTTCGGCTACTCGCAGGGCGCCACCTGCGCCGTCCAGTTCGCGAGCGGCCGACCGGACCTGTTCGGTTCGGCATTGGCCTCCTCGAGCGAGCTGGGGCCGACACTGGGGGATGAGGCACTGACCATCAGCACGGGGTTCGACGGGTCGAAGGCCGCCTACGAGGCGGCGCAGCCCGCCGCCATGATGACGAAGAACGCGCCGTACCGCGACTCGGTGATGGTCTTCGGCGCCGGAGCGAACGACGCCAAGTACAGCGCGTTCGCCCGGACGCTCTACGGCGACGCGGAGCGCGCGGGGGTGCGCGCCCAGCTGCTGAGCTCGCCGGGCACCGCCCACGACTGGAAGACCGTCCGCTACGTGCTCGCACACGGCTTCCCAGCGATCGCCGCTCAGATGGGGCTGGGGTCGTGAAACCGGCCGCTCTGCTCACGCGGACCGGCCGCCTGATCGCGCAGCATCCCTTCACGACCGGGGTGACGCTGCTCATCCTGGTGCTGGCCCTGGCGACCGGACCTCTTCGCGGACCGCACCGCCCCCTCCGCGGCTGGCTCGGCGCGGGCGCGGTCCAGCTGCTGGACGGGCACTGGTGGTCGCCCTTCACCGCGGTGCTCTTCACCGACGACCTGCTCGAGCTGATCGTCGTGCTCGTGCTGACCGTGGTGCTCGTGGGGGCGTCCGAGCGGCTCATGGGGACGTGGCGCACCGCGCTCGCCTTCTTCGGCACCGCGGTCGTCGGGATCGTCGTCGGCGCTGTGCTGCAGGTCGCGGCCAACGACATCGGCGAGCTGTGGGCGCGCAACGTGCACGGCCTCCTCGTGCTCGACGCGTTCACGGCGATCGGCGGCACGATCATGACCGCGAGCGCCTTCGCCGGCACGCTCTGGCGGCGCCGCATCCGCGTGATCACGCTCCTGGTCGCGATCATGTACATGCTCTACTCGGGGCTTCCCTCCGACCTCTACCGCCTGCTCGCCGTGCTGACCGGACTGGCCCTGGGGCCGCTGCTCCGCCAGACGACGATCGCCGCGGACTGGCTGCGCAGCTCCCGCCACGAGGTCCGGGTGCTGCTGGCCTCCGCCGTGACCATCACGGCGCTCGGGCCGGTGATCGGCCTCCTGGGATCGACCCGCTACGGGATGCTGTCGCCGGTCGGACTCCTGTTCAGCAACGAGGCGCCGAACGCGAGTTCTGTGATCGAACGCTGCCAGGCCTTCGCCGTCACCCGGCAGTGCGTGCGCGACCTCACCCTCGAGCGGATCAACGGCCTCGGGCCGGTCCTCCTGTCGGTGCTCCCGCTCCTGCTGCTGCTGGTCGCCGCCTACGGCCTCCTGCGCGGGCGCCGGTTCGCCGTCTGGCTCGCCGTCGCGGTGAACGGCCTGCTCGCCCTCCTCTCCGCCCTCTACTACGGCATCCTGCCGATCGCGTCGGCCCGCCCGGAGGTGTCGCCGCGGTACTGGGAGATCACGGCCATCCTGGCCCTATCGACGCTGGTGCCGTTGGCGATGGCGGTGCTGCTGATCGTCTTCCGCCGGCACTTCACCGTGATGCCCTCGGCGCGGGCCGTCCGGCGGTACCTGCTCCTGGTGACGATCACCGGCGTTGCGCTGATCGGCCTGTACGTGCTGGTCGGCTGGCTGCAGAAGGACACCGGCTTCACGCGGCCCATCGACCTCAGCGACCTGTTCGACGACGTCCTCGAACGCTTCGTCCCGGTGAGCTTCCTGCGGCGGGAGCCGGTGCAGTACCTGCCGACCACCCCGCTCGCGACGATCGTCTACCACAACATCGGAACGGTCTTCTGGCTGGTCGCGATCATCGGCGCCATCCCCGCGATGCTCGGCCGCGGCCTCCGGCGGCGCGGCACGGGCGAGGCCGCGCACGTGCGCGAGCTGCTGCACCGCGGCGGCGGCGACGCGATCTCGTTCATGGCGACCTGGCCGGGCAACTCGTACTGGTTCGACCCCATCGGGGGCGGAGCGATCGCGTACCGGGTGGAGGGACGTGTGGCGCTGACCACCGGCGGGCCGTTCGGCGACCCGGGCCCGAAGGACGGAGCGATCCAGGGCTTCGCGCGGTTCTGCGACGACAACGGCTGGATCCCGGTGTTCTACAGCGTGGAGGCGCACCACGCCGGTCTGTTCGAGCGCCTCGGCTGGTCGACCATGACGGTCGCCGAGGAGACGGTCATCCGCCCGCAGCTGTGGGCGACCACCGGCAAGAAGTGGCAGGACGTCCGCTCCTCCATCAACCGGGCCGAGCGTGCGGGCATCCGCTCGGAATGGACGACCTTCGCCGCGCTGAGCCTGACGGCGGCCGTGCAGCTCTCCGACATCTCGGAGCAGTGGGTCGCCGAGAAGGACCTGCCCGAGATGGGGTTCACCCTCGGCGGGCTCGACGAGCTGCGCGACCCGGAGGTGCGGCTCATGCTCGCCGTCAACGAGGGCGACGGCCCGGAGAACGGCCGCATCGAGGCCGTCACCAGCTGGCTGCCCACCTACCGCAACGGCATCGTGGTCGGATGGACGCTGGACTTCATGCGCCGACGTCCCGACAGCATCAACGGCGTCATGGAGTTCCTGATCGCGGAGGCGGCGACGCGGATGAAGGCGGACGGCATCGAGTTCATGTCGCTCTCCGCCGCCCCGCTCGCCCACACCGCAGGGGCGCAGGAGGGGGAGAAGGACACGACGGACCGGCTCCTCGGCTACCTCAGCTCGTCGCTCGAACCGGTGTACGGCTTCCGCTCGCTGCTGAAGTTCAAGCAGAAGTTCCAGCCCGAACTGCACCCGCTGATCATGGCCTACCCGGACCCGGTGGCACTGCCGGCCATCGGCATCGCGCTGGTCCGCGCCTACCTGCCCGGGCTGTCGGTGCGCCAGGCGGCGACGTTCGTGCGGGGGCGCGGCTGACCCGGAGGTGGTACTCTCGGTGCTGTGTACGGTCTGCTCCTTCTTAGCTGCCGCGACGAGTCCTAGTTCCGGGCCTCACTCGTCGCGGAGTTCGTCGTCGGCTCTCCAGACACACCGCGAGGAGTAAGAAGACCATGAAGAACACGCAGGCGCCGAGCGCCATGCCGATCCACAAGTACCGTCCCTTCCACGAGCAGATCCGCGTCGACCTGCCCGACCGCACCTGGCCCTCGGCCCGCATCGAGAAGGCGCCGCGCTGGTGCGCCGTCGACCTCCGTGACGGCAACCAGGCGCTGATCGACCCGATGAGCCCCGAGCGCAAGCGCATCATGTTCGACCTGCTGGTCCGGATGGGCTACAAGGAGATCGAGGTCGGCTTCCCGTCGGCCAGCCAGACCGACTTCGACTTCGTCCGCAGCCTGATCGAAGAGGACGCGATCCCCGACGACGTCACCATCCAGGTGCTGACCCAGTCGCGCGAGCACCTCATCAAGCGCACCTACGAGTCGCTGGTCGGCGCCAAGCAGGCCATCGTGCACCTCTACAACTCGACCAGCATCCTGCAGCGCGAGGTGGTGTTCCGCACCGACCAGCAGGGCATCATCGACATCGCTCTGAGCGGCGCGCGCCTGTGCCGGCAGTTCGAAGAGCTGGTTCCCGGAACGACGATCTACTACGAGTACTCGCCCGAGAGCTACACCGGGACCGAGCTCGAGTTCGCCGCCGACATCTGCAACCAGGTGCTGGAGGTGTTCGAGCCGACGCCCGAGCGCAAGGTCATCATCAACCTGCCGGCCACCGTCGAGATGGCGACGCCGAACGTCTACGCCGACTCGATCGAGTGGATGTCGCGCCACCTGAACCACCGCGAGAACGTCATCCTGTCGCTGCACCCGCACAACGACCGCGGGACCGCCGTCGCCGCGGCCGAGCTCGGCTACATGGCCGGCGCCGACCGCATCGAGGGCTGCCTGTTCGGCAACGGCGAGCGCACCGGCAACGTCGACCTGGTCACGCTGGGCGTCAACCTGTTCACGCAGGGCATCGACCCGCAGATCGACTTCAGCGACATCGACCAGATCAAGCGCACCGTCGAGCACTGCAACCAGCTGCCCGTCGGCGAGCGCAGCCCCTGGGGCGGCGACCTCGTCTTCACCGCGTTCAGCGGGTCGCACCAGGACGCCATCAAGAAGGGGTTCGAGGCGATGGAGGCGCGGGCCGAGCGCGAGGGCGTGTCGGTCGACGACCTGGTGTGGGCGGTTCCCTACCTGCCGGTCGACCCGAAGGACCTGGGCCGCAGCTACGAGGCGGTCATCCGCGTCAACTCGCAGTCCGGCAAGGGCGGCGTCGCCTACCTGCTGAAGAGCGACCACTCCATCGACCTGCCGCGCAAGCTGCAGATCGAGTTCTCGGGCGTCGTGCAGGCCAAGACGGACGCCGAGGGCGGCGAGGTCACCAGCGACCAGATCTGGGAGATCTTCCAGGACGAGTACCTGCCGGCGCCGACCAGCGACCCGGACGCCAAGTGGGGCCGCTTCGAGCTGGGCAGCACCACCACGTCGAACGAGACCGGGGACCACGTCGTGCTCACGGTGACGCTGCGCGACGGGGACACCGTGTCGAAGGCCACCGGGGAAGGCAACGGCCCGATCGCGGCGTTCTTCGACATCCTGCACCAGCACGGTGTGGACGCCCACCTCTACGACTACTCGCAGCACACGCTGTCGGCGAGCGAGTCCGCCCTGGCGGCGGCCTACGTCGAGGTGGATGTGGACGGCCAGCGCCGCTGGGGCGTCGGCATCGACGCGGACACGACCACGGCATCCTTCAAGGCGGTCGTCTCCGCCGTCAACCGCGCTGTGCGCTCGGGCGCCGGCCGCTCGGAGGAGCAGCTCGTCGGGGTGTGACCCCGCTCGCGCCCTGCGCGCGTTCGCTTCTGCTGCGGAACCCGACATTCGTGCCGAATGTCGGGTTCCGTGCGTGCGGGGCGCACATTCGTGCCGAATGCGTCCCGCTGCGCTGCCGTACATTCGTGCCGAATGTCGCGTTACGCGGGTGCGGAGGCGACATTCGTGACGAATGTCCCCGCCGGGCGGGAGCGGGCGCGCTACTCGCCGCGGTCGATGCGGTAGCGCGGGATGGCGCCGGTCTCGGTGCGCTCGTCGGTCTGCGCGGCGCTCTGGCGGCGCGTGAAGCGCGGCCAGCGCATCCGGGGGAGGCGGCCCAGCTCGCGCTGCTCGGGCAGGCTCCAGCCGAAGCGCACCGCGAGCAGCCGGATGATCAGCGTCACGACCACGCACACCACCGCCGCCGGGATGAGCGGGACGCCCAGGTCCACCATCACGACCAGCACGATCGTCCCCGCGCCCGCGGCGACCGCGTAGAGCGATCCGACGTGCATCAGTGCGATCGGCAGGTTGAGCAGCATGTCGCGGAGGATCGAGCCTCCCACCGCCGACACGACGCCCACGAACACGGCCGGAACCTCCGGCAGCCCGAGCGCGAGCGCCTTCGTCGCGCCGATCGCGCCGAAGAGGCCGATGGTCAGCGCGTCCAGGAACGTGATGATCGGGTCGAGCCGGCGGAACAGCCGAACCAGCAGCATCCCGAGCAGCGCCGCGACCACGGTAATCGGCAGATACCAGTTCGACTGCAGCGCGACCGGCGTCACGTTGAGCAGGATGTCGCGCAGCAGCCCGCCGCCGACGCCCGTGGCGACGCCGATGATCGCGACGCCGAGCAGATCGAGCCGGCGGTCGCGGAAGCCGGAGGCGAACATCGCGCCCTGGAGGCTGCCCACGCCGACGGCGAGGAGGTCGCCCCACAGCGGGATGGCCAATGCGCCGATGTTGAGGGCGGTCGTGCTCACGCTTCATGTGTACCATCCCCGGTCCGCCGCGCCGTCCGCCGCGCTGTCAGCCGCAGGCGCGATACTGGAGTGTGCCTGTCTACCGTGATGAAGCCGTCGTGCTCCGCACCCACAAGCTGGGGGAAGCCGACCGCATCGTCACCATGCTCAGCCGCCAGCACGGCAAGATCCGCGCGGTGGCCAAGGGCGTGCGGCGCACGGCGTCCCGTTTCGGTTCTCGGCTGGAGCCGTTCATGGTCGCAGACGTGCAGCTGTACGAGGGCCGCAGCCTCGACACGATCACGCAGGCCGAGACTCTCGGGGCGTACGGCGCCCTGATCGCGGACGACTACGCCAGCTACACCGCCGCCAACGCCATGGTGGAGGCGGCCGACCGGCTCACCGACGCCGAGGCGTCGCTGCAGCAGTACCTGCTCCTCGTCGGCGCGCTGCGTTCCCTCTCGCGGCGGGAGCACGGACCGGGCCTGACGCTCGACTCGTACCTCCTGCGCGCGCTGTCGCTGGCGGGATGGGCGCCGAGCTTCCAGGACTGCTCGCGCTGCGGCGCCCCCGGCCCGCACACATCGGTCGTCGTCCAGCTCGGCGGAGTCGTGTGCCCCGACTGCGCCCCGCAGGGTGCGCCGAGGGTCGACCCGGAGACGATCGCGCTGCTCGGCGCGCTGCTGGCGGGCGACTGGGAGGCGGCGGAGGCCGCGTCCGAGACGACGCAGGGGCGCGCCAACGGCGTCGTCGCCGCCTACACGCAGTGGCACCTGGAGCGCGGACTGCGGTCACTTCAGCACGTGCAGCATGATCGGGCCCGCTCGGGTGCTCCGGCGCCGGCCGCGAGGCGCATCCCGCCCGCTGAGCCTGTGCCCGCCGACCCTGTACCCACCGACCCCGTGCCCACCGACCAGAAGGCGAGTGGATGAGTCCCAAGCCGTACACGCACAAGGATGCGGTCGAATACCGGCCGCTCGACTGGACCGGGGTGTACCCGCCCGCGTTCCCGGCGGGCAGCGTCCCGGAGCACGTCGCCATCGTCATGGACGGCAACGGCCGCTGGGCGAACCGCCGCGGCCTGACCCGCATCGAGGGCCACCGCGCGGGAGAGGCGGCGCTCCTCGACGTCGTCGCCGGCGCCATCCAGGCCGGGGTGAAGCACCTCAGCGTGTACGCATTCTCCACCGAGAACTGGAAGCGGTCGCCCGAGGAGGTGCGCTTCCTGATGGGCTTCAACCGCGACGTGCTGCACCGGAGGCGCGACCAGCTGAACGAGTGGGGCGTGCGCGTCCGCTGGGCCGGGCGCAAGCCGCGCCTGTGGTCCTCCGTCATCAAGGAGCTGCAGTACGCCGAGCAGCTGACCGCCGGCAACGACGTGCTCACCCTGACGATGTGCGTCAACTACGGCGGCCGCACCGAGATCGCGGACGCCGTGCGGTCGATCGCCGACGACGTGGCGGCCGGTCGCCTGCGCCCGTCCGCGGTCAGCGAGAAGACCATCCAGCGCCACCTCTACCTGCCGGACATGCCGGACGTGGACCTCTTCGTGCGGAGTTCGGGGGAGCAGCGCACGAGCAACTTCCTGCTGTGGCAGAGCGCCTACGCCGAAATGGTGTTCCTCGACACGCTCTGGCCCGACTTCAGCCGGACCGACCTGTGGGACGCGATCGGGCTGTACCTGAGCCGCAACCGGCGGTTCGGGGGAGCGGTGGATGCGCCCCGCGCGGGAACGGCGGAGGCCGCGTCCTGAGTGCCGCGCTGCCGGATGGCGCGCTGCCGGAATAGGTGCAGTACTGCAGCGTTGTCCTCAGCGTGAGCGAACCCATCAAGATCGACATCTGGTCCGACATCGCCTGCCCGTGGTGCTACATCGGCAAGCGCAAGTTCGAGGCGGGCAGCGGCCTGTTCGCCGGAGCCGGTGACGGCCGGGGCGTCGAGGTGGAGTACCACTCGTTCGAGCTGTCGCCCGACACCCCGGTGGACTTCGAGGGCAGCGAGGTGGACTTCCTCGCGGGCCACAAGGGTCTGCCCGCCGGCCAGGTGGAGCAGATGCTGGAGCGTGTGGCGGGCATCGCCTCCTCCGTCGGCCTCGACTACGACTTCGACAACCTCAAGCACACCAACACCGTCAAGGCGCACGAGCTGCTGCACTTCGCGAAGGAGCAGGGCAAGCAGCTGGAGCTCGCCGAGCGCCTGTTCCGGGCGTACTTCGTCGAGGGACGCCACGTCGGCCGCATCGAGGACCTCGCCGACCTCGCCGCCGAGGTCGGCCTCGACCGCGCGCAGGCCCTCGAGGCCCTGGCGTCGTCCCGCTTCGAGCCCGCCGTGCGCGCCGACCAGGCGACCGCGGCCGAGTACGGCATCAACGGTGTCCCCTTCTTCGTGATCGACGGCCGCTACGGCGTCTCCGGCGCCCAGGACGCTCAGACGTTCGCGCAGGTCCTGGAGCAGGTCTGGTCCGAGCGCGCGGCGGTGACCGCGTGAGCGGCGCGCAGGGCGCCACGCCCGAGGCGGCCGCTCCCGCTCCCGCTGCGCGTCCGTCCCTCATCCCGCTGGGCGCACCGGCCGCCGCCTGCGAGGGCGACACCTGCGTCATCCCGTGAGCGGAGCGGCTACTCCGGGTCGGTGATGTCGGCGACCGTCGCGCCGAAGGCGGCGATCAGGGCGTCGGCGTCGACGTAGAGCGAGTAGCCATGCTCGCCGGCGCCCATCGAGACCGTGCGCCCGGGGATCGTCGCGTCGGCGACGACGGGCCACGCCGTCGTGCTGCCGAACGGGGTGATCGTGCCGCGCTCGTAGCCGGTCGCGGCCAGGGCGACGCTCGCGTCGGGCAGCTGCAGCTTGTTGACGCCGAGCACCGAGCGCAGCTTCGGCCAGGCGATCTTGCGGCCGCCGGGCACGAGCGCGAAGACGAATGTGTCGTCGCTGCGCTTGACGACGAGCGTCTTCACGATGTCACCGGGCTGGATGCCGAGCAGCTCGGCGGCCTCGTGGAGGCTGCGGGCGGCGGGTCGTTCGACGATCCGGATCTCGACGCCGCGGGCCGCGGCATCCGCCGCTACACGCTGCCGTCCTTCGTCCACAGGACCGCCGTCGGGGGAGTACTCCACGGATTCCGGGCTCTCGGCCATAGCTCAGCACGCTTTCTGGGAGAATCGAGTGAGATGTCTACCACTGCAACGATAAGCCACGCCCCCCAGCTGACCATCGGTCCGCTGGCGCTCGACGTGCCCGTGGTCCTCGCACCCATGGCCGGGATCACCAACACGGCGTTCCGGCGGCTCTGCCGTGAGTTCGGGGCCGGGCTCTACGTGAGCGAGATGATCACGTCGCGCGCGCTCGTCGAGCGCACGCCCGAGTCGCTCCGGCTGATCACCCACCACGAGTCCGAGACGCCGCGCTCCATCCAGCTCTACGGCGTCGACCCGAAGACGGTCCGCGAGGCCGTCACCATGCTCGTGGCGGAGGATCGCGCCGACCACATCGACCTCAACTTCGGATGCCCGGTGCCCAAGGTCACCCGCAAGGGCGGCGGGGCCGCGTTGCCGTGGAAGCTCGGGCTGTTCCGCGAGATCGTCGAGGGCGCCGTCGAGGCGGCGGGCGACATCCCGCTCACCATCAAGATGCGCAAGGGCATCGACGGCGACCACCTCACCTACCTCGAGGCCGGCCGCATCGCCGAAGGCGCGGGTGTCGCCTCGATGGCCCTGCACGCGCGCACGGCCGCTGAGTTCTACTCGGGGCACGCCGACTGGTCGGCCATCGCGAAGCTGAAGGAGACGGTCACGTCGACGCCGGTGCTCGGCAACGGCGACATCTGGTCCGCGGCCGACGCGATCCGGATGGTGGAGGAGACCGGCTGCGACGGCGTCGTGGTCGGCCGCGGCTGCCTGGGGCGCCCGTGGCTGTTCGGCGACCTGGCGGCGGCCTTCCGTGCCCGCGCCGGCGAGCTCACCCAGGCGGAGGCCGACGCCGCGCAGGCGCACCCGACGCTGGGGCAGGTGGCGCAGACGTTCCGCCGTCACGCCGAGCTGCTGGTCGAGTTCTTCGACAGCGAGGAGCGCGGCTGCCGCGACATCCGCAAGCACGTGGCCTGGTACTTCAAGGGGTACCCGGTCGGCGGCGACCTCCGGGCCAGCCTCGCCACCGTCGACACTCTGCAGCACCTCGACGACCTGCTCGCCACCCTCGACTGGGACCAGGAGTACCCGGGCGAGGCCGCAGAGGGCCAGCGCGGACGAGCCGGCTCTCCCAAGCGCCCGGCCCTGCCCGACGGCTGGCTGCAGAGCCGCGACCTCGACGGCGTGCAGCGCGCCGAGGTCGCCGACGCGGAGGTGCACAACAGTGGTGGATGACGTGGCGGCGAGCACGCGCGCAGCGGCGGCGAAGGCAGCGGGCGCCGATAAATCAGCGCACGACGCATCAGCGCACGACGCATCAGCGCACGACGCATCAGCGCACGACGCAGCGGCGACCGACGCATCGGCACAGGCCGGCTACACCGAGCACGACCGTGAGCGGTGGTTGCCGGAGCACCACTCCAACCGCCGGAGCGACTTCGCCCGCGACCGGGCGCGCCTCCTGCACTCGAGCGCGCTGCGCCGTCTGGCGGCGAAGACGCAGGTACTGAGCCCCACGGCAGGCCTCGACTTCGCGCGAAACCGGCTCACGCACTCCCTCGAGGTGGCGCAGGTGGGCCGCGAGCTCGCCAACAGCCTCGGCCTCGACCCCGACATCGTCGACACCGCGTGCCTCGCCCACGACATCGGGCATCCGCCGTTCGGTCACAACGGCGAGCGCGCGCTCAACACGTGGGCGGAGGACATCGGCGGCTTCGAGGGCAACGCGCAGACCCTGCGACTGCTCACGCGCCTGGAGCCCAAGGTCTTCGGACGCGACGGCCGCCCCTACGGGCTCAACCTGACCCGCGCGAGCCTCGACGCCAGCTGCAAGTACCCCTGGCCCGCGACGTCCTCGGTCGCCGACCCCAGCGGACGCGCGAAGTTCGGCTTCTACCCCGACGACCGGGCGGTGTTCGAGTGGATGCGCGCCGGCGCGCCCGACCGCCAGCGCTGCATCGAGGCGCAGGTCATGGACCTCTCCGACGACATCGCCTACTCCGTGCACGACTTCGAGGATGCGGTCGTCAACGGCTACATCGACGTCGCCGCGCTCGGCAGCCGGGTCGACCACGAAGACCTCGTCGAGTCCATGCACGAGTGGGTCGGAGGCGAGGTCAGCCACCAGGAACTCATCGAAGCGTTCGACCGGCTCGACAGCATGGACATCTGGCTAGACGGCTGGGACGGCTCCCGCCGCTCCCAGGCCCGCCTGAAGAACCTGACCAGTCAGCTCATCGGGCGCTTCGCCCATGCGGCGGTCCACGCGACGAAGGAGGCGGCGGGCCGCACCGACCTCATCCGCTTCGGCGCCGACGTGGTCGTGCCGCTCGGCATCCGCGCCGAGATCGCCGTGCTGAAGGGCATCGTCGCGACCTTCGTCATGTCGCGGAACACCCGTCAGCCGATCTACGCGCAGCAGCGGCAGATCCTCACCACGCTGGCCGACCTTCTCTACCAGCGCGGACCGGCCGAGCTCGACCCCGGGTTCGCGGAGGACTGGCGCGACGCCGGCAGCGAAGACGAGCGCCGCCGGGTGATCGTGGACCAGGTGGCCAGCCTGACGGACCAGTCCGCGCTCAGCTGGTACGAACGACTCGTGCAGCATTGACGGGCCGGCCGACGGGATGCGCGCACGACCGGGGTTGAAACCGGTGACCGTGTGCAGAATGCTTGAGGTCAGGCCTTCGGGAGGAGACGAATGAGCAACGCACTACCACCGTCGGACGGCGACCGCCCCGAACAGGGCGGAGCAGCGGAGGCGAGCCCGGCGACGCCGGCTGCTCCCCGCCGCACGCCGCGCGCGTCCACGGGGACCGGTGCCGCTCGTTCGAGCTCCCGCTCCACCGCGGCCGCAGCGGCCGACGACGCGAGCCCCAACCCGGACGCTGTACAGGCCGAGCAAGACGCACCGAAGACCCCGGCCGCGCGGAAGCCCGCCGCCAAGAAGCCGGCCGGCGGCTCGTCTACAGCCGCCAAGGCTCCGGCTGCCCGCAAGCCCGCCGGCACCGCCACGACCGCGGCGAAGAAGCCGACCACGCCGCGGACGCGCCGGACGACCGCGAAGGCCGCCCCGATCGCCCCGGAAGGCGAGGCCCCCGGCATCATGGATGCGACCCTCGGCGCCAAGGAACCGCTCGCACCCGCGCCGGCACCGACCACAGCGGCCGGCACCGACACCTCGTCGTCGCCGGCCGAACCGCTGGTGGAGACGGACGGCGCCGCTGACGACACGACGGGCGATGCGACGACGAAGCGTCTCCCGACCGCTGCCGAGCTCTACGGGGAGGCGTCCGCAAGCGCCCCCGCAGCGGTGCCCGCAGCAGTGCCCGCCTCCGACGCAGCCGAGGTGCCCGCGGACGCCGACGAGGCGGTCGCCGCCGGCCCCGACCCGGAACCGTTCGCCGCTTCGGGCGAAGAGCGCGAGCACGTGGCACCGGCGACCGCCGCAGCCGCAGTCCCCGCGGCAGTGCCTGCGGCATCCGGATCCACCGCATCCGGATCCGCCGCATCCGCGGACTCCGCCGAGACCGAGGCCGTGACGCCGCCCGCTACCGAAGACGCTGACGCCCATACGCCCGGCACCCACCCCGCCGATCCCCACGCCGCCCACCAGGGCCGCACGGTCCACGACCTCGCCGACCGGCTCGACGACTCGCGCTTCTTCTCGTCGCTGTTCGACTTCACGTTCACCAACTACGTCACGCGCAAGCTGGCCGGTCCGGTGTACGTCGTCGGGCTCGTGCTGATCGGCCTCGGCATCGTCGTCGGCTTCGCGAACTCGCTCACGTCGGCTATCGCGACGCATTCGCCCATCGGCGCGTTCGTCTTCCTGTTCGGCGTGCTGATCACTCTCGTCGGGGCGATGCTCTCGGTGCTGCTGCTCCGCGTCGGCATCGAAGTGTTCTGCGCCATCATCGAGATCGCCCAGAACACGCGCCGCCGACGGCCGCCGGGGGAGTGACGGGAGCCGAAGCGCCGGTGCGCGGGATGAGCGTCGGTCCGGCTCACTAGAATCGAAGCATGGCCGGCCGGATTCGACAGAGCGACATCGAAGAGGTCAAGGCCCGCACCAACATCGGTGACATCGTCGGCGACTACGTCAGCCTCAAGACCGGCGGCGTCGGGGCGCTGAAGGGCCTGTGCCCGTTCCACGACGAGAAGAGCCCCAGCTTCTACGTGCGCCCGGGCGTCGGCCGGTACCACTGCTTCGGCTGCGGCGAGGGCGGCGACGTCTACGAGTTCCTGCTCAAGATGGACCACGTCTCGTTCACCGACGCGGTCGAGCGGCTCGCCGCCCGCATCGGCTACCAGCTGCACTACGAGGAGGGCGGCGGCGGTCCCTCCGAGAGCAGCGGCAACCGCGCACGTCTGCTCGCCGCCAACTCGGCGGCGGAGGAGTTCTTCCGCGACCGTCTCTCCGCTCCCGACGCCGACCCGGGCCGCCGCTTCCTGGGGGAGCGTGGCTTCGACTCCGTCGCCGCCGCGCACTTCGGCGTCGGCTTCGCGCCCAAGAGCTGGGACGAGCTGACCAAGCACCTGCGCAGCAAGGGCTACACGCCGGAGGAGCTGCTCGCGGCCGGTCTCGTGTCGCAGGGTGACCGCGGCGTCTACGACCGCTTCCGCGGCCGTCTGGTGTGGCCCATCCGCGATGTCACGGGACAGACGATCGGCTTCGGCGCGCGGCGTCTCCTCGACGACGACAAGGGCCCCAAGTACCTGAACACCCCCGAGACGGCCGTCTACAAGAAGGCGCAGGTGCTCTACGGCCTCGACCTCGCCAAGCGCGACATCTCGCGCCAGGACCAGGTCGTCGTGGTCGAGGGCTACACCGACGTGATGGCGTGCCACCTCGCCGGCATCACGACCGCCGTCGCGACCTGCGGCACCTCCTTCGGCGTCGACCACATCAAGGTGATCCGCCGTGTGATGGGCGACGACAACAGCCAGGGGTCGGTCATCTTCACGTTCGACCCGGATGCCGCCGGCCAGAAGGCGGCGACGCGCGCGTTCGGCGAGGAGCAGCGCTTCTCCGCCCAGACCTACGTCGCCGTCGGACCGGACGGGCTCGACCCGTGCGACCTGCGGCTCAGCAAGGGCGACGACGCCGTCCGCCGGATGATCGACGCCCGCAAGCCGATGTTCGAGTTCATGATCCGTCAGGTCGTCGAGCGCTTCGACCTCGATTCGGTGGAGGGACGCACGGCGGCCCTGCGCGCGGGAGCGCCGATCGTGGCCACGATCCGCGACCCCGCTTCGCAGAACGGCTACACCCGCGAACTCGCCCGCCTGTCGGGGGCCGACCTCCAGGACGCGATCCGCGCCGTGCGAGCCGCCCAGCGCAGCACCGGCGCCGGGAACGGCCGCGACGGCCGGGACGGCCGCGCAGACTCCCGTGACGGCAGCCGGAACAGCGGCCCCGGCGCCCCCACGTCCAGCGGGTACCCGGACGACCGCCCCGGCGACGGCGCATCCCGCCCGGTCCCGCTCACCGAGCCGACCGACCCCACCCAGCGCACGGAGCGCGAGAGCCTCATGGTCCTCCTGCAGCTCCCGGGCGAGGTGGGGCAGGAGCGCGCCGCCCGCGCCGTGCAGGTGCCCTTCGTGAACCCGACCCACGCTGTGGTGCGCGACGCCATCGCGAGTCAGCTGCCGACGATGGCCCAGCCGGGATGGGTGGATCGCGTGCTCGCGGAGGTTCCGCAGGCGTACGCCCCGACGGTCAACGCTCTGGCCGTCGCCGAGCTGCCGCAGGGCGGCGACCCGGGACGCTACGCCCGCTCGATCGTCGACGGGCTGATCGACCGCGACCTGCTCCGCGAGAAGGCGGAGCTCACGTCGCGTCTGGGCCGCACGGAGGACCCGGAGCTGCGCCGCCAGATCTCCATCGCGATGGTCGCCATCGAGACCGAACGGCGGCGCCTCCGCGGCGAGTGACGGCAGACGGAATCCTCCGTCGGCCGCGCGGATGAGCGCGCTTTTGTTGCGTCCGTGTAAAGATCACGGCCGGATCCGCCTCCGGATGCGGGGTCCACGAGCATTCCGTGCTAGGAAAGTTCTCACGCGAAACGGCGATCACGCACGCCCGCAACGACGCCGCCGCGCATCCCACACCAGGAAGAGGTATTCGGATATGACATCCGCACACAACGGCGGACGGCGGTTGCTCGCCGTATCCGCCGCGTTCGCGGCCGCGGCACTGGTGCTCGCCGGCTGCTCGGGGAGCAACAACGGCTCCGGGGGCGGTGGCGCCCTCACCGTCGGCACGACCGACAAGATCACCTCGATCGACCCGGCCGGTTCGTACGACAACGGCTCCTTCGCCGTGATGAACCAGGTCTACCCGTTCCTCCTGAACACCCCGTACGGCAGCCCCGACGTCAAGCCGGACATCGCCGAGAGCGCGGACTTCACCTCCCCGACCGAGTACACGGTCAAGCTGAAGCCGGGTCTCAAGTTCGCGAACGGCCACGACCTCACCTCGTCGGATGTGAAGTTCACCTTCGACCGTCAGATCAAGATCAACGACCCGAACGGTCCCGCGTCGCTGCTCGCGAACCTGGACAGCGTGTCGACGCCGGACAAGACCACCGTCGTCTTCAAGCTGAAGGTCCCCAACGACCAGACCTTCCCGCAGGTGCTCTCCAGCCCCGCCGGTCCGATCGTGGACGAGCAGGTCTTCTCGGCCGACAAGGTCACGCCGGACAACACGATCGTCAAGGGTCACCCGTTCGCCGGCCAGTACGACATCAGCAGCTACGACTTCAACAACCTGATCGCCTACAAGGCCTTCGACGGCTACAAGGGCCTGCTCGGCAAGCCCGCGACGGCCAAGGTGAACGTGAAGTACTACGCCGAGTCGTCGAACCTGAAGCTCGACATCCAGAAGAACGCCATCGACGTCGCCTACCGCAGCCTCTCGGCGACCGACATCGCAAGCCTCGAGAACAACAACAAGGTGAAGGTCGTCAAGGGCCCGGGTGGCGAGATCCGCTACATCGTGTTCAACTTCAACACCCAGCCCTTCGGCGCCACCACCTCGGACGCCGACGCCAAGAAGGCCCTCGCGGTGCGCCAGGCGGCCGCCGACCTCGTCGACCGCTCGGCGATCGCCGACCAGGTCTACAAGGGCACCTACACGCCGCTCTACTCGTTCGTCCCGGACGGGCTGACCGGCGCTACCACGGTGCTGAAGGACCTCTACGGCGACGGCAAGGGCGGCCCCAGCCTCGACAAGGCCAAGCAGGCCCTCGAGGCGGCCGGCGTCTCCACCCCGGTCTCGCTGAACCTCCAGTACAACCCGGACCACTACGGCCCGTCCTCGGGTGACGAGTACGCGCTGGTCAAGGAGCAGCTGGAGAACGGCGGCCTGTTCAAGGTCAACCTGCAGTCGACCGAGTGGGTGCAGTACTCCAAGGACCGCACGAACGACGTCTACCCGGCCTACCAGCTGGGCTGGTTCCCGGACTACTCCGACGCCGACAACTACCTGTCGCCGTTCTTCATCAAGGACAACTTCCTTGCGAACCACTACGACAACGCCGAGGTCCAGGGCCTCATCGCGAAGCAGGCGGGCACGACCGACAAGGCCGAGCGCACCAAGCTGATCGAGGAGATCCAGGCCAAGGTCGGCGCCGACCTCAGCACCCTGCCCCTGCTGCAGGGCTCGCAGGTCGCCGTCGTCGGCAAGGACGTGAAGGGCGCCGACAAGACGCTCGACCCGTCGTTCAAGTTCCGCTACGCGGCGCTCTCGAAGTAAGAAGGCCCGGAGCCACCAGCTCTGAGCCGACCGGGGGGTGGCTCGCTCACGCAGCGAGCCACCCCCTTCCACGAACCACCACGATTGGCTTCCATGACAGCGACTGTCAGCACCGCGGGCGCGGGAACGGCCCCCGGTCCCGAACGGACGAAGGCGAAGCGGCGATCGGGAGGCGGCCTCGGCCGCTACATCCTGGTCCGCGCCGTCCTCATCATCCCCACCATCTTCATCCTGGTCACCGTCGTCTTCTTCCTGATGCGGTCGACCGGAGACCCGATCACGGCGGCGCTCGGCGGCAAGCTCCCGCCCGCGCAGCTCGCCCAGCGCGTGCACGAGGCCGGCTACGACCGGCCGATCATCGTGCAGTACTTCGAGTACCTCGGCCAGCTGCTGCGCGGCGACTTCGGCACCACGTTCACCGACAACCAGCCGGTGACCCAGGTGCTCCTGACTTACGGCGCGGCGACTCTGGAGCTCGCGTTCTACGCGCTCATTGTCGCGTTCATCGTCGGAATCCCGCTGGGTCTCGTCGCCGCGTACTTCCGCGACAAGGCGCAGGATGCGAGCCTCCGCGTCTTCGCGATCCTCTGCTACGCCACGCCCGTCTTCTTCGTCGGCCTGGTGCTCAAGCTCGTCTTCTCGATCTGGCTGGGCTGGCTCCCCGTCTCGGGCCGCGCATCCACCGGCTCGGAGCTGGAGATGCAGACGCTGGAGAACAAGACCGGCATCTACCTGATCGACGCCTTCCAGACCGGTGACCCGGCGGTGGTCGGCGACGTGCTGCTGCACGCGATCCTGCCCGCGGTCGCCCTGGGCCTGCTCACGGCCGGCATCTTCCTGCGCCTGGTGCGCACCAACGTGATCGGGACGCTGTCGACCGACTACGTGGATGCGGCTCGCTCGCGCGGTGTGACGGAGTCGCGGCTGCTCCGCAAGCACGCCTACCGTCCCGCCCTCATCCCGATCATCACGGTCATCGGACTGCAGATCGCGCTGCTGCTCGGCGGCGCGGTGCTCACCGAGACCACGTTCGAGTGGAAGGGCCTCGGCTTCCAGCTGGTGCACTACCTGCAGGCGCGCGACTTCGTCGCCGTGCAGGGCATGGTCGTGCTGCTCGCGGTGATCGTCACCCTCACCAACTTCGTGGTCGACGTCATCGCGGCCCTCATCGACCCGAGAGTGAGGTACTGACATGTCGACGGCATCACTCACCACCCGCAAGCGTCCGCTCTGGGACCGCCTGCCCGTCGTCCACCAGCTCCGGCAGAGCGTCGGCCTGCAGCGCGGGATGCTCGTCGTGGGCCTCGTGCTCACGGCCGTCTTCATCCTGCTCTCGATCTTCGCGCCGCTGGTCGCCCCGTACGGCTTCGCGCAGTCGAAGGCCGACGGCAAGTCGTTCGGCGCCCAGCAGCCGCCGAGCGCCGCGCACATCTGGGGCACCACCTCCGGCGGGTACGACGTGTTCTCCCGCGTGATCTGGGGAACGCAGACCGCCATCCTGGTGATCATCGTCGCGGTCATCCTGTCGATCTTCCTCGGCGTGTTCCTCGGGCTCATCTCCGGCTACTTCGGCGGCTGGCTCGACCGCGTGCTCGTCGTCATCTGCGACGCGATCTACGCGTTCCCGTCGCTGCTGCTTGCCATCGTCATGGCCATCGCGATCAGCGGCGGCCAGTCGAGCCTCTGGGGCGGAATCCTCGCCGCGGCGATCTCGATCACCGTGGTCTACATCCCGCAGTACTTCCGGGTGATCCGGTCCGAGGTCGTCCGCATCAAGGCGGAGGCGTACGTCGAGGCCGCGAAGGTGGTCGGCGCCAGCAACACCCGGATCATGGCGCGTCACGTGCTGCGCAACTCCACCCGGACGCTGCCGCTGATCTTCACGCTGAACTCGTCCGAGGCGATCCTCACCCTCGCGGGCCTGGGCTTCCTCGGCTTCGGCATCGAGCCGACCGCGGCGGCCGAGTGGGGCTACGACCTCAACAAGGCCGTCGACGACGTGACCAGCGGCATCTGGTGGACGGCGATTTACCCGGGCCTCGCGATCGTTCTCGTGGTGCTCGGCATCACGCTGGTCGGCGAGAGCCTGAACGACCTGGCGGACCCACGTCTGCGCGGGCGCCGCCGCGCCGCCGCCGCCTCCGGGGAGGTCGCCGAGACCTCGGTGGTCCCGGGCGGAACCCTCACCGCCGGCCCCGGCGGGGTGGACGGTCTCGAGGGCGGGGAGTCCTTCGACGAGCACGGAATCGAGGTGCGTCCATGAGCGACGTCGTCCGGATCGACGACCTGTCGGTCTCCTTCTCCACCGACGCCGGCGCCGTCAAGGCGGTCGACGGCGTCAGCCTGACCGTCGGGCCGGGCGAGGTGCTCGCGATCGTCGGCGAGTCCGGCTCGGGCAAGACCGTCACCGCGAAGACCATCCTGGGACTGCTTCCCGAGACCGCGACGGCCTCGGGCGCCGTGGTCCTGCGGAGCCGCGACGGGAAGACGGAGGCGGACATCGTCACTATCGACAAGCACCGCCTGCGCGAGGTGCGCGGCACGGATGTCGCGATGGTCTTCCAGGAGCCGTCCACGGCCCTCAACCCGGTCTACCCGGTGGGCTGGCAGATCGCCGAGGGGCTGCGCGCCCACGGCAAGCTGTCGAAGAAGGAGGCCCAGGCCACCGCGATCGAGATCCTCGGCCGTGTGGGCATCCCGGAGCCGGAGAAGCGGGTCAAGTACTACCCGCACCAGTTCTCGGGAGGCCAGAAGCAGCGCATCGTCATCGCGATGGCACTCGTTCTGAACCCGGGCCTGATCGTCGCCGACGAGCCGACCACGGCACTCGATGTGACGGTGCAGGCCGAGATCCTCGACCTGCTGCGCCGGTGCCGCGACGAGTTCGGCGCGGCCATCGTGCTGATCACCCACAACATGGGCGTCGTCGCGGACCTCGCCGACCGGGTCGCGGTCATGTACCAGGGCAAGCTGGTCGAGGAGGCCGACGTCCGCACGCTGTTCGCGTCGCCGCAGGCCGACTACACGAAGAAGCTGCTCGCCGCGGTGCCGAAGATCGGCCAGGGCCTGGCCGCGACGCAGGACCGCGCGATCGCGCGGGCCGAGCGCCCGCAGCAGGCGCCGGTGGTGCAGGCGCGCGATCTGAGCATCCAGTACCCGGGCCGGCTGGGCCGTCCCGGGTTCGTCGCGGTCGACGGCGTCTCGTTCGACATCCGGCCGGGTGAGGTGCTCGGCCTGGTGGGCGAGTCCGGGTCGGGCAAGACGACGATCGGGCGCGCCATCGCGGGG
This sequence comes from Leifsonia shinshuensis, assembly GCF_031456835.1. Lineage (NCBI taxonomy): Bacteria > Bacillati > Actinomycetota > Actinomycetes > Micrococcales > Microbacteriaceae > Leifsonia > Leifsonia shinshuensis. The sequence goes on from NZ_JAVDVK010000001.1 coordinate 827,076, forward strand.
CTGAACAAGGTCACCGGCGGCTCGCTGCAGGTGCTGGGCCTGGAGATGAACGGCGTGCGCGAGCGGCAGTTCCGCAAGGTGCGCAGCGACATCGGCTTCGTGTTCCAGGACCCGGCGTCGAGCTTCAACCCGCTGCTCACCATCGCGGAGTGCGTCGCCGAGCCGCTCGTGGTGCACGGTCGCGCATCCAACGCCCTCGAGGCGCGCCGCCGTGTCGACGAGCTGCTGGAGGCCGTGCAGCTTCCCAAGGCGTACGGGGACCGGTTCCCGCACGAGCTGTCGGGCGGCCAGCGCCAGCGCGCCAGCCTGGCGCGGGCGCTCGCGCTCGAGCCGACCCTGCTGATCGCCGACGAGCCGACCTCCGCCCTGGACGTTTCGGTTCAGGCCCGCGTGCTGGAGCTGTTCGCCGACCTGCAGAAGGAGTTCGGGTTCGCGTCGCTGTTCATCAGCCACGACCTCGCCGTGGTCGACCTCCTGGCCGACCGGATCGCGGTGCTGCACCGCGGCAAGCTGGTCGAGGAGGGGACCGGCGCCGAAGTGCTCGGCAACCCGCGCGAGGCGTACACGCAGCGCCTGCTCGCCTCCCTGCCTGTGCCCGATCCGATCGAACAGGCCGACCGGCGGGAGGAGCTGCACCGGTTGCAGACGCAGAGCGCCTAGGGTCGAGGGTGTGAGTTCCGAGCCCGCCATCGCCGTCAGCGACCTGTCCGTCGAGTACCCCGCGCGGGGCCCGAGCGCCTCCTGCGTCGCCCTGCGCGGGGTCAGCTTCCGTCTGGAGCAGGGCCAGGTGCTGGGCGTCCTCGGTGAGACGGGTTCGGGCAAGAGTACGCTCGCCCAGGTGCTCGCCGGGCGGGTGCTGCCGCCTCGTGCGTCGGAGCCCGGGCCGCGGATCAGCGGCGGCGAGGCGTCGGTGCTCGGGCACCGGCTGCGCAAAGCGAAGAAGCGCGACCTGGCCGAGGTGACGTTCCACGTCGGATACCTGCCGCAGGAGGCCGCTGCCACGCTGGAGCCCTCGCTGAGCGTGCAGGACAACGTCGCCCTCCCGATCTTCGAGCGCGACGAGCACTACCCGCGCCGGGCCGCGGGGGAGCGCGCGGCGACGATGCTCGACACCGTGCACCTGCCCCTGAGCGTGCTGAACAAGTACCCGTACGAGCTGAGCTCGGGGCAGCGTCAGCGTGTGGCCCTCGCGCGGGCGCTCGTGCTCGGGCCCAGCATCCTGGTCGCCGACGAGCCGACCGCCGGGATCGACGCGACCGTGCGCGACGCGGTGATCGACCTGCTGAGCCAGTTGCGCGAGCACAAGGACTTCACGGCGGTCGTCGTCAGCCACGACCTCGCCGTGCTGCGCCGTGCGACGGATGTGTCGCTCGTGCTCCAGGCCGGCCGGCCGGTCGGCTACGGGCCCATCGAGGACGTGCTCGCCGACCCGGCGCACCCCTTCGTCGCCGGCCTCGCCCGCGCGCTCAAGCCGCCCCAGCGACGCACCGAGCGACGACCGCAGCGTGCCGCGGCACGCCCGAGACCCAAGGAGAACGGATGAACGGCGAAGGACGGCACCGCGCGGTGCTCGCGGACGAGGTCACCGCACTGCCCGAGGACCAGCGCCCGGAGCCGGGTCCGATCGCCGTGCTGCCGAACCCCGAGCAGCAGTTCGTCGACGCCGTCGAAGCGGCCGGCGGCACGGTGGAACCTCTGTCGGAACGCACCCGCGGCGTGGTGTGGCTGTCGAACAAGGACGCCGCGGCGTTCCCCGCGGTGCTGGAGGAGCATCCCGGCATCGGCTGGGTGCAGCTGCCCTTCGCCGGTGTGGATGCGTTCAGCCGCATCATCGCCGAGGAGGACCGGCCCGGGCTCGTCTGGACCAGCGCCAAGGGCGCATACGCCCAGCCGGTCGCCGAGCACGCGCTCGTGCTCAGCCTCGCGCTGCTGCGGGTGCTGCCGAAGCGCGTCCGTGCCCGGTCGTGGGCCACGGAGCCCGAGGGGCGCTCGCTCTACGGCCTCGACGTCGTCATCGTGGGCGCGGGCGGCATCGCGCTGGAGCTGATGCGGCTGCTGGAGCCGTTCGGCGTCAGGGTGACGATCGTCCGCCGGTCGGAGTCGCCGGTCGCCGGCGCCGTCCGCACGGTGACCGCGGACCACCTCGACGAGGTGCTGCCGTCTGCCGATCTCGTGGTGATCGCCGCCGCGCTCACCGACGGGACGCGGCACCTGTTCGGGCCCGCGGAGTTCGCGGCGATGAAGGACACGGCGTACCTGGTCAACATCGCGCGCGGGGGACTGGTCGACACGGATGCGCTGCTCGACGCCCTCCGCAGCGGCGCGATCGCGGGCGCGGGGCTCGACGTCACCGATCCCGAACCCCTGCCGGACGGCCATCCGCTCTGGGACGAGCCGAACGTCATCATCACCCCGCACCAGGCCGACACCCCCGAGATGACGGCGCCGCTGCTGGCGGAGCGCATCCGGCTGAACGTCCGTGCGTTCCTCGACGACGGCCGTTTCGTGGGCGTCGTGGACCCTCGGGCCGGCTACTGACCTCGACGCACCCGGGATGCCGGGCCGATTTCCGGAGCGGCGGCGAATCTTGCTAGAGTAGCTTCGCTGATCAAGCATTCCTCGATAGCTCAATTGGCAGAGCAGCCGGCTGTTAACCGGCAGGTTCTTGGTTCGAGTCCAAGTCGGGGAGCGATCGAAACCCCCGGTCTTCTGCGGAAGACTGGGGGTTTTCTCGTTGCCCGGCGACCGTCGGCGGCTACTGCCAGCCCGGCTGCACCAGGCCGGTTTCGTAGGCCAGCACGACCAGGTGCACGCGGTCGCGCGCATCCAGCTTCGTCATGATCCGCGACACGTGGGTCTTCGCGGTCAGCGGGCTCAGGTAGAGCCGCTCGCCGATCTCCGTGTTGGTCAGTCCGTGCGCGACGAGCGCCAGCACCTCGCGCTCGCGCTCGGTCAGCTGCTCGAGCCGCGCAGAGTCGGGGGCGGGACGCAGGCCGCCCGATACGCGCTCGATCAGCCGCCGGGTCACGCCGGGCGACAGCAGGGCGTCGCCGGCCGCGACCACGCGCACCGCGCGGATGAGTTCGACGGGCTCCGTGTCCTTGACGAGGAAGCCGCTCGCGCCCGCGACGATCGCCTGCGCGACGTACTCGTCGAGCTCGAAGGTGGTCACGATCACGATCCGGGTGCCGGCGAGAGCCGCGTCGCCGACGATCTCGCCGGTCGCCCACAGGCCGTCGCCGTCCGGCATCCGGATGTCCATCAGCACCACGTCGGGGTGCTCGCGGCGGACGAGCTCCACCGCGTCGTGGCCGGTCGACGCCTCGCCGACGACGTCCATGTCGTCCTCCGCCTCGAGGAGCGCACGGAAGCCGGCCCGGACCAGGTGCTGGTCATCGGCCAGCGCGACGCGGATCACGAGAGGCCGCCCGGATGCGACGGCGAGGACGGACGGGACGACGCGGCGGGTACAGCGGCGGGGAGGCGCGCCTCCAGCAGCAGACCGCCCTCGGCCGGGGTGCGGGCGTCGAAGGTGCCGCCGAGCAGCTCGGCGCGCTCGCGCATCCCGAGCATCCCGCGCCCGGTGCTGCCCGTGTCGGCGTCCGCGACATCGCCGGGCAGGCCGCGCCCGTCATCCTGCACGCTCAGCACGTACCAGCCGGGTTCCTCCGTGAGCAGGATGGTCGCACGGCTGGCCTGCGCGTGGCGGCCGATGTTCGTGAGGGCCTCCTGCACGATTCGGTACAGGGCGAGCTGGGTCGCGGCGGACGGGGTGGAGTGCAGGTCGGGCCGGTAGTCGACCGTCAGCCCCGCCTTCCGGTACGTCTCAACGAGCACGGGCACGCGGGCGAGGTCGGGTTCGGGGGAGCGGGCGGCGTACCCGTCGGGGCCGCGGAGGAAGCCGAGCACCCCGCGCACCTCCTCGAGCGCCTGGCTGCTGGTGGTCTTGATGGCCTCCAGGCTCTCGCGCGCCTTCTCCGGCCGGGAGTCGAACAGGTGGAGGCCGACCCCCGCCTGCACGCTGATCTGCGACAGCGAGTGGGCGAGCACGTCGTGCAGCTCGCGGGCGATCCGGAGCCGCTCGGCTTCCGCCGCCGCCTCGCGGCGCGCCGCGACGGAGCGGGCCACCTCCCGGTACCGCTCCCGCCGGTTGCGGACCGCTTCGCCCACGCCGACCAGGAGGCACAGCAGCAGAGCGACGATCAGTGGCCGGATCATGGCCGCCGGCTGCCCGCGGAGTAGATAGGCGGCCGCCGGACCCGCGACCGCGAAGCCGGCGAGCGTCCACCAGGCCCAGACCCGGGCGCCGCGCACGACCGCACCGACGACGGCGAACGCCAGCGGCACCGCCGAGAACGGCGGGCCCGTCGTCACCGCGATCGCCGGCGCGCACAGGGCCGCCACCAGCACGACCGTGAGACCGGGATGGCTGCGCCCGGCGAGGAGCAGGAAGGAGGCGGCGAAGGCGAGCAGCGTGAAACCGAGGGCGACGGGATCCGTCGCCGCGTCCCGGGCCGCGAGGACGACCCCCGGCAGCTGGATGAGGACGGCGACGATGACGGCGAACCAGCGCGCACCCCGGGGCCGGCCGCGGTCGGTCCAGGGTGGCCGTCCCCAGCCGCCGGTCGGCGCGCTCACCGAGGCATCCGAACCTCCGGAGCGCGCGTCCGCGCCTCGATCGGCGGGCGCATTCCAGGGCATCTCCTCATGCTAGCCACGCGCTCCTGTGCGGACGTCGGCCGATCGGTGTCTCGCGGGTACTCCCGGGGGAGTACCCGGGCGCCTCACGGGTTGTTCTGCGCGTTGAAGCCGCCGTCGTCCGGATGGCGATCGAACAGGTGCCCGAAGGTCGGGCCGCCGAACGACGTCAGGCCAGCCTCCCGTTCGAGCGATTCGCGGTTCTCCGCGTCGTCGTTCTCGTACGCCGCGACCTCGTCGTCCGGTTCCTCGGTGCTGTGGTCGTCGTGCCGTGCCTCGTCCTGGTCCATGCGCGCATCGTACGTCGGTGCGGCGGAGCTCCGACAGGGGGCATCCTCCCGTGCCGCGGCGACGCTCCGCGTGCTCCCGGGGGAGTAGGCAGCGTCGCACCCGCCGGCGGATTCGCCGGAGCGCGCCGCGGACGAGGCTGACAGTGCTGTCCGCGAGAGTCGCGGACCCTCATCGATTGGACACATCATGCTCAGCACACTGGCCACCGCCGTCGCCGCCGCTCCGTGCGTCGTCGCCTACGGCCCGCCGTTCGTCGGCTGGTGGTGGATCTTCATCCCGATCTTCTGGATCCTCGTTTTCGTCCTCATCTTCGGATTCGCCGGTCGCCGGTGGCGCCGTGCGGCCGCGATGCGCGGCGGCTACGACGGCTGGGGCCCGCGCGGCGCCACCCGCTCCGCCGAGCAGACGCTCGCCCAGCGCTACGCCAACGGGGACATCGACGAGCAGGAGTACCGGGCCCGCCTGGAGGTGCTGCGCGCCAACCGCGACAGCGCCTGAGGATCCCCGCTCCGCGCGGCCCGGTAGGATCGACCGGGCCGCGCAGCGCGCGGCGGAGAGGAGGAGCGATGGACGCCGTCGCCCTGGTGGCCGCCGTCGTGGCCGCCGTCGCCGCCATCCTCTTCCTCGTTCTGTGGCTCACGGAGCGCGCCCGCCGCATCCGGCTGCGCGACACCCGTCAGGAGTCGGAGTGGGACCGCATCGACCGCGAACTCGACCTCGCCGAGCAGGCGGGACGGTTCCGCATCGTCGGCGACCTCGGCGACGTGGCCATCCAGTCCGTCTCGCGGCTGGTGTCCCAGGCGGAGGGTGTCCGCTATTCGGCCGATGCCGACCCCGCGGCGGCCGTCCGCTCCGTCGGGGCGCTCGAGAGCGCCGCCCGCGAGGCGCTCGGCGACCTCCGCCGGCTCCAGGCGGTCGCCCGTGAGGCGCAGGATGCGGCGCTGCCGCAGCCCAGCCTCCACTCGGCGCGCGACCTGTTCCGCGTGCTCCGCGACGCCGGGCTCGCGGTCACGTTCCACGAGAACGGGGAGCGTTTCGAGCTGCGCCAGGGGGCGGAGCTCGCGGTGTTCCGCATCCTGCAGACCAGCCTCGAGAACGCGCTGAAGCACGGCGGACCCGGCACGAACGCGTCCGTCGCCTTCTCGTGGACCGCGGAGGGCCTCCAGGTCAGTGTTGAGGACGACGGCATCCGCGCCGCCGCCCGCCGGCTGGGGCTGGACCGCGACGGCGTGGACCAGGCGACCGCGTACACGATCCGCGACGACGTGGAGGCGCTGACCGAGCACTACGAGGGCGCGGGCATCATCGAGATGCGCGAGCGGGCGGCGCTCTTCGGCGGGACGCTCACCGCGCAGACCATCCCGGGCGTCGGCTTCACCCTGTCGGTGGTGTTTCCGGCTCTCCGCCACCACAACGGCGTGCACGGGGTCGACCTCCGGCGCTGACGCTGCGCGCGCTGGTGCCGCCCTCTGCCGCTGCCCGCGGCGGGCGGGGTCAGTCCTCCAGGTGGTCGCGCCCCGGCAGCCAGCTGAGCCCCGGCACGCCCCAGCTGTTCTTGCGCTGCGTCTTGAGCGCGGCCTTGCCGTAGGGATGCGTCAGCCGGTCGACGTAGAGGATGCCGTCGAGGTGGTCGTACTCGTGCTGGAAGATGCGGGCCAGCCAGCCCTCGGCGCGCACCTCGTACGCGGCGCCGTCGAGGTCGGTGGCCTGCAGGATGGCGCTCTGCGACCGGCGCAGCGGGAACCGCTCGCCGGGGAACGACAGGCACCCCTCGGACTCCGAGTCCTCGTCCGGCTCGCCGACGGCCGCCGGGCTGAGCCAGAGCGTCGGGTTGATCGCGACACCGCGGTGCTGCACGTCGTCGTCGTCCGTCCAGCCGTAGACGAAGAGGCGGAGGGGCACACCGACCTGGGGCGCCGCGAGGCCGACGCCCGGGGCCTCATCCATGGTCTCGAACATGTCGGCCACCAGCGAGCGGATCTCGTCGTCGATCTCCGCGACCGGGCGGGCGGGGGAGTGCAGGACGGGGTCACCGGTGATCCGGATGGGGAGGACGGCCATTCAGCAAGACTATCCGGATCATTCCCGGTAGGGTCGTGGGGTGGGTACGGAACTGATGGACGCTTTCGACCTGTCCTATCAGCCCAGCCAGCTCCTGGGCATCCCGGTCGCGCTCGTCGGTGCCGTGTTCCTGTCCGTCGGCGCTCAGCTCCAGCACCACGGTGTCGCGAAGGTCGAGGCCACCGCGGGGCGCGCAGAGAGCGGGCTGAACGCGCGCCAGCTGGGCCTCCTGCTCGCGCGGCCGTCATGGGTCATCGGGACCCTGCTGCTCGGTCTCTCCATCGTCTTCCAGCTGGTCAGCCTCAAGCTGTCGCCGATCATCCTGGTGCAGCCGCTCGGCGTCGTCGGACTGGTCATCACCAGCATCCTGAACGCCCGGGTGAGCGGTGTGAAGCTCAACCACCAGTCGGTGATCGCCGTCACCCTGTGCGTGAGCGGTGTCGGCGCGTTCGTGCTGCTGGCCGCCGTCTTCGCGCGCGACCTGCCGGTGACCAGCCGGGCGCTGGTCGTCATCCTGATCATCCTGGCAGTCGTGCTCATCGCGTTCGGCGTGCTGTTCGCATTCTTGCGGCACCGCTTCAAGGCGATCATCTACATCGTCGGCGCCGGCGTGCTGTACGGCTTCGTGGCGACGCTCGCCAAGGTGGCCATCGACCGCATCTCCAACCAGGAGTGGGACTGGCTGCTCGTCGCCTGCATCGTCGCCCTCCTCCTCGCCGCCGTGCTCGGCGCCTACTTCGTGCAGAACGCCTACTCGTCCGGCCCGCCGGACCTCGTCATCGCCGGTCTCACGGTGATCGACCCGATGGTCGCCGTCACGATCGGCATCGTCGTCCTGAACGAGGCGGCCGGTGCGCCGTGGTGGGCGATGGTTGGGTTCGCCCTGACCGGCGCGGTCGCCGTGCTCGGCGTGTTCCGGCTCGCGAAGTACCACCCGCAGAGCGCCTCGGACGCGCCGGTGGCCGACCGCATTACGGACGTGGCGAGCCAAAGCGGCTTAGACTAAGCGCTTGAACCGACCGGGCGAACACGAGCCCGGGCCGCGAACGCCGTCGCCGGATTCGCCATCCGAAGCCCACGACCGTAGGGAACGAACCACGTGCCTGATACGAGCGGACCGCATCCCACCCCGCCCGCCCCGGCAGTCAAGAAGCCGTTGACCATCGTCATGGGGTGCGACACCTTCGCACCCGACGTCAACGGCGCCGCCCGTTTCGCCGAGCGCCTCGCCGCCGGCCTCGTCGAGCGCGGCCACGACGTGCACATCGTGGCCCCCGCGGCCAGCCGCACCCACGGCACGTGGATCGAGGAGCACGAGGGTCAGAAGATGACCGCCCACCGGCTCCGCAGCTGGCGCTGGTACCCGCACGACTGGCTGCGCTTCGCCCTGCCCTGGATGAGCAAGGCGAACGCGCGTCGGGTGCTGGATGCGGTGAAGCCGGACGTCGTGCACTTCCAGTCGCACATCGTGGTCGGCCGCGGTCTCGCGGCGGAGGCCGAGAAGCGCGGCATCCGCATCGTCGCCACCAACCACGTGATGGCCGACAACATCGTCGAGTTCACGCTGCTGCCGAAGTTCCTGCGCAAGACCTTCGTCAAGCTCGCCTGGGCCGACGCCCGGAAGAGCTTCGACCGCGCCGAGTCGGTCACGACGCCGACGCGGAAGGCGGCCGAGTTCCTGGAGGCGTCGACCGGCCTGCGCGGCGTCCACGCGGTCTCCTGCGGCATCGACGCCCACAACTACACGCCCGACTTCTCCCCGCGCACGGCCAACCGCATCCTGTTCGTCGGCCGCGTGACCGGCGAGAAGCACATCGACGTCCTCCTGAACGCGGTCAAGCTGCTGCCCGAGAGCCTGGATGCGCGGCTGCAGATCGTGGGCGGCGGCGACCAGCTGAAGAACCTGCAGACGATGTCGGAGACGCTCGGCATCTCCGACCGCGTCGAGTTCCTCGGCTACGTCAGCGACGAGGAGCTGCGCCAGGCGTACACGCGGGCCACGGTCTTCGCGATGCCGTCGATCGCCGAGCTGCAGTCGATCGCGACGATGGAGGCCATGGCCTCCGCCCTCCCCGTGGTGGCCGCCGACGCCATGGCGCTTCCCCACCTGGTGCACGACGGAGAGAACGGGCACCTGTTCCGCCCGGGCGACGCGCAGGACCTGGCCGACAAGCTGGAGAGCGTCCTCACGCTGCCCCAGGAGGAGCTCGACCGCCTCAAGCACGCGTCGCTGCGCATCGTCGCGGCGCACGACATCCAGACCACGATCAGCACCTTCGAAAGCCTGTATCGTGGTGAGCCGGTGGCCGACCCGGAGACGGAAGCGGCCTCCAGCGTGTCCGCCCCGGAGTGACCGGGGCCGTCGCGCGACCGGGGCGGTAGCTCAGCTGGTCAGAGCAGGGAACTCATAATTCCTCGGTCACGGGTTCAAGTCCCGTCCGCCCTACGCACGCGTGCCGCCGAGGCGGCTGCTGGTAGAGTCCCTCGGGTGAATCAGTCCCGCCGGGCCCTGGCGGGCGGCATCCTCCTGGTCGGAGCCGCGACCATGCTGGCCAATGCGGCCTCCTATCTCCTTTCGATGTTCGCCGCCCGCTGGATGAGCGTGCCCGAATACGGCGCCCTCGGCGCGATGCTCAGCGTGTCGATCATCGGCGGGACGGCCGCGCTCGGCGTGCAGGCGGTCGCCGCCCGGCGCGTGGCTGCGGCCGGGGCCGGCGGCGCGGAGGAGCGTGCGGCCGTCGTGTCGCTCGGGCTGCGGCTGACCGCGCTGATCGCCGTCGCCGGACTGGCCGTCGCGTGGCCGCTGGCCGCGCTGTTGACGGTGCCGCCGGCCGCCGTGATCCTCACGCTGCTGGCGACAGCCGCCTCCATCCCGGGATTCGGCGCGCTCGGCCTCGTGCAGGGCGACGAGCGCCACCGCCACTACGGCTACGCCTATGCGGCCATCGGCGTTCTGCGGGCGGCGGGCGGGATCGTCGCGCTCGCGATCGCGCCGGACGTCACGTCCGCGTGCGCGGGCATCCTGATGGGCAGCCTGGCCGGGACGGTCGCGGCGGTCTGGTTCGCCGGGCCGGTCCGTCCGCAGCGCCGGCTCACGCCGCAACTGGTGCGCGAGCTGACCGCGACCACCGGCACGCTGGTCGCGCTGTACGCCCTGTCGAACACCGACCTGTTGCTCGCGCGGATCTTCCTCGACGGTCACGGGTCGGGGGAGTACGCGCTCGGCGCGCTGGTCGCGAAGATCGCCTTCTTCCTGCCGTACGCGGTCATAACGGTGTTCTTCCCGAAGATGACGGCCGGGACGATGCGGCATGCCTTCGCCGTCGCGGTGGGAATGTCGGCGGCGATCGGCGTGGTCGCGACCGCGGGCACCGCGGTGCTCGCCGTGCCGATCGTGTGGATCATCGGCGGCGACAAGTACGCCGACTTCGCCTCCCTCGCCTGGCTGTTCGCCCTCGAGGGCAGCCTGTTCGCGATCGTCCAGGTGATCCTGTACGCCGGGTTCTCGTCGCGGGCGCGTGCGCTCGGCATCCTGACCGCGATCGGGCTGGTCTGCCAGATCGTCGTGGTCTCCCTCTGGTCCCACCAGTCGGTGACCTCGATCGTCCTGACCAGCTCCGGCATCGCCGCCGTGCTGGTCGTCGTCGGCATCGCCGTCGAGCTGCGCCGAGGCCGCGCGAAGGGACGTCCGGTGATCGCGGAGGCCCTGGCCTCGACACCGGAGTGATCCTCGCTCGCTGGTAGACTCCCCGGAGCGTTCGACAGACGCCCAAGACAGCGCAGCGGCCCCTCCAGCGGGCACCACGATCAGCCGAGGAATCTGCTCCACACATGTCCCGAACCCCAGACGGCACGTCCATCAACCGGCTGTGGCCCCGCTCTACGAGCATCTTCCTCATCCTCGTCGGCGTCGTGCTGAGCGTCGTCTCGTTCATCGTCGTCATCAACATGCCCGCGCTCGGCTGGCACTCCGCGCGCGACCACGAACTGCGCGCGACCTACGACGCCTTCCGTGAGACCGGCACGCTGCTCATCAAGGCCGTCAACTCGGGCTCCAACTACACCCAGGTCGCGTCGCCGGGTCCCTGGGTCTCCGCCGCATGGGACGACGACCCCGGCGCGTACATCGTGGCCAGCCTGATGAGCCTGGTGACGCACTCCGGGTCCCCGTACCCAGGGCTCGGGATCGCCGAGGCGCTCCTGGTGGCGCTGCCGCTCCTCTGGCTGCCGACGGCGGTCGCCCGCATCTTCAAGCGCGCGCGGGCCGGCTACGCGGTGGTGCTGCTTCCGCCGCTCATGTGGCTGCTCAACAACGGGACGATCCTCGCGGGAACCGAGTACGGCCTCTCCGACTCGGTCAGCACGACGCGTGTCTACGCGCTCTACGGCATCGCCGCATCCATCGCGTTCGTCTCGCTCTCGCTCCTCGTGCTGTTCTGCACCTTCCGGCTGCGGACGAGCCTGCTGATCGCGGTCAGCTTCGGCTTCGTCGTGCTCGCCACCATCGGCAACCTGTCGCGGTCGCTGTCCGGGATGGGCATCGCGGCCGCCGTCGGCGTGCTCTGGTGGCTCCACACCCGCAAGAAGTGGCGCTGGGTCGCCGGCATCGTCGCCGCGCTGACCGCGATCGCCCTGACGATCGGGCTGCAGAGCGCGACCATGACCGGCCTCAACGCCGCGCGTGCGCAGGCCACCGGGCAGTCGATGGACAATCTGCCGAACGCCCACGGCACCTGGCACCCGCTCTACCTCGGGCTCTCGTACCCGCAGCCCATCACCGGGCAGCCCTCGCCGCTCGGCATCGTCTGGTCGGACCAGTTCGGCTGGGACAAGGCGAAGGCGATCGACCCGGATGTCGTGATCGCGAGCGAGAAGTACGACCTGATCCTCAAGGACCTCTACCTCGACGAGGTGAAGGCGCACCCGCTGACCGTCGCGAAGCTGTACCTCCAGAAGTTCCTCTACGTCGTCAAGCACTTCGGCGCCATGCTGGTCTTCATCCTGGTCGGGCTGGTGCTCGCCCTGATGAGGAGGGCTCCGCAACGACGGCCGCTCGGCGCGGCCATCACGGTGACGATCCCGACCATCCTGATCGGGCTCATCCCGCCGGTGCTGGTGATGCCGCTGCTGTACTACTACTCGGAGCTCACCGCCGCCCTCAGCGTGCTCGTCGCCATCGCCCTCGGCGGACTCGTGTGGTCGCTGACCTCGATGCCGTCGCACGTGCGCGCGTCTGAGCGCAACCGGCTGAGCTCGCGCGCGCTGCCCACGGCGCCGCTCCCGGAGTCGACGGTGCGCCTCAGCGTCGTCGTCCCGACCCGCAACGGCTCGGGCGTGCTCGGCGCGACGCTCGCCACGCTCGGCGAGCAGCTCACGGCGGAGGACGAGATCATCGTCGTCGAGAACGGTTCCACCGACGGCACCTGGGACCTGCTGCAGCAGGAGCAGGCCGCCTGGTCGGGAGCGCCGTCTCTGGTGCTCCGGCAGTCGCCGCCCGGGCTCGGGGAGGCTCTGCGCACCGGAGCCCTGGCGAGCCGCGGCCGCCGGGTGCTCCTGACGGCCGACGACCTGCCGTTCGGGATGTCGGACTATGAGCAGTTCCTCCGGCTGCCGGACGACGTGATGGTGGCGATCGGGTCCAAGGCGCACCCGGAGTCTCAGGTCCGCCGGTCGTGGCGGCGGTCGGTCCAGTCGAAGATCTTCCGCTTCCTCCGCGAGGCGCTGCTGCAGTCGCGCGTCGGCGACAGCCAGGGCACGATCTGGGCGGACGGCGAATGGTGCCGCTCCCTCGCCGTGGTCTCGCGCGAGTCCGGGCTCATGTGGACCACCGAGCTGGTGCTCGCCGCGGAGCAGCAGGGACTGCGCGTGGTGGAGGTGCCGGTCGTGCTGGCCGAGGGCCACGAGTCGGGCTCGAGCCGCTTCCGCTTCGGCGACGCCTGGCGCTCGGTCGTCGGCTTCACCCGCCTCGCCGTGTACAAAGACGACTACTCGGACGAGAACTGGGTCGTGCCGCTCGCGCCGCGCACGCTCACGACGGCGGATCGTTCAATCCCCTAGCTATTCCGCGCGTCCGGAGTACCGTGACGCGTCATGAACACAACTGGATGGATCATCCTGATCGTCGTCGTGGTGGTCGTGATCGTGGTGATCGCCATCATCGCCGCCACCGTCGGCCGCAACCGCAAGCGCGAGGCGGACCGCCGTCGCGCCGAGGAGATGCGGCAGAACGCCGCGCAGGCGCAGCTCGATGCGCAGGAGCGCGAGGCGAAGGCCGCCCGTGCCGCCGCCGATGCCAAGCAGGCCGAGGTTGACGCGGAGCGCCTGCGCCGTGAGGCGCAGGAGCGCGAGTCCGCCGCAGCCGACGCGCGCGCCCAGTCGGATGAGCAGCTGCGGAAGGCCGACCACGTCGACCCCGACGTGCGCACCGACCGCCACGGCAACCGCGTCGACGACGGCTCGCGTGCCGCCGACGACCGCGCCGCGGCAGGCGCAGCGCCCGCCGGGACCGCACCCGCCGGCACCGCCCCGGCGAACACCGCGCCCGACGCCGCTCCCGCCGCTCCGGTCGACGACTCCGCCGCGCGCGGGCCGCGCCACGAGGCGCCCCGCTTCGACGACGGCAGCAGCACGACCGGCCGCTGATCCCGTAGCATCGGTCCGTCGAACGCACGGACGGAGGACGCGATGCCCCCCTTCGTCGTGGTGCCCTACGACACCGCAGACCCGTCCATCGTCGCGGCGCTCTCGCCCGGCGACCGCGCCCGCCTCGCCGCATTGAGCGACGACGCGGGCGCGGAACGGCGTCTGCTCGCGGGCCGGTCGGCCCTGCTGCTGGCCGCCGCCCGGCTGGGCGAGCGCGACATCCTGATCGACGCCACCTGCCCGGACTGCGGCCGCTCGCACGGTCGGCCCACGGCATCCGGTGCCGAGGCGCCGCTCTATCTCTCGCTCGCGCACGCCGCCGGCGCGGCCTTCGCCGTGGCGTCCCGCACCCCGGTGGGCATCGACGCGGAGCCCGTAATGACCCCGCCGGCACGGCTCGCCGCCATCGACGCCCTCGCGCCCGGCCGGTCGCATCCGCTTCGCCGCTGGACGGCCGCCGAGGCGGTGCTGAAGGCCGACGGCCGGGGCCTTCGCGTCGCACCCGGCGAGGTGCGGCTCGGATTCCGCCGCGCACGGCTCGATGACCGGCGATATCGCGTGCGCACCACGCACGCCGCGGGGTGCGTCGTCACCGTCGCCGAGCTGCTGCCTCCGGCGGACGGGCGTGGCGCGGCGGGCACGCCGGGCCGCCCCGCCACCCTCTACCCGGAGAGCGACGGCAGCCGCGTCTGACGCAGCCACTCGTCGAAGAACGTCCCCAGCGGCTCCTCGGCGACGCGCTCGGCCAGCGCCTCGAAGTCGGCGCTCGTGACCGTCCCGAAGCGGTGGATTCGCGTCCACTCGCGCAGCAGGCCGAAGAAGCGCTCGTCGCCGATGCGGTTCCGCAGCGCGTGCAGCAGGCAGGCTCCGCGCTTGTAGACCCGGTCGTCGAACATCGCGTCCGGTCCCGGGTCGCCGAGCAGCAGGTCCCTGGGCGCGATCCGCAACCGGGCGTGGTGGGCGCGGGCGTGCGTCGCCGCAGAGAGCCCGCCGGACGCCTCCGACCACAGCCACTCGGCGTAGCAGGCGAACCCCTCGTTGAGCCAGATGTCGTGCCAGGATGCGAGGCCCACGCTGTTCCCGAACCACTGGTGCGCGAGCTCGTGCGCGATCAGCCGCTCCGACCCTCCGCGCCCGTCGGCGTGCGTCGACCCGAAGGTCGCCATCGCCTGCGATTCGAGGGGGATCTCCAGCGGGTCCTCGGTGACCACGATCGTGTACGACGGAAACGGATAGGGCCCGAAGAGCTCCTGGAAGCTCTCGAGCATCCGCCCCACCGGCTCGAAGTCGTGCAGCACCCGCCGGGCGAGCGCGGGCGGGTAGGCGACAGCCCATTCGACACCGGCCGTGTGCCTCCGCTCGAGGGTGTACCGGCCGATCTGCACGGCCGCGAGGTAGGTCGCGGTCGGCTCCTCGCGTTCGAAGACCCAGGTGCCGCGTCCGCCGCCGACGCTGTGGCTGGTCGGCTCCCCGGTGGCGACGACGGTGTATGCCTGCTCGGTGGTGACGCGGATGCGGTAGGCGGCCTTGTCGGACGGCCGGTCGTTGCAGGGGAACCACGTTGGCGCGCCGGACGGCTGCGCCGCCACGATTGCGCCGTCGGTGAGCTCCTCCCAGCCCAGGGAGCCCCAGCGCGTGCGCCGCGGAGCGGGGGAGCCGTCATAGGCCACCTCGACCGTGAACTCGGCGCCAGCCGGGATGGGCGATCCCGGGAGGACGCGCAGATGCGTGGCGTTCTGCGAGAACCGGACGCGCTTCTGGCCGTCCAGCCGCACGCGCTTCGCCTTCAGGTGCACGAGGTCGAGCACGACGGCGCGCAGCTCGACGGTGGCGCGCCCACGGATGACCGCGGTGGCGTCCAGCCGGTTGGTCGCGACCCGGTAGTTCAGGTCGAGGTCGTAGCTCAGCACCGAGTAGTCGTGGGTGCCCGACCGGGGCAGGTAGCTGTGCGGTGGGGCGTCCGTCATCCGCCGACCCGCGCCCGGTACTCGCGCACCACGACCTCGCGCCACGGGCCGATCGGGTTGCCGCTCCAGCGGCTGCCCGCGGGGACCGTCTCGCCGCGCATGACGAGCGACGCCGGTCCGACGGTCGCCTCCGGTCCGATGTCGGCGGCCGGCAGGATGACGCTGTGCGGGCCGAGCGTGCCGCCGCGTTCGATGGTGACCTGGTCCATGCTCATGATTCGATCATGGAACAGGTGCGTCTGCACGACGCAGCCCCGATTCACGGTGGATGCGTCCCCGAGCGTGACCAGATCCGCCTCCGGCAGCCAATAGCTGTCGATCCAGACGCCGGTGCCGATGCGGGCGCCGAGGCTGCGCAGCCACCAGACCAGTGCGGGCGTTCCCGCCGCCGCCCAGGCGAACCAGGGCGCCGCCACCATCTCGGTGAACGTGTCGGAGACCTCGCTGCGCCAGATGAACGACGACCAGAGCGGATGCTCGCCGGGCTTGAGCCGGCCGAGCAGCGCCCACTTCGCGGCGGTGCTCACGCCCGCCGCGACCGCGCCCGCGAGCAGGAGCACCGGTCCGCTCAGGACCACCGCCCAGACGGTTCCCCACGCCGTGTCGATCGCCCCGAGCCCGATCACGACGCCCAGCCCGATCGCGCACGTGACGAAGACGGGGACGATGCGCAGCAGCTCCCACGCGGTGCGCGCGACGCGCAGGGCCGTCGGGGGCTCGAACGTGCGGCTGAGGTCCGCATCCTGGGCCTGACGGCGGAGCCGCACCGGCGGGGAGCCGAGCCACGACGACCCGGCCTTGGCCTTGCGCGGGGCGAACGACAGAACGGCCACGAGGCCGTCGCGCGGCACGCGGTTGCCGGCTCCGGCCATCCCGGAGTTGCCGAGGAAGGCGCGCGCTCCGATGTCCACCGCGGCGATGCGCACGTACCCGCCGCCGAGCTCGTACGACGCGACAAGCGTGTCGTCCGCGAGGAACGCGCCGTCGCGGATGCGGGTCATCCGGGGGAGGAGGAGCACCGTCGACGCCTCGACGTCCTTGCCGACGCGCGCTCCGAGCATCCGCAGCCAGACGGGGGTGAAGAGGCTGGAGTAGAGCGGGAAGAGGACGGTGCGCGCGAGGTCGAGCAACCGCTCGGTCGACCACGCCTGCCAGCCGACGCGGCTGCGCACCGGGTAGACGCCCTCGCGCATCCCGATGCCCAGCAGGCGCACGAACAGCACCACGCTGACGGCGAGCACCAGCCCGGCCGCCAGGGTGCCCGGGACGAGGCCGGCGGCAGCCCGGGCGGCGACGTCGCCCCACGATGCGGCGCCGCGGACGAACGCGGCGACGACCGCCGCGCCGGCCGCGAGCGAGACGACGGGGACCAGCGAGACGACCAGGGACGCGAGCGCGTACGCGGCCACCCAGCGGGTCCGCCGCGGCGGACGCTCGGCCGGCCACCAGTCGTGCGCACGGCCGACGCGCACGGCGGGTGAGCCCGACCAGTTCTGGCCGGCGGGCACGCGGCCGAACACCGCCGAGCCGGGGGCGACCGTCGCGTTCCGGCCGATCTTGGTGCCGGGCATCAGCGAGCTGCGCGCGCCGACCGCGCTGCCCGCGCCGATCCGGATCTCCCCAATGCGGACGACGTCCCCGTCGATCCAGTACCCGGCGAGGTCCACCTCGGGTTCGATGGAGGCGCCGGCGCCGATGCGCAGCATCCCCGTGACCGGCGGCAGTGTGTGGAGGTCGACGCCGCGGTCGATCGTCGCACCCAGCGCTCGTGCGTAGTAGAGGATCCACGGCGCACCGGCGAGGCTGGCGGCGCCGATCTGGTGCGCCACCTGCTCGGCGAGCCACAGCCGGAGGTGCACGCCGCCCCCGCGCGGATGGTCGCCGGCCTTGACCCCGGCGAGCAGCAGCCGGGCGGCGACGACGGCGATCGCCATGCGGCCCCACGGAGTGACGAACACGATGAGCCCCACGATCAGCCAGACCGGGTCGACGACCGGCAGGACGTCGAAGCCGCCGAGCGGGCGCAGCAGGAGGGCCGCCGTCAGCAGGTAGAGGAGCCAGCGGATGCCGCCCAGGATGAACAGCGGCACCCCGAGCACGGTCTGCAGTGCGCGCATCCGGAGCGGGGTGGGCGGCACCACGTGGGTGGAGGCGGCGGACGCCGAGGGCGAGCTCTCGGCCAGCGCCTGCACCATCGCCCCGAAGCGCGGGGTCGCGTAGATGTCGGCGACCGTGATGTCGGGATGCCGCCGGCGGATCAGCGACACCAGCTGCGCCGCCGCCAGCGACCCGCCGCCCAGGTCGAAGAAGTTGTCGTCAGGACCCGAGACGGGCAGGCCGAGGACGCTCCGCCAGTCGTCGGCGAGCGCCCGCGCGATCGGGTCGTCGGTTACGGCACCGTCACCGCCGTCCGCATCCTCGAGCGGCCATGGGAGGGCGGCCTTGTCCACCTTGCCGGAGGTGCGGACGGGCAGGTCGTCCACCACCGCGAGAAGCGGCACCAGAGCGGCAGGCAGGGTCTCGCGCAGGTGCGCCAGCGCGGCGCGGCGGTCGAACGCGCCGGCGTCCGGCACGGCCAGGTAGCCGACCAGCACGTCGTTGCCCGCCGAGGAGCGCCGGACGGCCGCCGCGGCGCCCGAGACGCCCGGCAGCTGCTGGAGCGCCGCCTCCACTTCGCCGAGCTCGATGCGGCGGCCGCCGAGCTTGACCTGGTCGTCGGCGCGGCCCAGATAGAACAGGCCATCAGGGTCGAAGCGCACCTGGTCGCCGCTGCGGTAGGCCCGCTCCCAGCCGAGGGACGGCATCGGGGCGTACTTCTCGGCGTCCTTCGCAGGGTCGAGGTAGCGGGCCAGGCCGACGCCGCCGATGACGAGCTCGCCGCTGTCGCCGTCCGCGACCGGCGCGCCCTGCGCATCCACCACCGCCAGGTCCCAGCCGTCGAGCGGCAGGCCGATCCGCACCGGCTCGCCCGCTATGAGGGGAGCGGCGCAGGCCACCACCGTGGCCTCGGTCGGTCCGTAAGTGTTCCAGACCTCGCGGCCCGGCACGGCGAGCCGGCTCACCAGCTCCGGCGGGCACGCCTCGCCGCCGAAGATCAGCAGCCGGACGTTGTCGAGCGCATCCACCGGCCACAGCGCCGCGAGCGTCGGAACGGTCGACACGACGGTGATCCGCCGGGCCGAGAGCCACGGGCCGAGATCCATGCCGGTGCGCACCAGCGACCGCGGGGCCGGCACGAGGCACGCGCCGTGGCCCCAGGCCAGCCACATCTCCTCGCACGACGCGTCGAACGCCACGGAGAGGCCGGCGAGCACGCGGTCCTGCGGGCCGATCGGCTCCTCCTGTAGGAACAGCCGCGCCTCGGCATCCACGAACGCCGCCGCCGACCGGTGCCGGACGGCGACGCCCTTCGGCGTGCCGGTCGAGCCCGAGGTGAAGATGATCCACGCGTCGTCCTCCGGCGTCGGCGGTTCGACGACCGGAACGGCGGCGGTGCTCGGATGCGGCGCGGCGGCGGCGAACACCGGCTGCGGCCGCGCCTCTCCGTGCACCTGGAGTCCGGCATCCGTCAGCACGGCACGCACCGCCGCTTCACCGAAGACCAGCTCGGCGCGCTCCTCGGGGTCGTCCACATCCACCGGCACGTAGGCCGCGCCGGCGGCGAGGACGCTCAGGATGGCGAGGTACAGCTCCCGGGTGCCCGAGCTCATCCGCACGCCGACGCGGTCGCCGCGGCTCACCCCGCTCTCGTGCAGGCGGGCGGCCCCGGCCCAGACCCGGGCCAGCAGCTCCCGGTAACTCAAGGCGCCCGCGGCATCCTCCAGCGCGGAGGCGTCCGGGTAGCGCCGGGCGGTGTCGGTGAGGATGTCGATCAGCGTCCGCGGGGGAGGTGCGGCATCCCCGCGCAGCAGCAGCCCGGTAGAAGGACCCGCGGCGCGGACGGGCCCGATCGGGTCGTCCTCGAGCGGAAGGTCGGCTGTCGGTCGCTGGACCGCGTCGGGCACGTCGGGCACGTCCGCACGCTACGGGCGGCGGGTTAAGCGCCGGTGAACGCCGGACGTGGTCAGCCCTCCCCGAGCGCGTGCAGCAGCTGCGCCTTGTTCATCCGCGAGTAGCCCTGGATGCCGCGCGCCTTCGCACGGTCCCGCAGCTCGCGGAAGGTCGGGATGCCGGTGCTGGACGCAGGCCCGGCGACGTGCTCGGCCACCGACGTCGCGGACGTGCGCGCCTCCACCGCCGTCTTCTTGGCGCGGCGGACCGCCTTCTTCGCGTCCTTCGCGGCCTGCGCGAGCCGATCGGCCAGGTCCTCGGCCTCCCGCCGGGTCTTCTTGTCGAGCTTCTTCACGGCCTGTTCGGCCTCGCCGACGGCGACGCGCGCCGTCATCAGCGCCTTCTCGGCGGCCTTCTCGGCCTTGCTCTTCGCCACGGTGCCTCCTTCGCAGGTATGCCCCCTCGTGGGGCCAACCATACGGGCGCGGGAGGCTTCGCGGGCTAGTGGATTTCCGCGTCCTCCTCGAGGTGCGCGAGCAGCGCGTCCAGAATGGGCCGCTGGGCCTTCGTCAGTTTCGGGCGCGCCTCGTCCAGCGGGAACCAGCGGGCGTCGTCGACCTCCGGGAACGACCTCATACGGCCGGACCGCGGCGGCCACTCCAGCTCGAACGTGTTGCTGCGCACCGCATCCGGCTGGAACTCGCTCTCGGCGGCGAAGACCACGATCGTCTTGCCGGACCCGGGGAACTCGCCGAGCGGCACGTAGTCGGCGTCGGGCGGCGGGGTGCCGATCTCCTCCGTGAACTCTCGCCGGGCGGCAGCCAGCTCATCGCCGAGGTCGCCCTCCTCGACGATGCCCTTCGGGAACGACCACGCGGCTTCGTCTTTGCTGGTCCAGTACGGACCTCCCATATGGGCGATCCACACCTCCACCCCGGCGCGACGGCGGTACAGGAGCAGGGCGGCGCTGCGGACGGTCATGAGGCTGCCCTCTCCTCGAGAAGTTCTTTGAGTTCCGCGACCTGGGCCGACAGGGCGACGATCTCGCCGTGCGTCGCCGCCCGCTCGTCCGCTTCTGTCTCCGCAACCCTTTCGACGATCCACGAGGCGAGGGTCGCGGTGACGATGCCCAGCGTCGCGACGCCGCCGACCATGAGGCCCACGGCGACCAGCCGCCCGGTTTCGGTGATCGGCGTGAAGTCGCCATATCCCACGGTCGAGATCGTCTCGAATGCCCACCAGACGGCCTGAGGGAACGTGTGGATCGGCGAGGCCGGCGCCGATCGCTCGGCGTCCAGCACCGCGAGCGCGGCGGTGAAGACGAGCAAAGCAACCGCCCCGGCGACGTACATGATCACCCGCCCGCGAAAGGCGCGCCCGGCCGTTCGCTGGAGCACTGCAAGCACGGCTAGAAGCCTGAGGAGGCGGAGCGGCCGGAGTGCTGGGAGGACGACGATCGCGAGATCGAGAAGATGCGTGTAGAACCATCGCCACCTGCGCGGGGCCAGCACTAGGCACACGACATAGTCGATGACGAACGCCGCCCAGGTCACGGCGATCACCGCCTCTGCGGCGGCCGCGGCCGACCCGGTGAGGTCTCCGATTACCTCCCAGGCGTAGGCGATGAGGAAGAGGAATGCGGCCGCCGTGAGCGGCCAGTCAGCGATTGTGCGCCAGCGCTCCAGATTCATGCCATCACATTAGGACCGCGCGTCCCCGTGTGACACCTCGTGCATCCGCCCTACCGGGCGCGACTAACGTGGAGACGTGGACTCGGGTGACGCGTGGGTGGAAGGGCCGGACGGCCAGCGGTTCTGGGGCCGGTTCGGCGCGGCCGGGCTGCTCGTGCACGACCTGCGGCGCGGGGTGCTGCTGCAGCACCGGGCGGACTGGAGCCACTTCGGCGGCACCTGGGGGCTTCCGGGAGGCGCGCGGCACGCGGGGGAGAGCGCGGTCGACGGTGCGCTCCGCGAGGCGGCCGAGGAGGCGGCGGTGCCGCCCGACGCGCTCCACGTGCTGTTCGAGAGCGTGCTCGACCTCGGCTTCTGGTCGTACACGACGGTGGTCGCGCAGGCGGTGCGCTCGTTCGAGCCGCACATGGCGGACGTCGAGAGCATCGAACTGCGCTGGGTGCCGGTCGACCAGGTGGTGTCGCTGCCGCTGCACCCGGGCTTCGCCGCGTCCTGGCCGTCGCTGCGCGCGCGCCTGGCCGCCCTGTCGGACTAGCGCGGCGCGTGCGTCGCCGCTGCCGCGGGCGGCGCAACGAGGGGTCGAGACACGCCGTTATGGCGCGCGCTTAACGGCGTGTTGCGCCCCCTTGTTGCGCAAGCGGCGGCGCGCAGCGGCGTGCGTCAGGATGCGACGCGCGGCCAGAGCAGGGAGCTCGGCACGTCCTCGCAGTCGTCGGGGAGGCCCGTGTACGACGCGGCGCCCGGATACGGAGCGGCGCCCGGATACGCGGGGGCGCCCGGATACCCGGGCGAACCGCGATAGTGGTACGCGTTGCGGGCGAACAGCCGGTCGCCGCGGATCGTGCCGAGGTAGTCGCCCTCGGGGGTGACGGCGTCGTCGTCCCCCCAGGGGAACCAGCCGATCCAGTCGCCATCGGGGTTGAACAGGTCGCGGGACCTCGGGTCGGTCCGGAACGCTATCCAGACCCCCTGGCTGTCATGCAGGTAGACGGTCATCGTCGATCATGCCTTTCGGGTCGGCATCGTCGTTCCGTGAATTATCCTCACACCCTGCGCCGGGCGCAAGAGACGCGCCGACGGGTGTCGGCGGCGGGCCCGAGAATGGAGGGGTGCACATCCTCCTCGAGCGCTCCGGGCGCGACGCCGCGCGGCTCACGTGGCTCGAGTCCGCGCGACGGGATGCGGATGCGGCTCCCGAGCGCAGCCGCGTCGTGCCGCTCGCCGGGCTGCCGGGTCTGGTCGCCGCGGAGGAGGCGGCGAGCGAGCGGCCGCGCTGGGTGTGGGACGACACGCGCGCCTGGTATCCCGCGCTGCTGGCGGCGGGCGTCCGGGTCGAGCGGTGCGTCGACCTGCGGCTGTGCCACGCCATCCTGCGCACCTCGACGCTGACGGCGGCGACAGCCCTCGCCACGGCCGAGCCGGGACCGTGGGATGCGATGGAGGAGCCGGTGGTGGAGGCGGCGCCCCGGCACACCGCACTGTTCGACCTGGACGACGCGCCGGACGATCCCGCGTCCTCCGCGACGGGCTCGGCAGCGACCGTCGGCGCGCCCGCCGGCCGCGACCCCCGCGCCGAGTTCGCCCTGCAGGAGGACGCCGTGGCGCAGAGCGCCGACCCCCGACGCCTGCGTCTGCTGCTCGCCGCCGAATCCGCCGGCGCGCTCATCGGCGTGGAGCTGCAGCACGCGGGCCTTCCGTACAGCGCCCAGCGCCACGACGAGCTGCTCACCGGCCTGCTCGGTCCGCGTCCCGCCTACGGCCGCCCGGCGGTGCTCGAAGAACTCACCCGCGCCATCCGCGACGGGCTCGACAGCCCCGAGCTCAACCCGGACAGCCCGCCCGACCTGCTCAAGGCGCTGCAGCGCGCCGGGGTGATGGCCACCTCCACACGGTCGTGGGAGCTGCGCCGCATCGAGCATCCCGTGATCGAGCCGCTGCTGCGGTACAAGAAGCTGTCCCGGCTCCTCACGGCGAATGGATGGACGTGGCTCGACGCGTGGGTGCACGACGGCCGGTTCCGGCCCGACTACGTGCCCGGCGGCGTCGTCACCGGCCGCTGGGCCACGCGCGGCGGCGGCGCCCTGCAGCTGCCGAAGCAGGTGCGCGGGGCGGTCGTCGCGGATCCCGGCTGGAAGCTGGTGGTCGCGGACGCGGCACAGCTCGAGCCGCGCGTCCTCACCGGGCTCGCCGCCGACCAGGCGATGGCCGCCGCCGGCCGCGGCAAGGACCTGTACGAGGGGATCGTCGCGTCCGGAGCGGTGGACGAGCGCGCGCACGCGAAGGTCGCCATGCTCGGCGCGATGTACGGCGCGACGACGGGGGAGAGCGGCCGGCTGATGCCGCGCCTGCAGCGTGCCTTTCCCCGGGCCGTCGCGCTGGTGGAGGAGGCCGCGCGCGCGGGGGAGCGCGGCGAGAAGGTGACGTCGCGGCTCGGCCGCAGCTCGCCGCTGCCCGGCACCGGCTGGGCGGCCGCCCAGGCGGCGGCGTTCGCGGCGGACTCGACGGCGGCTGACGAGCGACGCGCCCGCAGCCGAGCGCGCGACTGGGGCCGGTTCACCCGCAACTTCGTCGTGCAGGCGAGCGCGGCCGAGTGGGCGCTGTGCTGGATGGCCGAGCTGCGCAACCGCCTCACGGCGCTGGCGCCGGGGGCCGCCCTCACGGAGGCGCCGCACCTCGTGTACTTCCTGCACGACGAGGTGATCGTCCACACGCCGGCCGACCGGGCGGAAGAGGTCGCGGCGGCCGTCCGGGCAGCCGCGGAGCAGGCGGGACGGCTGCTCTTCGGCGCCTTCCCGGTCGAGTTCCCGGTGACCGCCGCGATCGTCGACAGCTACGCCGAGGCGAAATGAGCCCGCGGGCGGAATGCCCGAGTGTCGGACTTGGTTCTCACTGGGGACCTGACCGAGGATGGACACCATGACCGACACCGCCACCGCCCGCGACGAGACCGCGAAGCCCACTCCCGATGACGTGCTGGCGCGCTACCGCGCCCGCCGCGAGCAGGCGGTCACCGCCCCGCAGGGCAACCTGGCGCTCGTGAACACGCA
The DNA here is from genome assembly GCF_031456835.1 of Leifsonia shinshuensis. Lineage (NCBI taxonomy): Bacteria > Bacillati > Actinomycetota > Actinomycetes > Micrococcales > Microbacteriaceae > Leifsonia > Leifsonia shinshuensis. The sequence continues at coordinate 851,463 of NZ_JAVDVK010000001.1, forward strand.
GTGGATCACCGGCGACCCCGACACCGAGCAGCCGATCTGGGGCGTCCCGGGCCTGTGGTCGCCGCTGCCGAAGGGGCAGTCGGGCCTCAAGGTCACCGCCTCCGCGACCGACGACATCTTCGTGGACGAGGTGCTGGTGGACGGGTCCGCGATCGTACGCGGCAAGGACGACCCCAACCCGTCGGCGATCCGGTTCAGCGACACGCAGACCGGCTTCGTCATCGCCAGCGAGGACGGCGACTACGCCCTGCGCGTCTGGGATGCGGACTCCGAGGCCATCCAGGAGTTCGGCTCGATCGACGCGTTCCCGTTCAACCCCGAGTGGATCATCAAGGCGGCCTTCACCCCCATCGAGGGCGGCAAGACCGTCGGGTTCGAGCACCTGAAGGACGACGGCGCGACCCGCGACATGGTCGTCCCCGGCGAGATCACGTTCACCAAGGACGGCGTCGACTACAACCTCGCCGCCTTCAAGGCCGGCCGTGCGCTGCAGCTCGTGTTCGCGGACACCACGAACGGCGACAGCACCTACTCGGTCGGCCGGTTCCTGTTCGTCGTCCCGAACGACGACGGGACGGTCACCCTCGACTTCAACCTCGCCGTGCTGCCACCGTGCGCGTTCAGCTACAACTTCAACTGCCCGCTGCCGCCGGCGCAGAACCGCTTCGCGGTGCCGATCGAGGCCGGGGAGAAGAACGTCCTCAACAAGCAGGGCGAGCTGCTGCACTGAGCCCGGGTCCGGCCGGCGCCGGTCCTCGCCCGTGCCGGATCTCCGACGCACGGCAACGCAGCGCCCTGTAGCAGTAACGCCCCGCGTCAGCCGCCCGCGGCGGCCGGCGCCTCGGCAGCCGGGCGGCGCCCGCGGCGTGGCCGCTCGGGCGAGCGAGCCTGCACCAGCGCGGCCGGATGGGCCGCCAGGGTCGCCGCGACCTCGTCCAGCCACTCGATGGCCGCTTTCGCGCCCAGTTCGGCCGCGCGGTTCGCGGCGAGGAGGGCACGCGAGTCCGCCTCGTGCGTCAGGTAGCGGATGCGCTCGGCGTAGGCGGCGCGGTAGCCGTCGACGATGGCGAGCGCATCCACCCCGTCGAGGGATGCGGCGATCAGCACCTGGTCCTGCATCTCATCCCAGTCGGGGCGTCCGTCTGCCGGTCCGCCGGAAAGCCAGGCGTCCGCCGCCTCGCGCCCCGCCGGCGTCAGCTCGTAGAGGGGGAGGCCGTCGTCGGTCGCCCCGGCGGAGGCCACCAGGCCCTGGTCCGTCATACGGTCGAGGGTCGAGTACACCTGCCCAGGGTTGAGCTGGCGGCGGTGGGCGGCGCGGCAGAGGAACTCGCTCTGCAGCTGCGACCCGTAGGCGGGACCCTGCGTCAGCAGGGCCAGGAAACCGTTCTGCACGGACATACTCGGTATGCTATTCCGCTCCGGCGTTCGCCAGGCGACCGAATCGCCGAATCACAATCTTGTAACTAACCGCGGTTCTCAGGCATAATCGTGGCAACGCGCGTGAGCGCGTCCAACTTCACACCGCCGAAGCATCCCATCCGTTCCTGGTCGTAGGGGAAGACGCACCAACGAACGGAGGAGAATCATGTCGGCACACGCAGCTCGAGGGGTGCTCTACGTGCACTCCTCTCCCAGCGCGCTCTGCCCCCACATCGAGTGGGCGGCTGGTCGTGCCCTGGGTCGCGCTGTCAACTTCACCTGGGAGGCCCAGCCCGTGCTGAAGGGCTCCCAGCGCACGGAGTTCTTCTGGGACGGCCCGCAGGGGACCGGCGCCCGGCTGGCGTCCGCCCTGCGCGGGTGGGAGCACCTGCGCTACGAGGTGACGGAGGACGCCGGGCACGGCACCGACGGCGGCCGCTGGATGCACACCCCCGACCTCGGCATCTTCTTCGCCCAGGTGGACACCGCGGGCAACATGGTCGTCCCGGAGGACCGCATCCGCTACGCCATGGAGATCGCCGGCGCGAACGCCCTCGAGCTGCACCGCGAACTGCGCCTCGCCCTCGGGCAGGCGTGGGACGACGAGCTGGAGCCGTTCCGCCACGCCCACGACGACACCTCGGTGATCTGGCTGCACAACGTGGGCTGACCGGCTCCACCCCCAGACGTCCCGCGGCGGGCCGGGCTCCGGCCGCCCGCAGGCGGTGACACGCAGAAGGCCCCGGTCGCGACGACCGGGGCCTTCTGCTGTCGGTGGGAGTCCGCTCAGTAGGTGCGGAACGCGGCGACCGCGTTGTGACCGCCGAATCCGAACGAGTTGCTGATCGCCAGCTGGGGCCCGTCGCCGAGAGGCTGGGGCTCGCTCTTCACCTGCAGCGGGATGGCCGGGTCCATCTCGGTGATGTTGATCGTCGGCGGCGCCTGACGGTCGCGCATCGCGAGGATGGTGAACACAGCCTCGAGGGCGCCGGTGCCGCCGAGCAGGTGGCCGGTGGACGCCTTGGTGGCCGACACCGGGATGGTGTGCACCCGCTCGCCGAACACCTCGCGCAGGGCGACGTACTCGGACGGGTCGCCGACCGGCGTGCTCGTGGCGTGCGCGTTGATGTGGGTCACCTCGTCCGGGGTGGCGCCCGCGCGCTCAAGCGCGATGTGCACCGCGCGGCTGGCGCCGCGGCCCTCGGGGTCGTTCGCGGTGATGTGGTACGAGTCGGCGGTGACGCCGCCGCCGGCGAGCTCCGCGTAGATGCGGGCCCCGCGGGCGAGCGCGTGCTCCTCGGTCTCCAGCACGAGGCTGGCGGCGCCCTCGCCCATCACGAAGCCGTCGCGGTCGACGCTGTAGGGGCGGGAGGCGTGGGCCGGGTCGTCGTTGCGGCGCGAGAGGGCCTGCATCGACGAGAAGGAGGCGACCGTGATCGGGTGGATCGCGGACTCGGTGCCGCCGGCGATCACCACGTCGGCGAGACCCGCCTGCAGGTGCTCGTAGGCGTTCACCAGGGACTCGGTGCTCGACGCGCACGCGGAGGCGACGGTGCGGGCGAACGCCCGGGCCTCGAAGTGCATGGACACCGCGGCGGAGGCGGCGTTCGGCATGAGCATCGGGACGGTCATGGGCAGGACGCGACGCGGACCGCGCTCGCGCAGCGTGTCCCAGGCATCGAGCAGCGTCCACACGCCGCCGATGCCGGTGGCGTAGTCGACGCCGAGACGCTCGGGGGCGACGTCCGGACGGCCGGCGTCCTCCCAGGCCTCCATCGCGGAGATGAGGGCGAACTGGCTGGACGGGTCGAGGCGCTTGGCGACCGGGCGCTCCAGCACCTCCTCCGGGCGCACCTTGGCCTCGGCGGCGAAGGTGACGGGGAGCTCGTACTGGGCGACCCAGTCGTGCTCCAGGGTGCGCGCGCCGGACTCGCCGGCGAGCAGTGCGGCCCAGCTCTCGGGCGCGGTGCCACCGAGGGGCGAGGATGCGCCCACGCCGGTGATCACGATCTTCTTGGTCATAACGGCAACTCTCCGTGAATCAGGACGACGACGCGCTCAGGGGAGCGCGACGCACGCGCGGGCGGCCACTCAGCGTGCCGCCCGCGCGGAAGCATGCGCGAAGCTCAGGCGTTCTGCGCCTTGACGATGAACTCGACCGCGTCACCAACGGTCTTGAGGTTCTTGACCTCCTCGTCCGGGATCTTGACGTCGAACTTGTCCTCGGCGTTGACCACGATGGTCATCATCGAGATCGAGTCGATGTCGAGGTCGTCGGTGAACGACTTGTCCAGCTCAACCGTGTCGGTCGCGATGCCGGTCTCGTCGTTGATGAGCTCGGCCAGGCCGGCGAGAACTTCTTCGGTGGACAATGCCATGGTTTATCTCTCCTTGAGGGGGTGTCGTTGTGACCGGGAAACAGTCTAGGGCAGCACGACGACCTGCGCGCCGAAGACCAGACCGGCCCCGAAGCCGATCTGCAGCGCCAGTCCGCCGCTCAGCTCCGGGTGTTCCTGGAGCAGCCGGTGGGTCGCGAGCGGGATGGATGCGGCGGACGTGTTGCCCGTCGTCTCGATGTCGCGGGCGATGGCGACGGTGTCAGGCAGCTTGAGCTGCTTGGCGAACTCGTCGACGATCCGCATGTTGGCCTGGTGCGGGATGAAGGCGGCCAGCTGGTCGGGGGAGACCCCGGCCTCGTCGAGCGCCTGCTTGGCGACCTTGGCCATCTCCCAGACGGCCCAGCGGAACACCGTCTGGCCCTCCTGGCGCAGCGTCGGCCACGGCTTCTCACCGTCGCGGTACTCGAGCAGCGTGTTGCCCATCCCGACCGCGTCGGCCTTCGAGCCGTCGGAGCCCCACACCGTCTTGGCGATGCCCGGGTAGTCGCTCGGGCCGATGACGACCGCGCCAGCGCCGTCCCCGAGCAGGAACGAGATGGTGCGATCGGTCGGGTCGACGACGTCGGACAGCTTCTCGGCGCCGACGACGAGCGCGTAGTGCGCAGCGCCGGTGCGGATGAGCGCATCCGCCTGGGCGACGGCGTAGGCGTACCCGGCGCACGCGGCGTTCATGTCGTACGCCGCGGCGGGGTTGGCGCCCACCCGGTCGGCGAGCACGGCCGCGATGGACGGGGTCTGCTGCACGTTCGAGACGGTCGCGACGATCACGGCGTCGATCAGCTTCGGGTCGACGCCCGACTTCTCGATCGCCTCCTTCGACGCCTCGGTGGCGAGGTCGACGGCGAGCACGTCGCGGCCCGCCCGCGTGCGGGTGATGATGCCGGTGCGCTGGCGGATCCACTCGTCGGACGAGTTGATCGGGCCGACCAGGTCGTCGTTCGGGACGACGTTCTCGCCACGGGCGGCGCCGATCGAGAGGATGCGCGTGTACTGCGGGCCGTGGGACTGCTGCAGGGTGGGGTGGGTCATCGGGGGAGCTCCTTGCGGCCTTACGCGGCCTGGTCGATGAGGTCGAACGCGGCGGCCAGGTCGTCGGGCGTCTTGATGGCGACGGTCGGCACGCCCTTGAGGCCGCGCTTGGCGAGGCCGACGAGCGCTCCGGCGGGGGCGACCTCGATCAGGCCGGTGACGCCGGCCTCCTCGAAGGCCTTCATGTCGAGGTCCCAGCGCACCGGCGACGACACCTGGCCGACCAGCAGCCGCAGGAACTCGGCGCCGTCGGTCACCTCCGTGCCGTCCTTGTTGGTCCAGAGCCGCAGGGTCGGGTCGCCGGTGGTCAGCGTCGCAGCGAACTGCTCCAGCGCGGGCACGGCGGGCGCCATGTAGCGGGTGTGGAAGGCGCCGGCGACCTGAAGGGGGATGACGCGGGCGCGAGCCGGCGGGTTCTCGGCCAGCTGGGCCAGCGCATCCAGGGCGCCGGCGACCACGATCTGGCCGCCGCCGTTGTAGTTGGCGGGGGAGAGGCCCAGCTCCTCCAGCCGCGCCAGCAGCTCGTTCTCGTCGGCGCCGATCACGGCGCTCATGCCGGTCTCGACCTCGGCGGCCGCCCGGGCCATGGCCGCGCCGCGCTCGCGCACGAAGGCGACGGCGTCGGTCTCGCTGAGGACGCCCGCACCGGCCGCGGCGGTGAGCTCGCCGACCGAGTGGCCCGCGATGCCGCCGATGCGGTCACGACGGCCGTCCGCGAACAGGGCGGACAGCGTCAGCAGGCCGGCCGAGACGATGAGCGGCTGCGCGACCGCGGTGTCGCGGATCGTGTCGGCGTCGCTCACGGTGCCGTGCGCGACGAGGTCGATGCCGACCGCGTCGGAGATGCCGGTGAGCTGATCGCGGAACGAGGACTCGGCGAGCCAGGGGGTGAGGAACCCGGGGGTCTGGGATCCCTGCCCGGGGCACACGATGACGATCACGGTTTCCAGTCTGCCAATCTTCCGCGGGGCGGATGTGTCGGATGGATACGAAGTCTTCGGAGAATGCTTGTGGTTGTCTACAAGCGGGAGACGGTGCTCACCCGCCGCGGCGGGGCGAGTCGGGCTCGTTGATCGAGCCGACGATGAGCGCGGCCTGCAGGATGAGCGCCTCGCGCGCGCCGGTCGCATCCCACCCGATCACCTCGGAGACGCGCTTCAGGCGGTACCGCACGGTGTTGGGGTGCACGAAGAGCTCGCGGGCGGTCGCCTCCAGCGACCGGCCGTTGTCGAGGTAGCACCACAGGGTGGTCAGCAGCTCGGTCGAGTACGCCTGCAGCGGCCGGTAGATGCGGCTGATCAGCGTGGCCCGGGCGAGGCCGTCCCCCGCGAGCGCGCGCTCCGGAAGCAGGTCGTCGGCGTGCACCGGACGCGGGCAGTTGCGCCACGCCTTGGCGACCGCGAAACCGGCGAGAGCCGCCTTGGCGCTCTTGGACGCATCCACCAGGCTGGGCACCTCGTGACCGAGCACCAGGTGCCCGGCGCCGAAGCCCGGCTCCAGCTGCTGGGCGATCTCCAGGAACGAGACGACCGGCGCCGGCCCGATCGCATCCTCGGGCGTGCTGTTGCTCGGCCAGGCGCGGCCGATCACCAGCACCAGACGGCTGCCCTGCACGCCGATCAGCACATCCGCCGACATGTGGCGGGCCGTGCGGCGGAGCTGGTCGACGTCGAGCATCTTGGGCGCGGTGCCGACCAGGACGCTGACCTCGCCGTGACCGTGCCAGCCGAGCGCGGCGATGCGGCTGGGGAGCTCGTCGTCGTACTCGCCGGTCAGGATGCTGTCGACGACCAGCGCCTCCAGCCGTGCGTCCCACAGGCCGCGCGCCTCGGCGGCGCGGGCGTAGACGTCGGCCGCGGCGAACGCGATCTCGCGCGAGTACAGCAGGATCGCCTCCCGCAGGTCCTCGCCGCCTCCGCTCTTCACCCGCTCCTCGACCACCTCGACGGTGATCTTGATCAGCTGGAGCGTCTGCTGCAGGCTCACGCTCCGCAGCAGCTCGCGCGGTGCCGCGCCGAACACGTCGGCGGCGATCCACGGCGTCGACCGCGGGTCGTCGTACCACGAGATGAACGACGAGATGCCCGCCTGGGCCACCAGGCCGACGGCGCTGCGCCGGCCCGGTGGCATGTCGCGGTACCAGGGAAGGGTGTCCTCGAGTCGCTTGAGCGTGGTCGTCGCCAGCTCACCCGAGATCTTGCGCAACCACGCGAGCGTCTCGGGCTTCGTCCTCTCCACCGGGCTGCCTGCCACGGCGGTGTTACGCCTCGCCGCCCGCCGAGCCGGTGGTGCCGGCGTTCACGTCGTGCAGCAGGTACTTCTCGATCGCCCACGCCGGAGCGTTCGGGTCGACCTTCCCCTGCGCGGCGAGCAGTTCGAGCGTCCGCACCACCATCGACGGTCCGTCGATCTTGAAGAATCGGCGGGCGGCGGGGCGGGTGTCCGAGAAGCCGAAGCCGTCGGCGCCCAGGGTGGCGTACTCGCCGGGGACGAACTGACGGATCATATCCGGCACCGCGTGCGAGTAGTCGGTCACGGCGACGAACGGACCCTCGGAGCCCTGGAACTTGCGGGTGACGTACGGCACCTGCTTCTCCTGCTGCGGGTAGAGGAAGTTGTGCTCCTCCGCGGCCAGGCCGTCGCGGCGCAGCTCGCCCCACGAGGTGACGCTCCACACGTCGGCGGACACGCCCCAGTCCTGCGCGAGCAGGTGCTGGGCCTCGAGCGCCCATGGCACCGACACGCCGGAGGCGAGCAGCTGGGCCTTCGGTCCATCGCCCTCGCCGGCGCGGAGCTTGTAGACGCCGCGGACGATGCCGTCCACATCCACGCCCTCCGGCTCGGCCGGCTGCACGATCGGCTCGTTGTACACCGTGAGGTAGTACATGACGTTCGGGTCGGGGTGGTTGCCGCCGTACATCCGCTCGAGGCCGGCGCGCACGATGTGGCCGATCTCGTAGCCGTAGGCCGGGTCGTACTGCACGACGGCGGGGTTGGTCGCCGCGAGCAGCGGGGAGTGGCCGTCGGCGTGCTGCAGGCCCTCGCCGGTCAGCGTGGTGCGGCCGGCGGTCGCGCCGATGAGGAAGCCGCGCGCCATCTGGTCGCCTGCCGCCCACAGGGCGTCGCCGGTGCGCTGGAAGCCGAACATCGAGTAGAAGACGTACACCGGGATGAGCGGTTCGCCCTGCGTCGAGTACGACGTTCCGACGTTGGTGAACGCGGCCAGCGCGCCCGCCTCGTTGATGCCGACGTGGATGATCTGGCCCTGCGGGCTCTCCTTGTAGGCGAGGAGGAGCTCGCGGTCGACCGACGTGTAGTGCTGGCCGTTCGGGTTGTAGATCTTCGCGTTCGGGAAGAACGCGTCCATGCCGAAGGTGCGGGCCTCGTCCGGGATGATCGGGACGATGCGGTGGCCGAAGTCCTTCGAGCGGAGCAGGTCCTTCAGGAGGCGGACGAACGCCATCGTGGTGGCGACCTCCTGCGTTCCGGAGCCCTTCTTCGAGATCGCGTAGGCGGAGTCGTCCGGCAGGTTCAGCTGCGTGTACTTCGCGCGGCGCTCCGGCACGTAGCCGCCCAGGTCGCGGCGACGCTCGTGCAGGTAGCGGATCGTCTCGTCCTCAGCGCCCGGGTTGAAGTACGGCGGGAGGTACGGGTTCTCCTCGAGCTGCGCATCCGACACCGGGATGCGCATGGCGTCGCGGAACGCCTTCAGGTTGTCGAGGGTCATCTTCTTCATCTGGTGGGTCGCGTTGCGGCCCTCGAAGGACGGACCCAGGCCGTAGCCCTTGATCGTCTTCGCGATGATGACGGTCGGCTGGCCCTTGTGCTCGACGGCCGCCTTGAACGCGGCGTACACCTTGCGGTAGTCGTGGCCACCGCGCTTGAGGCCCCACACCTGGTCGTCGCTGTAGTCCTTGACGAGCTCGAGGGTGCGCGGGTCGCGGCCGAAGAAGTTCTCGCGCACGTAGGCGCCGTTCTCGGTCTTGTACGTCTGGTAGTCGCCGTCCGGCGTCTGGTTCATCAGGTTGACCAGCGCGCCGTCGGTGTCGCGGGCGAGCAGGTCGTCCCACTCGCGGCCCCAGATCACCTTGATGACGTTCCAGCCGGCGCCGCGGAAGTAGCTCTCCAGCTCCTGGATGATCTTGCCGTTGCCGCGCACCGGGCCGTCGAGGCGCTGGAGGTTCGCGTTGATGACGAAGGTCAGGTTGTCGAGCTTCTCGTTGGCAGCGACCTGGAGCTGGCCGCGCGACTCCACCTCGTCCATCTCGCCGTCGCCGAGGAACGCCCAGACGTGCTGGTCGGACGCATCCTTGATGCCGCGGTTGGTGAGGTACTTGTTGAGCTGGGCCTGGTAGATCGCGTTGATCGGGCCGAGACCCATCGACACGGTCGGGAACTGCCAGAAGTCCGGCATCAGGCGCGGGTGCGGGTAGCTGGAGAGGCCTCCGCCGGCGTGCGACTTCTCCTGGCGGAAGCCGTCGAGCTGGTCGGCGCTCAGGCGCCCCTCGAGGAAGGCGCGGGCGTAGACGCCGGGGGAGGCGTGGCCCTGGAAGAAGACCTGGTCTCCGCCGCCCGGGTGGTCCTGGCCGCGGAAGAAGTGATTGAAGCCGACCTCGAACAGCGTCGCGCTGGAGGCGTAGCTGGAGAGGTGGCCGCCGACGGCGATGCCGGGGCGCTGCGCGCGGTGCACCATGACGGCCGCGTTCCAGCGGACCCAGGCGCGGTAGCGGCGCTCGATCTCCTCGTCGCCGGGGAACTCCGCCTCGTTCTCGGGGGAGATGGTGTTGATGTAGTCGGTGGTCGGCACCATCGGGACGCCGACGTGCAGGTCCTTCGAGCGCTTCAGCAGGCTGAGCATGATCTCGCGAGCACGCTCGTGGCCCTGGGCCGCAACCAGTTGGTCGAGGGATTCACGCCACTCGGCGGTCTCCTCCGGGTCCGAATCGATGTTGTTCACCGAGTACGGGTCCTGGTCGTTTACAGTCACCCTCGACCTCTTTCTTGTGTCGGATGGATCGTGGACGTGCCGGAGCGCTGTCGGTTCTCGACAACTGCGGGCACCATCGTTCAGCCTAGCCTCACTCGGGAGGTACTGATGACCGTCGCTTGGCGCTCGGAGAACGCGGGTCTATGCTGTGTGCTCGTGCCTGCGCGGAGCCACGTCGCGCCGGCCTGAAAGGACGACCGATGGCCCTCGAGAACGACACCCAGGCACCCGACTTCGAACTGCTCAACCAGTACGGAGAGACGGTGCGGCTCAGCGACTTCCGCGGGCGCAAGGCGGTGGCGCTGGTGTTCTTCCCGCTCGCGTTCTCGGGCACCTGCACGGGCGAGCTGTGCGAGCTGCGCGACAACCTGGGCCTGTTCGCGGACCACCGCGTCGAGCTGCTGGCGATCTCCGTCGACTCCAAGTTCACGCTGCGCGCGTGGGCGGAGCAGGAGGGCTACGGCTTCTCGCTGCTGGCGGACTTCTGGCCGCACGGCGAGATCGCCAAGGAGTACGGCGTGTTCCTCCCGGAGAAGGGGATCGCCAACCGGGCGACCTTCCTCATCGACGAGCGCGGCATCATCCGCGCCTCCTTCATCACCGCGCCGGGGGAGGCCCGCTCGATCGAGGCCTACCGCGCGGCGCTCGACCGCCTCCCCGCGCACGTCTGACACACCTCTCGTCGGCCCCGCTGGGCGACGATTTGTGCCAAATAGTGGTTATGGGCGCCGCATAACCGCGATTTGGCACAAATCCTCGGGGCGGTGGCGGGTTCGGTAGGGTGGAGGGCGTTCAGGGCCTTTAGCTCAGCTGGTAGAGCGCCACGTTTACACCGTGGATGTCGTCGGTTCGATCCCGGCAGGGCCCACTTCTTCACTCGCCGTCGCTGAAGCGTCCTGGCCCAGCAGCGCGAACAGCGCGTCGACGGCGGCGGCCATGTCCACGGTGGGGTCCTGCAGCCACTGCAGCTGCAGGCCGTCCGAGACCGCCTGCACCAGGCGCGCGAGGGTGTCGGCGTCGACGGAGTGCGGGAGCTCGCCCCGCTGCTGCTGCGCCTCGAACGTCCGCGCGAACATCGCACGCAGGGCTGCGCTGCGCTCCACGAAGTAGTCGTGCGCGGGATGCGCCGGATCGCCGGCCTCCACGGCCAGGCGCGAGAACAGCTGCACCAACCCGGGCACCTCGGCGTTGTGGCGCACGACGCCGACGTAGCCTTCCCGCAGCCGCTCGGGGGTGGGATCGGCGTCGACCTCGCCGAAGCGGCGCGAGTCCACCTCATCCCTCTTGCGCAGGATGGCCGTGAACAGCTCGTCCTTGCTGTCGAAGTAGTGCAGCAGGCCGGCCTGGCTGAGGCCGACGGCGTCCGCGAGCTCCTTCACCGAGGCGCCGCGGTATCCCTCCCGGGCGATCACCTCGAGGGCGCTCTCCAGGATCTCGTCCCGCTTCGCCACGCCTTTCGCGTAGGAACCACGTCGTGCCATGCCTCCACCATAAACCGAATGGCGCTTGCATTCTGAAAACCGAGTGACGTAAGGTTTTGCTCACCATCCACGGTGGATGGTGAGAGGACCCCTTCGACAATGACGTCTGACACCTCCGTCCCGCTCGGCGAATCCAGCGCCGATCCGGCACCGATCACCACCAACACCTTCGTCGGCACCGCCTCCGGCAACGACGACCCGCCCGCCCCCATCAAGGGCCTCCGCCGGCTGATGGTGTGGATCATCCCCGCCAACCTCGGCATCTACCTGATCTGGGGAGCGCTGCCCGGCATCCTGCTCCCGCAGCAGATCACGCAGCTGTTCGGCGAGCAGGACAAGGTCGCCAACCTGGCGATCGCCGCGACGATCGGCGCGTTCGCCGCGATGATCGCCCAGCCGATCGCCGGTCAGATCTCCGACCGGACGCGCTCCCGCTTCGGACGGCGCGCACCGTGGATCGTGATCGGGTCGCTCGCGGGAGGGCTGTCGCTGGTCGGGCTGGCCTTCGCGAACTCGCTGGTCGGCGTCGTCATCGCCTGGACCCTGGTGCAGATCAGTTACAACTTCGCCCAGGGCCCGCTCACCGCGATCATGCCCGACCGCGTGCCGCTGAAGCGCCGCGGCACCTTCGCCGCGCTCTCCGGCATCGGCCTCATGGTGGGCGCGCTCGGCGGCCAGATCGTCGGATCGCTGTTCTTCAACAGCCTCACGGTCGGCTACATCTTCTTCGCGGTGTTCTCGCTCGCCGTGCTCAGCCTGTTCGTCCTCGCGAACCCGGACTACTCGAGCGCGCGGCTGGAGCGCGAGCCGTTCACGCTGGTCGACTTCCTCAAGACCTTCTGGGTGAACCCGGTCGCGCATCCCGACTTCTTCTGGGCGTTCACCGGCCGCCTGCTGCTGTACACCGGCTACTTCGCGGTGACCGGGTTCCAGCTCTTCCTGCTCACCGACTACTTCCACGTCGCGCATCCCGAGCAGCTCATCCCGCTCCTCGGACTGCTCAGCCTGGTGGGCATCATCGTCTCCACCGTCGTCTCCGGCCCGCTGTCGGACCGGTTCGGCCGCCGCAAGCCGTTCGTGTTCGCCTCGGCCGCCGTCGTCAGCCTGGCCTTCCTGCTGCCGTGGGTGTGGCCGGACGTGACCGCCTGGATCATCATGACGATCATCTCCGGCTTCGGGTTCGGGATGTTCCAGGCCGTCGACACGGCCCTCATGAGCGAGGTTCTCCCGTCCGCGAAGTCGTTCGCGAAGGACCTCGGCGTCGTCAACATCGCCGCGACGCTCCCGCAGACACTGGCCCCCGGAGTGGCCGGAGCCATCGTCCTCGCCTTCGGCTACAGCGCGCTCTTCCCGATCGCGATCGTCCTCGGCATCCTGGGGGCGTTGGCCGTGTGGCCCATCAAGGCGACCCGCTGACCATCACCATCGAAAGGAAACCCATGACCGACACCCTGACCGGCCCCCGCGCCGATCTGACCGGCCTGACCGTCGAGCAGAAGGCGGCGCTCACCAGCGGCGAGAGCTTCTGGCGCACGAAGGCCGTCGGCGACATCCCGTCCGTCATGCTCACCGACGGTCCGCACGGCCTGCGCAAGCAGCGCGAGGGCGGCGACCACCTCGGGATCGGCGACAGCGTGCCCGCCACCTGCTTCCCGCCCGCGGTGGCGCTGGGCTCCTCCTGGGATGCCGAGCTGGCCGAGCGCATCGGCACGGCCCTCGGGGTCGAGTCGTCGATCGAGGACGTCGCTGTCATCCTCGGCCCCGGCATCAACATCAAGCGGTCGCCGCTGTGCGGCCGCAACTTCGAGTACCTGAGCGAGGACCCGATCGTCTCCGGCGTGCTCGGCGCCGGGATCGTGCGCGGCATCCAGTCGCAGGGCGTCGGCGCGTCGCTGAAGCACTTCGCCGCGAACAACCAGGAGGACGACCGGATGCGGTCCTCGTCCGACGTGGACCCGCGCCCGCTGCGCGAGATCTACCTGCGCGGCTTCCAGCGGGTGGTGGAGGATGCGCAGCCGCACACGGTCATGTGCTCCTACAACCGCATCAACGGCGTGTTCGCGTCCGAGAACCGCTGGCTGCTGACGGATGTGCTGCGCGGGGAGTGGGGCTTCGAGGGCCTCGTCGTCTCGGACTGGGGCGCGGTGAGCGACCGCGTCGCGGCTCTGCGCGCCGGTCTGGACCTGGAGATGCCGGGCAACGGCGGCCAGTCCGACGCCGAGGTGGTGGCCGCCGTCGCGGAGGGCAGCCTCGACGAGGCGCTGCTGGATGCGTCCGCGCAGCGGAACGCGGACCTGGCCGTGCGCTGGGCGGCGACGCCGCGCGTCGAGGGTCCGCTCGACGTGGATGCGCACCACGAGCTGGCGCGTGAGGCGGCGGCCCGGTCGATCGTGCTGCTCAAGAACGACGGAGCCGAGCCCCTCCTGCCTCTCGCGGCGGACCGTTCGCTCGCGGTCATCGGCGCCTTCGCGGAGAAGCCGCGCTACCAGGGCGCGGGTTCGTCGATGATCCACCCGACCCGGTTGGACGACGCGCTCACGGCGATCCGCGCGGTCGCGCCGGACGCCGTCTACGCGGCCGGCTTCTCGCTGGCGGCGGATGCGCCGGAGGACGAGACGGCCCGCCTGCGCGAGGAGGCGGTCCAGGCCGCCGCTGCGGCGGACGTCGCCGTGGTCTTCGCCGGGCTGCCTGCACGCCTCGAGTCCGAGGGCTACGACCGGGAGGACATCGACCTCCCGGCCGACCAGCTCGCCCTCATCGATGCGGTCGTCGCCGCCAACCCGCGGACCGTCGTGGTGCTGTCGAACGGAGCCGTCGTCGCGCTGCCGTTCGCAGAGCGGGTGCCCGCGATCGTCGAGGCGTGGCTGCTCGGTCAGGCCGGCGGGTCGGCCACCGCCGACGTGCTGTTCGGCGCGGTGAACCCGTCCGGCAAGCTGACCGAGACCATCCCGCTGCGCCTCGAGGACACCCCCGCGTTCCTCAACTTCCCCGGCGAGGAGGGCCACGTCCGCTACGGCGAGGGGCTGTTCGTCGGCTACCGCTGGTACGACGCCCGGCGGATGGCCGTCGCGTTCCCGTTCGGCCACGGGCTCTCGTACACGACCTTCTCCTATGGGGATGCGACCGCTACCGTCACTGAGAGCGGCGACGTGGAGGTGCGGGTCACCGTCACCAACACCGGCGACCGCGCCGGGCGCGAGATCGTCCAGGTCTACACGTCGCTCGCCGACTCGTCGGTGCAGCGTCCCGTGCGCGAGCTGAAGGGCTTCGCCTCGGTCGAGCTCGCGGCGGGGGAGTCGCGTGAGGTCGTCATCGCCGTCCGTCGCTCGGACCTGGCGTACTGGGACATCCGCGCGGAGCGCTGGGTGGTCGAGGGCGGCGAGTACACCGTCGAGGTGGGTGCGAGCAGCCGCGACCTGCGTTCCCGCACCACGGTGTCCGTCGACGGCGATGAGGTGCGTCTGCCGCTCACGCGGGAGTCGTCGCTCGGCGAGGTGATGGCGCATCCTGTCGCCGGCCCGATGGTGCAGTCGGCGCTGGCCGGCATGGCGCAGATGATGGAGGGCGCCTCGGCGATCATGCCGGAGGGGGTGTCGATGGAGAAGATGATGAACTCCTTCCCGATCGGCCGCGTCGGGATGATGGCCGGAGGCCAGGTCACGACGGAGATGATCGACGGCCTGCTGGCGGCGGCGAACGCGCAGCAGGGCTGAGTCGGAGGCTGGAACCGGCATGCCGCGGCGGCGCACCCGCCGCGGCGTGTCGGCGCCGGTGCCGTGCCGGCGGGGGTGCCGCGCGCTAGCCTGACCGCATGCCCGAGGGACCGTACCGCTGGTTCGTGTACGCCGAGCTCGCACTGGCGGCGGTGACGTTCGTCGCTCTGCTGTTCGTGGTCGCGCCGTACGGCGGGCGCCACGGACGCGGTGGATGGGGTCCGACCGTGCCCGCCCGGGTCGGGTGGGTCGTGATGGAGGCGCCCGCGTCCATCCTGTTCGTGGTGTTCTACCTGCTCGGGTCGCACCGCTTCGAACCGGTGCCGCTGCTGTTCCTGGCGCTCTGGCTGGTGCACTACGTGTACCGGGCGTTCGTCTACCCGTTCCTGATGCGCTCCGGATCGCGCATGCCGGTGCTCGTGATGATGCTGGCGATCGGCTTCAACCTGCTGAACGCGTGGGTGAACGCGCGCTGGATCTCCGAGTACGGGGACTACCCGGTGGCGTGGCTCGCGGACGGGCGGTTCTGGGCCGGCGTCGTCCTGTTCGCGGGCGGTCTGGCGCTGAACGTGCGCTCCGACCGCACGCTGCGGCTGCTGCGGCGGTCGGGAGGCGGGTACCGCATCCCCCGGGGCGGTGGTTTCCGGTACGTCTCGAGCCCCAACTATCTGGGCGAGATGATCGAGTGGACGGGATGGGCGGTCGCCACCTGGTCGCTCGCCGGCGCCTCCTTCGCGCTGTACACGTTCGCGAACCTCGCGCCACGCGCGTTCGCGAACCACCGCTGGTACCGCGAGACGTTCCCGGACTATCCGCCGGAGCGCCGCGCGCTCATCCCGTTCGTGCTCTGACCCGGCGCACATTCGTCACGAATGTCCGCTCTCGCGTGCTCGAAGCGCGCATTCGTCACGAATGTCCGCGGCGGTGCGGGGCGCGCATTCGTCACGAATGTCGACTCAGGCGGGCGGGGAGGGTGCATTCGTGACGAATGCGGCGGGGTGGGGAGGCGGGAGTGACGGTGGTGCGTTCTAGCCTCGGAGGGAGGAGGGATGCCGTGCCGGAGAGCGTCGAGCAGTGGTGGGCGCGCCGCCAGTGGTCGAAGGGCGCCAGCGTGCCCTACGAGATCGGACGGTACCGCCGCGACTGGGAGCGGTACCCCGTGCTCGTCCGGCAGTACCATCCCGACCTCAACCACGGGATCACGCTGACCCAGGTGCCGCCCGCGGCCGACGTCTTCCTGGTCTGGGAGTGCGACGCCGGTCACCGGTTCGTCGCCACCCCGGAAGAGCAGCGCTCCCGTCCGGGCGGAACCCGGCGCCGGTCCGCGTGGTGCCCGGACTGCGCCGAAGCGGCGGCGCCCCGCCCCGTTCGGACGCCGACCCCCGACGCGGGCTCCCACGTCTGCGGGCACGCGCGCGACCCGCGGCGCATCGAAGCGGACCCGGCCGACGACCGCTGCTACCTGTGCCGCCGCCTCGACCGCGAGAGCCTGACGCGGGAGCAGCTGGTCAGCATGGCGACGCCCGGCGCGCGAGTCGCCGTGTCGAACGAGAACGGAACCGCCGGAACCTACTCCTGGCAGTGCGACGCCGGACATCCGTCGTACCAGGCGAGCATCGAGCGCATCCTGGGCGGGCGGCGGTGCCCGATCTGCCGGCACGCCCGCGGCGGCGCGGACCGCGTGCCCGTCGGCGAGGCGTTCATCAGCCGCTGGGCTACGGCGCCCGCCTCCGCCGCCGAGCCCGAGCTCAAGCGACGGCTGGCCGCACGGCTCGACCTCGACCTGAGCAGGAACGCGGTCCGGGTCGCGACGCCGTTCCACTCGCATCTGGAGGTCTGGCCCGACATCCTGCTGCCCGAGCTGAAGGTCGCGATCGAGTACGACACCACCGGGCGGCACGGGCTCGAGCACGTCGGGCCGCGCGAGACGTCCGACCGGCGGAAGGACCGGCTGCTGCGCGCCGTCGGCTGGGAAGTCGTCCGCGTGCGGTGCGGCAAGCTCCAGCCGCTGGGGCCGTACGACGTGCAGGCCGGAGGGGTCACGGATGCGCTGGTCGAGCGGATCCTCGACCGACTGGGGGAGATCCGGGGCGAGCTGTTCGTCGCCGCCTACCGGCGCTGAACGCCTGCATTTCAGGGCATCCGCCCTCTGGTGGGCCGCCGCGCAGGGCCGTTACGCTGGGCGGCGAACCGGCATCCACCAGCTCTCACGAGGAGGACACCATGCCGTCGATCCTGAACCCGTACCTCAACTTCCGCGGCTCCGCCCGGGAGGCCATGGACTTCTACCGATCCGTCTTCGGCGGGGAGGTGCAGCGCAGCACCTTCGCCGAATACCAGATGGCCCAAGATCCGGCCGACAACGACCTGATCATGCACTCGCAGCTGACCAGCCCGGCGGGCTTCACGCTCATGGCTGCGGATGTGCCCGCCCACATGGACTTCACGCAGGGCTCCTCGATCTCCATCTCGCTCAGCGGCGACGACGAGGCCGAGCTGACCGGCTACTGGGAGAAGCTCGTCGAGGGCGGCAACGTCATCGAGCCGCTCAACAAGGCGCCGTGGGGCGACAGCTTCGGCATGGCGATCGACCGGTTCGGCGTGCAGTGGCTGGTCAACATCGCCGGCACACCGCCCGAGCAGCAGGGCTGACGCCCGGCCCGCTCAGCCGTGCAGCTCGGCGAGAGCGGCGTCGAACGACCGGAAGTACGTGCGGCGGCCGGGGCGGCCGATCTGCGTCACCTCGTACATGGCGTCCAGCTGCAGGATGAACCCGACGACGGGAGGCGCGCCGATCGCGGCGACGCGGGTGTCGCTCACCCGCCACTCATGGTCCGAGATCTCCGACACCTCCAGCCCCTGCCGGACGAACCTCGCGTGCGTTTTCATGACACCAGCCAAGTGGACCGGCCGTTCTGCGGCCAGGCCTTGACAGCTGACATCGGCGGGTGTGAGGAGTGCTGTATTCCCGCGCGTCCCCGGGCGGAGCTATGGTTCAGCCGTCCGCATCCGGAACGCCGTGGAGGTCGTCATGTGCCGTTGGCTCGCATACTGGGGAGAGCCGCTGAAGCCCTCCGAACTGATCCTGGACACGCAGCACTCGCTGGTGGCCCAGTCGCTGAACTCGCCGCTCGGCGCGGAGACGGTCAACGGCGACGGCTTCGGTTTCGGCTGGTACCCCGAGGACACGAGCCACGGCAACGTGCCGGCTCTCTTCCACAGCATCGAGCCGGCCTGGCACGACGAGAACCTGCGCGAGCTGACGAGTTCGATCGCGAGCCCGCTCTTCTTCGGGCATGTCCGCGCGGCAGCCGGTCCGCCCATCCAGCAGTCGAACTGCCACCCGTTCCGCCACGAGAACTGGCTGTTCATGCACAACGGCTTCCTGGATGGATTCCTGAAGATGAAGCGCGACCTCGCGTTCGCGATCGACCCGTCGCTGTATCCGCTGATCCACGGGACCACGGACACGGAGGTGCTCTTCTACCTCGCGCTGACGATGGGCCTGCAGGACGACCCCGCCGCCGGACTGGCGCGCGCCATCCGGATGGTCGAGCAGGTGGGGCAGAGCAAGGGCATCCAGTTCCCGATGCAGGGAACGGTCGCGGTGTCGGACGGCTCGACGCTCTGGGCGTTCCGCTACTCCACGTCGCACAAGAGCCGCACGCTCTACCACTCGGTCGACATCCCCGAGCTCCGTGAGCTGTACCCGGACGCCGCGCGCCTCGAGGTCTTCGGCGAGAAGGCCAAGGTCGTGGTGTCGGAACCGCTGACCGACCTCCCGGGCGCCTTCGTCGAGGTGCCGGAGTCGACCCTCGCGATCGTCGACGCGTCCGGTTACCACCACGAGCCGTTCCTGGACGAGGCCGCCTGAACGGCGGCCCCGCCCGGGTGAAACGCAGGTGAACGACGGTCAGTCGCCGTCCATCACCTTGCGCACGAACGCGTCAACGTGCTCGCGGAGCGCGTCGATCCGCTGCTGCCGCGCCGCCTCGACGTCGAACCCCACGTAGGCGGTCGGAGGGCGGCGGCGGACGTTCGCCGAGCACTGGAACTCGGCGCACACGAGCGTGCCGAGGGTGTTGCCGTTGCGCCCGGCCCGGCCAGCGCGCTTGGCGATGAAGAACAGCACGTCATTCGGCAGGTGCACGTCCTCGCACCACGAGCACTGGGGACGCGATCGGATGCGGCCCTCGGCCTGGCGCAGGAGCACGCCGACGGGCGCGCCGTCGATTTCCGCGACGACGTAGCCCACCTGCGGCTGCCGTCGGTCGCGCCAGCCGAGGAAGTCGAGCTGGTCCCAGCGGATGTCCGCGAGGTCGGGGATGGTGAGCTCCTTGCGCTCGCGCTGTGACGCGTTGACGAAGGAGGAACGGAGTTGTTGCTCAGTGAGCGGAAGCATGGATGAACGCCTGACTGTCGTGAATCGGTCGTGAGCGGACGGAAGGTCCGCGAGAGGTCGCCGGGCATGCCGCAGCGACAGGTGCGCGCCAGGGCGCGCGGGAATCACCGAGAGGGGGACAGTGCTATCTCGCGCCGGCGCTGAGCGCGCCGACGACCTCCAGACGCCCAGCGGCCGACGGCGCGACGGCCGTGGCTGCAGCGGGCTGCGAGATGAGCGGGTTCACGCCACCACTCTATCGCGGCCGCGCCCGGGCGCCGCGGGCCCGAGGGTGTCTTCCCGCTGTCGGTGGTGAGCGGGACCATGGGTCTCACGACCGAGAGGAGACCTCATGTCCGCCCAGGTGACCCCCGTCGACCCGCCGGAGCTGTACCGGAGCCCGGCCTTCGCCCAGGGGATGATCGCGCCCGCCGGTCCGCTGCTGTTCGTCGGAGGTCAGAACGGCGTCGACGCCGAAGGCGCACTGCTCGAGGGCCTCGCGGCCCAGACCGAGCAGGCGCTCCGCAATCTGCTGGCGGTGTTGGCTGCGGCCGGGAGTGGTCCCGCGTACGTCGCCCGGCTGACGATCCACCTCGCACCGGGGATCGACCCGACCGAGGCCTACGGAGCGACCCGCACCGTGTGGGGCGACCACCGCACCGCGGTCACCGTGCTGACCGTGGCGCCGGCCCGGCCGGGAGCCCTGGTGGAGATCGACGCCGTGGCGGCGGTCCCGGTCTGAGCCGCGCTCACTCGTCCCGCGAGTCCGGCCCGTCGAACTCCTCGAGCTCCTCCACGACCGCCTCGCCTTCCGCGCCGGTGTCGTCGCGCCCGCCGTCGTCGGCGGCCTCGTCACCGGTCGGACCGGACTGGAACGCCCCGGTGCCTTCGTCGAGCGTGCCCTCGCCGTCGGGGTAGCCGGCGTCGTCCGGGTACTCGTCGTTGCGGTCGCTGTTCGCGTCGTCGCGCGTCATCTCGTCCTCCTCGTTCGTCGGGCGCATGCGTCCCGGATATCGCTCCCCGGCATCATCCCCCGCGTTCGCGAAGAGCACACCCGCCAAATTCGAATAACGACCGAACTGAATGTTCTGCCGATCCTGTACTAGGGTCGAGTGGTGGTGGATGGTGGTGCCGTGTCCGACGCTTCGGAGCGTCGAAGGCTCGAAGAATGCGTGAAAGAGCCGATCCGGACGCCGGGCCGCATCCAATCGTTCGGGATGCTGTTCGTGGTCGATGTGGCCACCTACGAGATCGTCACCGCGAGCGAGAACGCCGCCGAATGGCTGGGCCGCTCCGTCTCCGAGCTGGGCAGCCCGACGCTCGAGTGGAGCGTGACCGCGCAGACGCACGGGGACCCGATCCGGATCGACCTGCAGGGCGCGCCGTATGACGCGATCACGCACCGCCTCGGTGAGCAGGTGCTGATCGAGCTGGAGCCCACCGACGCACCCGACGTGCCGAACTCGTCCGTCGTCGCCGCGATCCGGTCGCTCGGCCTGCTGGCGGATGCGGACGCACTGCGCCAGGCGGCCGCCGACGAGGTGAAGCGCATCAGCGGCTTCGACCGTGTGATGGTGTACCGCTTCTTCGAGGACGGCCACGGCGAGGTCGCGGGGGAGGCGTCCGAACCCGACATGGAGTCGTACCGCGGCCTGCACTTCCCGGCGTCGGACATCCCGCAGCAGGCGCGCTCGCTCTACCTCACCAAGCTCTCGCGCCAGATCGTCAGCACGGAGGACGCGGGCACGCCGCTCGTCTCGGTGGCCGAGTCCGCACCGCTCGATCTCAGCAGTGCCGAGCTGCGCGCCGTGTCGCCCCACCACCTGCAGTTCATGCGCAACATGGGCCAGGCGTCGACCGTCTCCTTCTCGCTCATCCAGGACGACCGCCTGGTCGGCATGATCACATGCGCGCATCGCACCCAGCGCCGGATGCCGATCCTGCTCCGCCGTGCGCTGGAGGTGCTGGCGGCGCAGCTGACCCTGCAGCTCGGCGCGCTCGAGTCGATCGGGCGGCTGCGCCGCGACCTGACCATCCGGGAGCAGCGGGCGGCGGTACTCGCCGGCGTCCCGTCCTCCGACGACCCGCTGCTGACGCTCGTCGAGAGCGGCGAGGAGCTCCGCCGGCTGGTCGGCGCCGACGGCGCGATCCTCGCGCTGGACGGCGTCAGCCGCAGCATCGGCGACGTGCCGCTGATCGACCGCAGCCTGCTCCTTGCGGCCACGGGCACCGAGTCGCTGAGCACGAACGAACTGGAGCGCTCGCACCCCGGACTCGCGGCGCTGATGCCGGGGTTCGCCGGGCTGATGGTCGTGCCGGTGGGCGCCCACGGCGTCCTGCTGTTCTTCCGCCACGAAGTGACCCGCGTGATCCGCTGGCTGGGCGACCAGACCGCCGCCAACCGCGAGACCGCCCTGTCTCCGCGACGCTCGTTCTCCGAGTGGCGCCAGAGCGTCGAGGGCAGCGCGCTGCCCTGGGGCTCCGTCGCCGAGGAGGCCCGCGAGCTGGGCCGCGACCTGGCGCGTGCGCTCGACCGCCGCCGGGAGGCGCAGCTCGCCCAGCTCGCGATGATCGACCACCTGACCGGGCTGCACAACCGCCGGTCGTTCGAGCACGAGCTCGAGAAGGCCGTCTCGGCGGGGGAGGGCGGCGTGCTGCTGTTCCTCGACCTCGACGGGTTCAAGTCGATCAACGACCGGCACGGGCACGAGACGGGGGATGCGGTGCTCCGCACGATCGCCCGGCGCCTCACCCGGGACAGCCGCTCGTCCGACGTCATCTCGCGTCTTGCCGGCGACGAGTTCGTCGTGCTGAGCGGCGGCACCGGCCACGAGGACGGGGAGGCGTTCGCCGCCCGCCTGGTGCGCGACATCGCCGACCCGATCGACACGGCCCGCGGCCCGATGACGGTCACCGCGTCGTGCGGCGTCATCACGATCGAGCCGGGGAAGACGGCGAAGCAGCTCGTGGATGCGGCGGATGCGGCCATGTACCGCGCGAAGAACTCCGGCCGCAACCGCGTCTCCCTCTGATCCCGCGGCCGTCGTCCGCGTAGGCTGCGCGGCATGCCGGATCCGATGCACTTCGATCGCCACGCCGCGCTCTACGACCGCGCGCGGCCGCCGTACCCGGACAGCCTCCGCGACCGGTTGCGGCAGCTCGGGCTCCTGACGCCCGGACGCCGCGCCCTCGACCTCGGGGCCGGCAGCGGTCAGGCGACACGACTGCTGGTGGACGCAGGGATGGACGTCACCGCCGTCGAGCCGGGTCCGGCCCTCGCGGACATCCTGCAGCAGCGGTTCCCCCAGGTGCACGTCGTCCGTTCCACGGCCGAGGAGTACGTACCGGAGCCGGGTTCCCTCGACCTCGTCACGATCGCGACCGCTGTGCACTGGTTCGACCTCGACCGTGTCCTCCCGTCGCTCCGGCAGGCGCTCGCGCCCGGTGGCCGCGTCGCCGTCTGGCGCACCGTGTACGGCGACACGAGCGTGCCGCCGTCGCTTTTCCGCGAACGCGTCCAGGCCATCGCCGACCGGCGGGACGCTCCGGCACGGCCCGGGCCCGACGAGACGGAGACGGAGGCGTGGGCGCGGCTGCTGACCGCCGGAGGGCTGTTCGTCGTCGACCATCGCGAGGAGCTCGGCTGGAGCATCGTGCTCGACGCCGACGGCATCCAGGCGCTCTTCACCACCTTCAGCGACTGGTCGGAGGCCGAGGCCGAGCAGGCGGCGGAGGCCGTCCGCGAGCTGGGCGGGACGGTCGTCGAGCGCTACGTGACGCCGCTCATCGTGCTCGCTCCGGCCGGCTGACCGGCCCCGGAGCGGCACCCCTGTCGATCCGCGGTCTTCCCGTTCGACGTCTGGTCAGGAGATCATCCGAGACGAAGGAGGACATGTCATGAGCGAGTTCATCATCCTGATCCAGGGGGACGCGCAGCGCTGGGAGTCGATGAGCGAGGCCGACCGCGCCGAGATCGATGCGGCGCACCGCACGTTCCGGCAGCGCGCGGGGGAGGCGATCCTCGCCTCCGGCGAGCTCCAGGGACCGCGGACTGCGGTGACGCTGCGCGGCGGCGCGGACGGCGAGCCGATCGCGGTCGACGGCCCGTTCACCGAGGCGAAGGAGGTCGTCGGCGGGTTCTACGTGATCGACGTCCCCGACCGGGAGGCGGCCGTCGCGCTCGCCTCGCTGCTCGCGGAGGCCCGGCACGACCACAGCGGGGTGCAGGTGCAGCCGCTCGTCGATCACAGCGCCGAGCAGCGTGCCGAGGCGGAGGCCCGGGAGGCTTCAGCACCGGTCGCCGGGTAGTGGTTCCCCCGGGATGCCGTCCGTTCGCGTCGGGTTGAGACGTATCCGTTCGAAGGATTTCGTTTCCGCGTCGGGGCCGGCATCCCCGGGCCTCGACAACGCTATCGAGCCGCGGGCCGTGTCCCCAATTCGGCGGACAGAAACCGTCAACAGTTGACGGGGTGGACGGCCCGTCTACGACGACGCCGCCCGCCTCCGAGGGGGAGACGGGCGGCGTCGTCGCGTGATCAGTTGAACTTCCTCCGGTACTTCACGATGGCGTACGCGTAGGCGGCGACGAGGATGCCGACCAGCCACGCCAGCGCCACCCAGATGTCCGTGCCCACCGGCTGGCCGGAGAACAGCGCCCGGATCGTGTCGACGATGGAGGTGACGGGCTGGTTCTCCGCGAACCAGGCCACCGGCGCCGGCATCGACTCGGTCGGGACGAAGGCCGAGCTGATGAAGGGCAGGAAGATCAGCGGGTAGCTGAACGCGCTCGCGCCGTCCACCGTCTTCGCCGAGAGCCCCGCGATCACGGCGATCCAGGTCAGTGCCAGCGTGAACAGGATCAGGATGCCCGCGACCGCGAGCCAGGCTCCGACGGAGGCCCCGGTGCGGAACCCCATGATCAGCGCGACGCCGATCACCAGCGCGACCGAGATGACGTTCGCGACGAGCGACGTCAGCACGTGCGCCCAGAGGACGGACGAGCGGGCGATCGGCATCGACTGGAACCGTTCGAAGATGCCGCCCTGCAGGTCGAGGAACAGCCGGTACGCCGTGTAGGCGATCCCCGAGGCGATGGTGATCAGCAGGATGCCCGGCAGCATGTAGTCGATGTACGACTCGCCGGAGCCGATGCGGATCGCGCCGCCGAGCACGTAGACGAACAGCAGCATCAGCGCGATCGGGGTGACCGCGGTGGTGATGATCGTGTCCGGGCTGCGGAGGATGTGGCGCAGCGAACGGCCCGTGAGGGTGCGCGTGTCGCTGAGGACGTAGGTGCTCATCAGAGTTCCTTCCGTGAGGTGCCGGTCTCGTCTCCGACGAGGGCGAGGAAGACCTCCTCGAGGGTGGGCTGCTTCTCGACGTACTCGACCGTGGCCGACGGGAGGAGCTTCTTCAGTTCGGCGAGCGTGCCGTTCTGGATGATGGTGCCCTGGTGCAGGATCGCGATCCGGTCGGCCAGCTGCTCCGCCTCGTCGAGGTACTGCGTGGTGAGGAGCACCGTGGTGCCGCTCCGGGCGAGACCGGTGATGGTCTCCCAGACCTCGATCCTCGCCTGCGGGTCGAGGCCGGTCGTCGGCTCGTCGAGGAACACGATCGGCGGCTCGCCGATCAGGCTCATCGCGATGTCGAGCCGCCGGCGCATGCCGCCGGAGTAGGTTCCGGCTTTGCGGTCGCCCGCCTCGGTGAGCGAGAACCGCTCCAGCATCCGGTCGGCGACGGCGCCCGCGTCGCGCAGGTGCCGGAGCTTCGCCACCAGGATGAGGTTCTCGCGTCCGGTGAGCACCTCGTCCACCGCCGCGAACTGGCCGGTGAGGCTGAGCGATCTCCGTACGTCCGCCGGGGCGGACGCCACGTCGAACCCGTGCACGGAGGCGGCGCCGCCGTCGGCCGCGATCAGGGTGGCGAGGATGCGGACGAGCGTGGTCTTGCCTGCGCCGTTGGAGCCGAGGAGGGCGAAGATGGTGCCCGGCGCGACCTCGAAGTCGACGCCGCGCAGCACCTCCAGGTCCTTGAACGACTTCGTGATGCCCTGGACCCGGATGGCCGGTTCGAGTGTTGCGGTGCTCATGCGTTCTTCCCCTTCGTTTCCTCGTCGACGGCCGTGTCGATCGCCTGGGTGAGGCGGTCCCGCTCCTTGTCCATCCACCGTTGGCCCGTGTAGGCCTCGGTGAACGTCTGGGCGAACTCGGCCGGGTCGTCGCCGACCAGCTCGCGGATGGGCGTGCCGTCCGTCGCCGCGCGCTCCCACAGGTCGGCGAAGTCGCCCAGCATGGTGACCAGCACCTCGCCGTCGACCAGGCCGCCCTGGTACATGAAGTAGCGGTGGAAGGCCTTGGCGGAACCGCGGTAGGGCTCCGGGAGCGCGTCGATGCGCGCGACGTACTGCTTGTACTGCTTCTTCTGCTCGAGCGAGCCGGTGAGGGCTTCGAACCACTTCGCTGCCATGATCAGTCGTTCCCTTCGGTGTCTGCGGCGTCCGCCGCTGTGTCGGTGCTGTCGGTGCTGGTGCTGCTGTCGGTGCTGTCGGTGCTGTCGCCGTGGAGCCGCTGGATGCGCTGCGAGAGGAACTCCCACGTCGTCCAGAACTCGTCGAGCTGCGCGCGGCCCTGGTCGTTGAGGGAGAACACCTTGCGCGGCGGACCCTTCTCGGACGGGACCTTCGTCACGTCGACGAATCCGCGCTGCTCGATCCGGACGAGGAGCGCGTACACGGTGCCCTCGACGAGGTCGGTGAAGCCCTGGTCCCGCAGGCGGCCGGTGATCTCGTACCCGTACGCCGGCCGGTCCGCGAGGATCGCGAGGACCATGCCTTCGAGAGTGCCCTTCAGCATCTCCGTCATCTGGTTGCCCATCGGGTCAGCTCCTACTCAGTGATGTTGACTACTGGTAGAAAGTAACACTGAGTACCGGTACTTGGCAACACTGAATACCGAAGAATTTCGGGGGGATGCGAAACAGGGGACTGCGCGTCAGCCGCGGTGGCCGAGATGCTGGCGGGTCAGCTCCGCCATCTCCTCGTCGCTCAGCTCGTCCAGGCGCCGGCCCTCGCGGCGGTCCAGGCGCATCCAGCGCACGAAGAGCAGGACGAGCACCGGCACGTCCGCGATCTCGGCGATGAACCACAGCAGGTCGCCGGAGAGGTGCTGGTCGTGCAGGGGAGTGGGGAACCAGAGTGGCAGCCGGCCGAGGATCGCCGGCGCGTGATCGAGCACCCCGTCGTTGAGCCGCAGCAGCAGCCCGGGGATCGCGTCGAGCAGCAGCTCGACGAACGCCAGCAGGAACTCCACCGTGATGAAGAACCCGGTGCGGATGACCGAGTGGGCGGCGATCGGGAGCACCAGCAGCAGCCCGCACAGCGGAACCAGGACCGAGATCGACCACTCGGACCACACCGAGTCGCGGAGGATCGCCGCGACCGGCGTCAGGAACACCAGGAACACCGCGCAGGCGAAGGCGGGCGCGAAGATCGCGTTGCCGAACACCCGCGCGGGCCACGACCGCGTCGCCCGGTCGGCGCGCCGACGGCCTACGGGTCCCAGCGCCACCCGGGCGAGCGCAATAGGCCGGCCGAGGCTGACGAGGGCGGGCACGACGAACAGGAGCAGCGCGATCCGGGTCGTGAACGCCCAGCGCAGGTCGGTGCTCTCCGCCCCGAGGAACCCGAAGGAGACGACGGCGTACGACCCGAGTCCGAGCGCCAGGAAGGCCACCGTGAGCCGGGCGGGCCAGCGGTGGCCGCGCGCCCGCAGCCGGAGCACCCCCAGCAGGTAGAGCGCAGCGGCCGCGGCCAGCAGGGCTGCCGCGGCGGGGTCGAACGACCAGGTCGTCAGGAGGACGGAGAGGGGTGGCGTGGGCTGCTCCGATCGGTGGGCGTCGTGCTCCCATTCTCACCCGTCCGGCGCTGTGCTCCGTGCCGCGCGCCGTGCGAAGCTGAGCGCATGCAGCTCCTGACCGAGGGCGTGTACCGCCTGCAGAAGGCGACCGGCGCCAACGCCTACCTGATCGACACTGGCGACTCGTCGGTCGTCGTGGACACCGGGACGCGCGGGGGAGCGTCCGCCCTGGCCGCCGAGCTGCGCGACGAGCGCGGGGTGTCGCCGGTGACCGACATCGTGCTGACGCACTACGACCCGGACCACGCGGGCACGGCGGCGGTGCTGCAGCGGCAGACCGGCGCACGGGTGTGGATCGGCGAGAGGGATGCGCGCATCCTGCGCGGTCAGGATGCACCGCCGACCCGGTTCCGCCGCTTCCTCGCCCGGGTGTGGCCGCGGAGCGAGGTGCCCGCCGACCTCCAGGAGCTGTCCGCCACGGAGGAGACCGAGGTCGCGCCCGGAGTGGTCGCCATCCCGGCGCCCGGCCACACGCCGGGACACGTCATCGTGGCGTGGCGCGGCATCGTGTTCGCGGGCGACTCGGTGCGCGTGTCGAAGGGCCGCCTGGTACAGATGCCGGGCGTGCTCACCAGCGACCGGGCACAGGCGGAGGAGACGGAACGTCTCATCGCCGCCCGCTCACCCCGCCTCGTCTGCCCGGGCCACGGCAAGCCGGGGCGCATCACGGCCTGACGGCGCCGGCGCCGGCGCCGCGTGCCGCGTGTCTCCGCGCCTACGGCACCACGATCTCGAAGTCCGGGTCGCCCGGGTCGAGCACCGCGGTGAGCCGCGTCAGCACACTGGCGTCGCCGTCGAGGGTGAGACCCGGGGATGCGGTGTCTCCGGCGGCGAGGGCCAGGAACCGCGGGTGCGTCGCCGTCAGGTGCAGCTGCGCATCCGCGGCGGGCTCCTTCTCGACGTGCACCAGGACCCCGTTGTGCAGGGTGATGCGGAAGCTGCGGCCCAGGTCGCTGAACGTGACGTCCATCGCCAGGTCGAGGTCCCAGGCCGCCGGACCGTCGATCTGGATCGCGATGGCGTCGAAGAGCTGGTCGGGGGAGAGGTGGGCGACGATCGTCGGCGCGTTGGCCTGGATCGGCGTCCCGAAGTTGCCGTCGCGCAGCTCGGTGGCGCCGGAGAGGTAGAAGTTGCGCCAGGTGGCGTTCTCCGCGCCGTAGCCGAGCTGCTCGTAGGTGTCCGCGAGCAGCGCCTTCGCCTCGTCGTTCTGCGGATCGGCGAACACGGCCGTGTCGAGCACGGTCGCCGCCCAGCGGTAGTCGCCGGCGGCGTAGGCCTCCCGGCCGCCGGCGATCAGCGCATCCACCCCGCCGACGAGCGCCGCCCAGCGCTGCGCCTGCTCCACCGGGGGATGCGGCCACAGCCGCGACGGGTTCCCGTCGAAGAACCCCATGTAGCGCTGGTAGATCGCCCGGACGTTGTGCGACACCGAGCCGTAGTATCCGTGCGTGCTCCACTCCGCCTCCAGCGCCGGCGGCATCCGGAAGCCCTCGGCGATCTCGGCGCCGTTCAGCCCCTGGTTGAGCAGCCGCAGTGTCTGGTCGTGCAGGTAGGCGTACAGGTCGCGCTGCACGCCCAGGAAGTGGAGGATGCGGTCGTTGCCCCAGGTGGGCCAGTGGTGGGAGGCGAACAGCACATCCGACCGGCCGGCGAACTGCTCGATCGCCTCGGTGAGGTACCGCGACCACATCCGCGGATCGCGCACGAGCGCGCCGCGCAGCGTGAGCAGATTGTGGAGGTTGTGAGTAGCGTTCTCGGCCATGCACAGCGCCCGGAAGCGCGGCAGGTAGAAGTGCATCTCCGCCGGCGCCTCCGAGTTCGGGGCGAGCTGGAACTCGAACTCGACCCCGTCGATGGTGTGCCGGAGGTTCTCCGGAGTGATGCTCAGGGTCGGCGGCAGGATCCCCGGGGTGCCGATGGAGTTCGTCGGGCCCAGGCCCGAGCCGACCTGGCCGAGCGGGCCGCGGGGGAGCACGGCGCCGTACATGTAGCTCGCCCGCCGGGCCATCGCGGTGCCCGCGTAGACGTTCTCCTCGATGGCATGCTCGAGGAACCCCTCCGGCGCGACGACGGCGACCCGGCCCGCCTCGACGTCAGCCGGGTCGACGATGCCGAGCACGCCGCCGAAGTGGTCGATGTGCGAGTGGGTGAAGATCACGGCGGCCACCGGCCGGTCGCCGCGGTGCGCCCGGTAGAGCTCGAGCGCCGCCGCGGCGGTCTCCTGCGACACCAGCGGGTCCACGACGATGACGCCGGTGTCGCCCTCGATGAGCGACATCACCGACAAGTCGAACCCCCGCACCTGGTACAACCCGTCGACCACCTCGTACAGCCCGTGGCGCCGGATGAGCTCGCCCTGCCTCCACAGGCTCGGGTTCACGGAGTCGGGCGCGTCCCCGGTGAGGAACTCGAAGTCGGAGGGGTCGAACACCACCGTCCCGTCGGCGCGCCGGATCGCGGGGTCGTCGCGGGTGCCCAGGAAGCCGCGGTCAGCGTCCGCGAAGTCCGCGGTGTCGCGGAACTCCGCTCGGTCGAGCCACGCCCGGTTCGCGGTGACGATGGATTCGGTCGGCTGGTTCTGCGGCATGTCACGCCCTCCCGTGATGGTGCGGTTTCTGCGCACAGCATCCCGTCGGACGGCGGTCCGCGGCTAGACCGCATCGCGGGTCAGAGCCGCAGGCGCCGCTCCACGATGGCGGAGGAGACCACCGAGATGCCCTGCCGGTTGCGTCGCGCGTGGTCGCGGATCAGCTCGAACGCCCGGTCGATCGACACGCCACGGGTCTGGGCGACGACGCCCTTCGCCTGTTCGATCACGATGCGGCTGTTCAGCGCGAACTGCAGCTGCTGACGGATCGCGTCGCTCTCCGCCAGTGTGCGCTGGTGCAGGATGCCGATGGTCGCCACATCGGCGAAGGCCTGGGCCGCGACCAGGTCGTCTTCGGGCAGGTCGCCGGGGGAGGTGCGGAAGAGGTTGAGCGTGCCGATGGTCTGATCGCGAAGGCGCATGGGGATCGCGTCGATCGCCGCGAAGCCCTGCTCGTCGGCGCGCTCACGGAACGCCTGCCAGCGCTCGGGGACCTCTGAGATGTCCGGCACCGACACCACGGCCCCCGAGGTGAAGCTCTCGATGCACGGGCCGGCGTAGGCGCTCAGCTGCATCACCTCGACCAGCCGGCTGGCTTCGCTGGTGGACGCGATCAGGTCCAGTTCGCCCCTCTCGTCGGCGAGCATCACGCCCGCCGCCGACGCGCCGAGCCAGCGGCTCGACGAATCGACGAGGTTCTGCAGCAGGTCCACGACGTCGTAGTCGGCGACCATCGTGTCCGCCAGGCCGGCGAACGCCCGCAGCATGCCCTGCTCCCTTGTCAGCGTCATCGCGGCCCGCTCCCGCCTGCGTTCGAGCTCCCGAAATCGAGCCGTCCCTCGAGGACCTCCCGGGAGACCTCCATCATCGATCGATCGGTCGCGTAGGCGTGCGCCTGAATGATCATCAGTGCGTCGTCGGCGTCGACATCCAGCTGGGCCAGCACCATCCCGGTGGCCTGGTGCACGACCCGGCGCGAGAACGGGTTGTCGTCCTGCGACCGGAGTTCGTCGGACATCGTGCTCAGGGCGTCGTGCAGGATGCGGCGGGCCGCCAGCTCCGCGAGCCGGCCGGCGTGCCGGGTGTCCGCTTCGTCCAGCATCAGCGGTTCCCGGGCGTACATGTCGACCGCGCCGATCTGGAGCGGACCGATGAGCATCGGGAAGGCGAACAGTGCGGCGACGCCGACGTCCAGCGCAGCGGGACTGAACGTCGGCCAGAGCGACGTCGGTCGTTCCCTCAGGTCCGGTTCGAACACCGGGCGGCGCGAGCGCAGTGCATCCCAGCACGGCCCCTCGCCGAGGTCGAACTGCAGTTCATCGAGGCGGGCGGCGACAGTATCGCTGGCGGACACCGTCTCCGTGCCGAGGAGGTCGCCGATGGTCGAGACCGCGGTTCCCGCCACGGGGAGCGCCTCCATGAAGACACGGGCGTAGTCGTCGCGCGCCAGCTCCGTATCGTGCCCGTCGTCGCTCATGCGGCCGCTCTCCATTCCGCCAACGCTATCGAATCCATCACGCTCAGGAGTGCCGCGGCCGCAGATCCTGCAGATGCGGCGATGCGGTCGCGAGGGTGATGGAGTCGGTCTCGATCGTGGTCACGCTGTCCTCCGTCATGATCAGCAGACCCTTCGAGCTGTTGGCGGAGTTCATCAGTGCTTCGACCCAGTCGGAGTTGATCTTCGGGAAGCGGCTGCCGCTGAACTTGAAGTACAGGTTCTGGGTGGGGTGGATCCAGATGGAACTGTGGCCGTCTCCGGTCTCGGGCGAGTCCCGCCACGCCATGAAGAAGCTCTCCCCGCGGCGGACCTTCTGCGCGATGACGATCTGCAGGTGGGCGAGCAGCCGGTCTTCGAACTCGATCACGACCCCGTCGTAGCGCAGCGTGCCCATGGGGTGCTCCCTTCGATCCCCTCCACGTCAACTGTGCTCGCGCGCCGCGGGAAAGTCCATATCCAGATCGGGCCAGTCGGCGGCCAGGTCGGCGAACGAGAACGGGACGCCGTGGGGCATGGCGAGCAGTGCGGAGCGCGTCCGCAGATCGTCGAGCGTGGCCCGGTCGGCCAGCTCGGCGCGATCGGTCGCCGGGACGGACGCTTCGTGTTCTGTGACGGGTGCGTCGGCGGTGGCGGTGTCCACCGTGCTGGCATCCATCAGCCAGCCCACCATGAAGGCCGCCCGGCCGACGCCGCCGCCGGGAAGCGCCACGGGGATGTCGACCACGTCGACCTGACCCCGGCGCGCCAGTTCGAGGGCGTACGACTGCACCGCTTCGGCGATCGCGGTGCCGGTGTGGAAGGACGCGGATCGCGTCGCAACGGTTTTCATGTCCCCTCCTTTCGTCGTGAGACGCCAGGGTCCGGGCATGTCTTCACTGAGTACGTAACCCGCGTCGGTGGGAGCAGTCAAGCGGGTGCTGCACCATGAGATCCGGGCTGCTGTCGAAATCCCCGGTCGGTGTTCGTAGCAGGGGTGAGGCCGGCACTGCCGGAGGCAACGCGATCCAGGGAGGATGTGACCATGCAGTATCTCGTCAACGTCATCGACAACCGCAGCGAATCGGGGACCGAGGAGGAGGCCGTCGCCATCGACGCCTTCAACGACCGTCTGCGCGCGGGCGGTCATTGGGTGTTCGCCGCGGGGCTCGCCGATCCGACCGTATCCACCGTCATCGACGGCCGCGGCGAGGAGCCGGTCTTCACCGACGGCCCGTTCGTGGAGACCAAGGAGTGGGCGGCCGGATTCTGGATCATCGAGGCCTCCGACCTCGACGTCGCACTGTCGCTCATGGCCGACGGCTCGAAGGCGTGCAACCGCCGGCTCGAGCTGCGACCCCTGCTGGTCGCGTGACCGACGCGCGTGACGCGCTCACCCGGGCACACCGCGAGGAGTGGTCCCGGGTGGTCGCGACGCTCGCCAAGCGGTTCGGCAGCCTGGACATCGCCGAGGAGGCGGCCGCGGAGGCGTTCGCAGTCGCCGCCGAGCGCTGGCCGGCCGACGGCATCCCGCCGAGCCCGGGCGCGTGGCTGAGCACCACCGCAACGCGCAAGGCCATCGACCGGCTACGCCGGGAGGGCGTCGGAGAAGCGAGACAGAGGGAGGCGCTGCTCGTGCACGATCCGCACCCTGCGCCGGTCGGCGCGATCGATGACGACCGGCTGCGGCTCATCTTCACCTGCTGCCACCCGGCGCTGTCCGTCGAGGCCCGCGTGGCTCTGACGCTGCGCATGGTCGGCGGTCTTTCGGTGCCGGAGATCGCCCGCGCGTTCCTGGTGCAGGACACCACGATGGGCGCCCGCATCACCCGAGCCAAGGCCAAGATCGCCGCTGCGCGCATCCCGTACCGGGTGCCGGCCCGCGAGGACCTGCCGCGCCGGGTGGATGCGGTGCTCACCGTCCTCTTCCTCATCTTCAACGAGGGGTACCTGGCCTCGAGCGCGGACGCCGGGCCGGTCCGTGCGGAGCTCACCGGCGAGGCCCTGCGGATGGCACGGCTGCTGCACACCCTGCTCCCGCACGACGGCGAGGTCGCCGGGCTGCTGGCGTTGATGCTGCTCATCGAGGCTCGGCGTGATGCGCGGGTGTCGTCCGCCGGCGAGCTGGTCCCGCTGGGGGAGCAGGACCGTGGCGTCTGGGATGCGCGGCTCATCGCGGAGGGACACGCCCTGGTGCGCGAACGGCTGGCGTCCGGTGTCGCGCCCGGGCGCCACCAGCTGCTCGCGGCGATCAACGCGGTGCACACGGACGGCGAGACGACCGACTGGACCCAGGTCGTCGCCCTCTACGACCAGCTGGTGCGGCTCGACCCGTCGCCGATCGTCCGCCTGAACCGGGCGGTCGCCCTCGGCGAGCGCGACGGCGCCGCGTCGGCCCTCTCCGAGTTCGACGCGCTCGAACCGGAGCTGTCGGGTTACCACGCGTATCAGGCGGCGCGGGCGGCCCTGCTGGTGCGCGTGGGACGCCTGGCGGAGGCGCGCGACGCGTACGACGCCGCGATCGCGACAACGGCGAACCGCGCCGAGATCGCCTACCTCGCCCGGCGGCGCGACGACCTCTGAGGGTCGTCACTTCTTGGCCAGCGTTCCGACCTTCTGACCGCCGTTGGCGTACACGACGAGCTCGTCGCCCGACACTTTCGCCGTGTGCGCGCGGCTCAGCCACGGGTTGACGCCCTCGCACGCCTTCAGGGTGGACGCGAACGGCCCGAACGTGAAGGTGTCGCCGCTCACGGTGCCCGTGCCGGAGAGCTCGTTGCAGCCGTCCGACCCGGAGAAACCCCCGTCCGCGGTGATCGTCAGGTGGGGCTGCCCGGTGGCGGTCGAACCCCACGAGCCGGTGAACCCGGAACCCGCCGACGAGCATCCACCCAGGGCGAGCGCGCTGAGCGCGACCAGGACGGTGAGGGTCACGGTGAGCTTGCGCGTGCGAATCATGGGATCACCGTAGAGCGCGGGCGCCGTCGGCAGTAGACAGCCGTCAGCGGGCGCCCACCCCGGTCGCGTCCATCCGGCCGTTCGGGTCGTAGACGACCCGGTACCCATCGCGGAGCACGCGCTCCGTCCCGGCGTCGAGTGGCACGGCGAGCCACTCGCGCGGCGCAAGGTCGATCTCCACCTGGAGCCCCGACGGCAGGCGGTAGCGGCGCTCACGGACCGGCCCCCATCGGGCGTCGCGGAGGTGCGCGGCGCCGCGGAGGACCGGCGCGAAGCTGTCGCTCCGTGCGAGTCGGTCCGGATCGGACGTGACGATCACCACATCCACATCGCTCGCCATCCGCTCGGCGCCCCGGGCGTACGACCCGACGAGGATGACGGCCTCGACGGCCGTGTCGGTCGCCGCCCAGTCCGCGAACCTGCCGAGCAAGCGCGCCACCTCGCGCCGGCGGCCTTTGAGACGAGCGGTCACGCCGCCATGATGCCACGCGGCGCGACCGCCATGCCCCCGCACACGATCGTCGGAGATCTGCGATCGTTCGTCGGAGATTCGAGACGTTCCGCCCGAAATCTCCCTCCACAAAGCGTTGCGTCGGAGATTTGGAACCCTTTCTCCGACGATAGTGTGACGAGCATCCCGGCCAACGCCCATATCCACCGCCCGCACTCACACCCCGAGGAGCACGATGCCCATCCGACTCGACAACGTCGGCATCGCCGTCAGCGACATCGAGGCGACCATCGCCTTCTTCACCGACCTCGGCCTCACCCTGGTCGGCCGGGACACCGTGAGCGGCGAGTGGGCGGACACGGCCGTCGGCCTGGACGGCAACCACGCCAAGATCGCAGTGCTGCAGACCCCGGACGGCTACGGCCGCATCGAACTGTTCGAGTACCTGCACCCGGATGCGATCCCGACGACCCCGACGCTCGCCAACGAGATCGGGATGCACCGCGTGGCCTTCTCCGTCGACGACATCGACGAGTCACTCGCGATCGCGGCCCGGCACGGCTACCTTCCCCTGCGCGGCGTGGCGAACTACCAGGACGTCTACAAGCTCACCTACCTGCGCGGTCCCGACGGCTTCCTGCTGATGCTCGCCCAGGCGCTCGGACCCGCCTCAGACTGACCGGGAACCGCCCGTCACCGCCCTCTCACGACCTTGAACGCGTAGTCCGTGAGCGCGTACGGCGTGGCGAGCACCGTGGCGCCGTCGGTCATCGTGATCGCCTGACCGGAGAGCAGCGACTGGTGGCCCGCCGAGTTGTAGGCGCTGATCTCGTCGAAGTAGACCGTCCCGAACCCGGCGAGCGTCTGCCCGGGCCGGAGGACCCCATCCCTCGTCACCCCCGCATCCACCGTGACGGCCGGAGGGTAGCCCGTGTCCACGCTCACGCTCATCGTCTGGCCGGTCGTCTCGTTCGTGAAGAAGTAGGCGGCCGTGCCCGCCGCGTTGGTGTTCAGGCAGAGGGATGCGCTGATCACGTCGCCGGGGCGCACGCCGAGCCCGATGGTCCCCACGCCCTGCGCCCAGAGTGAGCACGTCACCGTCTGGGCCGCGTTCACCGTCAGCTGCGTGTGCACGTCGAGGAAGCCGAGTCCCGCGAAGACGTGGATGCTGTTTATGCCGAACGGGTCCGGGTCGAACCGGAGGTCGGGGACCGTCCAGGTGAGGAAGAGGGACGTGAAGGGACCGGCGCTGCTGGTGAGGGAGTAGCCGCACGAGTCGACGGGGTCCGGTCCGAGCGCGGGACCTGTGCCCGGCAGCGGGGGAGACGGCTCGATCACCAGCGGCGGCAGGTGCTCGAAGTCGCGGTAGTGCGTGGCTTTCCTTTCCCAGAGCGCAGCCAGATCGGGTTCGGAACCGCGGTCCGGCCGGCGGGGCAGTCCGTGCCGGGCCAGCTCCTGTGGTGCCGCGTCGAACGGGTCGAAGCCCGCCGGGGCCGGGTCGTGCAGGTGCACACGCGCGGCATGCGGTTCGGTGTGGTCGTCCATGTTTGCGCCCGCTCTCTCGATCGGGCACAAGCTACTCCCCAGCGGCCGCCCCCGGGCAGACAGAAGGCTGGGTCAGAACCGGGTGAGGCCGTTCCCGATGATGACCGTGCCGATCACCGTCGCGACGACGATCGCGATGGTGGTGTCGTTTCGGAGCAGCCAGCGCTGGGTCGCGGCCAGTGCCGGACGGGCCTTGTCCGGCCGGATCAGCGCGAACAGCGCGGGCGTGGCCACCGAGCTGGCGCCGATCACGACGTACACCGCGATGGCGATGACGTCCTGCGACACCGGGAGCTGCGCCGGGCCGATCACGAGGCCGGCCGCGATGGCGAGCAGGACGGACTTCGGCCGGATGTTGAGCCCGAAGCCCAGTCCCAGAGCCGGCAGCGTGCGGATCCGGCCGAGGGCCACCATCCAGCGGGGGAGCGACTCGCGTTCCGCCGCCTGCGGGTGGCGGCGCACCTCGATCACCGCGTAGACGAGCAGGGCGATGCCCACCACGATCTCCAGCACGCCGACGAAGGGCTCCGGGCCGGTGGAGGTGTTCGCCGGGATGGCGTGCAGGAAGATCGCGAACAGCGACGTGATGATGACGAGGCCGACCACGTAGCCGACGACGAAGAGCGTGGGCACCAGCGGCCGAGACGACTCCAGCAGCAGTACCAGCACGGCGAGGATCGGGACGGAGCTCAGCGCGACCGCGACAGCCAGCGGCAGAAGCTGTCCGATGACGCTCAGCATGCG
The DNA here is from genome assembly GCF_031456835.1 of Leifsonia shinshuensis. Taxonomy (NCBI): domain Bacteria; kingdom Bacillati; phylum Actinomycetota; class Actinomycetes; order Micrococcales; family Microbacteriaceae; genus Leifsonia; species Leifsonia shinshuensis. The sequence goes on from NZ_JAVDVK010000001.1 coordinate 888,544, forward strand.
ACCCTCCTCGCCGCTGAGGCTACGGCAGCCCCGCCCCTCCCGGACAGGCCCCACCTCCGCCATCGCTTCCTCACTTGATCCGCGTGCGGCCGGCGTGTCGCGGGATCAACTGAGGAATGGATTCAGGGGAGGCCGATGAAGGAACGGAACGCGTCCCGGCCGGTGACCTCGATCGGATCGCCGCGTACGAAATCGTCCGGCGTCAGGATCAGGCGCTGGTCGACGGCCAGGGCGTCACGACGTGCGACCCGCTTGGTCCCGTTCGTCCGGTAACCGACCTTGCGGCTGACGGCGAGGGATGCGGGGTTGTCGGTGAACGCGCCCGACACGATCTCCTCCGCATCCAGGTGGTCGAACACGAACGCGCAGACGGCCTGCCGCATCCGCGTGCCGATGCCCCGTCCCTGGTACTGCAGACCCAGCCAGGACCCGGTCTCGCCCGAGCGCGTGACGAGGTAGTCCTGTGTGGAGAAGGCCTGCGTGCCGACGGTCACCCCGTCGTCCTCGACGGCGAACTCGAGCGTCCAGGCGCTGCGCGACCACCTTGCGCGCGTACCCCAGTGGTACTGCGCGAACTCTGTGGGCAGTCGGTCGGCGGGCGCGTCCGTCCACGGATAGTAGAACGGCATCCGTTCGGGGTCGTGGACTCCAGCGGCCGCGACCTGGATCAGCCGCGGAAGAACCTCGTCGGTGATCGGGCGCAGGGTCAGCGACCCCGCCCGGATGGTGACGCCGAACGGAGGGAACGCGCTGGAGAGGTCTGACACGGTCACCGCCCCAGCATTTCAGACCCCGCGCCGGAACGTCCGCACTCGGATCACCGGCGACCGCCGCCGAGCGACGACAGGCCGGGGACCAGGATGTCCACGAGCAGCCGCGCGTAGTCCCCGTGCGGATCGAGATCGGGGTCGAACACCGTCACGGAGGCGCCGATCGCATCCGGGGCGAGGGCACGCAGAAGGTCCGTGAGCTGGGAGGCGGTGATCCCGCCGTCGTCCGGGCTGTCCACCGCCGGCATGATCGACGGGTCGAGCACATCCACGTCGACCTGCACCCAGTAGTCGGGTCCCGCCGCCCTCCGCAGCTGCTCGCTCACCGCCTCCACCCCGACCTCGGAGAGGGCGGCGGCGGGCAGCACGCACCCGAGCCGTTCGCGCGCTTCGGCAGCGTACTCATCGTCCGCGCGGTGCCCGATGTGCGCGGCGCGGCGGGGTTCGACATAGGGGGAGAGGCCCCCGAGGTCGGACAGTCCGCTCCAGTGCAGGCCGACGGCGGCGGCCAGGTCCTCTCCGGCCACGCTGCCGCACGCGTCGCTGTTGCCCGGGTGACGGAAGTCGGTGTGGCCGTCGATGTGGATGAGTCCCGCGCGCCCGCGCCGAGCGGTCGCCACCCCGGCGCCCAGGAGCACGCTGCAGTCGCCACCGACGACGAGGGGAGTGCGGCCGTCGCCCCAGACGCGCCCGATCCGTTCGGCGAGCCGCCACGTGTGATCGACCAGGGGGTCCTGATTCCGGACCCTCCCCGGTGCGCGCGTCGCGTCGTCGTCCACGTAGCGGCCGGGCAGCACCACACCGCCGTCGCGCGCACCCGCCGACGAGAGCCGGTCGTACAGCCCGGCCTCGCGCAGAGCCTCGGGGGCCTTCGCCGCGCCGGGGACGCCGCCGGGCTGCGGTGGCCGGAGTCCCAGGTTGCTGGGAGCGGAGACGAGCGTGATCATCGCGACCACTCTATGAGGTCTGTGCCACGGCGTCCCCGGCGACGGATCGGCGTAGCTTCGAGGGATGGACGTTCAGGTACGGCCCGAGGTGATCATCTTGTGCGGCCTCCCCGGATCAGGCAAGACGACGTTCGCGCGCAAGCTGGAGCGGGAGAGGGGCGCGGTCCGTTTCAGCACCGACGAGTGGATGGCTGATCTCGGCTTCGACTACTTCGACCAGGTCCGCGACCGGCTGCAGGCGCGCCTCGACAGATTGTGGAGGCAACTGGTCGAACACCAGGTCAGCGTCATCCTCGAGGACGGAAGCTGGAAGCGCGGGGAACGCGACGAGATCCGCCGCTTCGCGAGCGCACGCCAGGCCAGCGCGGAACTCCACTACTTCGACATCCCGTTGGACGTTCTGCGGAGCCGGCTCGACGCCCGCAACGCGTCCCCGGCGCATGGGGTCGTGCCGATAACACAGGAGGTCCTCGAGGAGAGCGTGCACAGGTTCGAAGCGCCTGAGCCGGCCGAGCTCGTGTTGTTCGACGCGTACACCGTGCACACCGCTGGCTGAGGCGGGGTCACCGACCGGAGTCCAGGATGACGAGCTCACCGGTCGTCCGGGTCATGGCGACGTAGCGGTCGACCCCCGCCTCGATCTCCTCCGCACGATCGAGCGGGATGCCGTCGCGACGAGGTGGACCGGGCTCCGCCAGAAGCACGAGGTCGAATTCGAGTCCTTTCGCCTCGACCGCGCTGAGCGATCGGACGCGCGGCGCTCCCGCGTAGGCGGGATCGCCGATGACGCACGCGGTTCCCTCCGCGTGATGCTCCAGCCACTCGCGGAGAATCCGGTCGCGGTCCAAGGCGGGTGCGTAGCGCACGGGGATGCCGTTGTCGCGGATCGAGGTCGGTACGTTGGCGTCCGGGAGGACCGCCCGGATCACCGGCGCCGCCTGCTCCATCACGGCGACCGGTGTCCGGTAGTTGACGGACAGCGTCGCCACCGTCGCACCGGGCACCCCGACAGCGGCGAGCCGCTCCGTCCAGCTCTCCGGAAAGCCGTGTCGCGCCTGCGCGCGATCGCCCACGACCGTCAGGCTCAGCGACGGAACGCGTCGGGTGATCATCGCCCACTCGGCCGGCGTCAGCTCCTGCGCCTCGTCCACGATGATGTGCGCGAACGGGCCTGCCAGCAGCTCGACGGATGTCGCGGCCGGTCCCGCATACGTGTCCAGCGCAGCGCGGAGATCTTGGCCGCGCAGCATGGACATCGTCTTGAGGTCCGAGTCGTCCGTCGCGATGAGGTCCTGGATGACATCGTCCATCACCTCCCGGTCGGCGGCCGCGCGCGCCTGCTCCGCCCGGCGGCGGCGGTCCCGCTCGGGGTCGCCCGCCCGCTGCCGGGCCGCGTCAAGCAGCGGGAGGTCGGAGAGCGTCCACGGGTGGGACGGCGCGCGCTGGAGCAGCGAAGCCTCGTCGGCGGTCAGCCACGGCGCGCAGCGCAGCACCTGCGCGGGTGAACTCCACAGCCTCCGCACGACCGCGCCCGGGTCGAGCAGCGGCCACACCGCGTCGAATGCCGCCCGCAGGTCGGTGTCCTGGATCAGCGCGCGACGGACCGCGTCGGCGTCGGGCCGCCGACCCCCGAGCCCGTAGGCGTCGAACTCCTCCTCGTCGTCGAAGCCCCAGCGCTGCGCGTCGTCGTCCCGGCCGGCGCCCGCATCGCCCCACCCTTCGTCACCCCACGCGCCCCGCGGCTCGCTCTCGCCCGGCCGCGCCGCCACGACGTCCACGAGGATGTCGAGCAGAGCCTCCCAGATCTCCGCCCGAGCGTCGTTGTGCGGAGCCGCGGGGTCTGCCGCGCCGAACGCCTCGTCCCATTCCCGCGGGCCGATACGGACCTCGCCCCACGGTGTGTCGAGCACCGTCGGACGCGACGGCGGCACTTCGGAGAGCCGGATGGCCGCCTCGACGGCGCCGGGCATCCGGCCGTCCGCCTTCAGGAGGGCGACGCGGCGGTCCGTCTCGGGGACCGCTTCTGCGCCCTCGGGCACGAGGTCGGCAAGCGTGCAGGTGCGCACGCCCTCCTCGCCGAGACCCGGCAGGATGTCCGCGACGTAGTCGGTGTAGGCGTGTGACGGTCCGACGAACAGCACGCCGCCACGCCCGCTCTGCAGGCGCGGGTCTGAGTAGAGAAGGTAGGCGGCGCGGTGCAGCGCGACCACCGTCTTCCCTGTGCCCGGACCGCCGTCCACCACGAGGGCGCCGTGCCCGTCCGCGCGGATGATCGCATCCTGGTCCGCCTGGATGGTGCCCAGAACGTCCCGCATCCGAGGAGTCCGGCTCGCGCCGAGGCTGGCAATGAAGGCGGACTGGTCGTCGAGCGCGGCAGGGGAGGGGACGCCCGCGTCGGTGAACGTCTCGTCCCAGTAGTCCGTCACCCGGCGGTCGGTCCACCGATAACGGCGCCGGGCGGTGACTCCCATGGGATGCGCGAGCGTGGCGCCGAAGAACGGCTCGGCCGCCGGGGTACGCCAGTCGACCAGGAGTCTGTCGCCGGCCGCGTCCGCCAGGCCGATGCGACCGATATAGACCGTTCCCGTGCCGGCGACGACCCGGCCGATGCACAGGTCGGCACCGAACCGGCGCAGTAGCCGTGCCCGCCGGTTCAGCCGCACGATCTCCACCTCGCGCTCGTAGGCCTCCTGCCCGTTCCCGCCGGGTGTCGCCAGCAGGACGGCGAGACGACGGTCGAGCTCGTCGCGCTCTGCGGCCAGGTGGGCCTCGATCCGGGCGAAGTGGCGGACATCGTCGTCGATCAGGGCGGGTTCGGCCTTGGCCGGATGCGCGTCGAGGGCGAACGGGGACGGGGAGACTCGAGTGATCGCGGTCATTCAGCGCAGCACCCGGTAGCGGATGTGGGTGGCGTGCGGAGTGTCGATGACTTTGACGATCTCGAGTTCGATCTCGCCGGGAAGCGCGTCGAAGAGACGATGCCCACCGCCGAGGAGCACCGGTATCTGGTGGATCTGGATCTCATCCAGCACGCCTGCCTCGAGCGCCTTCTGCGCCGTGTAGCCGCCCTGAACGTACACGTCGCGATCGCCGGCCGCGGCGACGGCCTGCTTCATCGCACTCGCGATGCCGTCGAGCACGTACGTCACGTTGGGGTAGCCCCAGCGCGCGGCAGGTCCGGGCGGCCGGTGGCTGGGGACGAAGATGGGTACCCCGTTGTGCACGTCGCCGCCCCAGTGGTCCATCAGTTCCGCGGTGCGGCGGCCGGTGACCACCGCGCCGATCTCATCCAGCTCTGCCGCCAGCGCTTTCGCCTCGCCGGTGAGCGCAGCCGGGTCTCCACCGGGCTCGTACCAGTCGTGAAGTCTGTTCCCATCGGCTCCGCCGAGGAAGTCGTCGGGCGTCGACACGTAGCCGTCGACCGAGACCGACATGTAGAGGACGGTGGACATCAGCTGCTCCTTCTCACTGTGTTCGGCGACACCCGGTAGGTGACGTGGATGACCGTGCTCGTCGCGCGCGCGGAGACCTGCTCCAGATCCAGCGGTGGCACGTCGTCGAACAGGCGCACCCCGGCGCCGAGGGTGAACGGGACGATGTGCAGTCGCAGCTCGTCGACCAGCCCCGCGGCGAGGTACTGGTTGATCGTGGTCGCACCGCCCTGGATCGAGATCTCGCCATCGCCCGCCGCCTCGCGCGCCTGGGCCAGCGCCGACTCGATTCCGTTGGTGACGAAGTAGTAGGTGGTGCCGCCCTCCATCGGCTGCGGCGTGCGCGGGTGATGAGTGAGCACGAAGACAGGACCGTGAAACGGAGGATTGTCGCCCCACCATCCCCTCCAGTCCCGGTCCCACCCGCCGCGCACCGGCCCGAACATGTTGCGGCCCATGATGTGTGCACGCGCGCCGGCCATCTGCTCGACCTCCGCCCGGTTCTCGTCGCCCTGGTCGAACATCCAGGCGTGGAGCCGGTCGCCCCAGCCGTCCCCGCCGTCCTCGCCGAACGGGCGCTCCTCGGTCTGGTTGATCCCGGCCGCGTAGCCGTCGGCGGTGATGGTCTGATTGACGACGACGGTGCTCATGACGCGCGCCTGCCTTCTTGGTGGGAATCGGTTGCGAAAGGGCATTCTGCCCGGCAGGGGGGCTCTTGTGGCAAGTACCCTGGCGTGATATATTCTGGAAATGCGAGGTGATATCCTCGCATTTTTTTGTGCCCAGACCGGTACAGTGACCGCATGACCGCGTCTGTGACCGTCACCCCGATCCGTGTCGCCAGCCTCCTGGTGGGGGAGGATGAACGGCTGCCGGTGTTCGTCCACCTCATCGATCACCCGGACGGCAGCATCCTCGTCGACACCGGGCTGACCGCCCTGGACCCTGCCGTCGCGGACATGGACCCGCAGCTGGAGCCCCTGAACGAGCAGTCGGACGTGGATCTCGGCAGCATCACCGCGATCGTCAACACCCACCTGCACTTCGACCACTGCGGCGGGAACCACCTCTTCGCGGGGCGCCCGATCTACGTGCAGCGGGCCGAACTCGAGGACGCGCGGACGCTGGACGACTACACGATCCGGGAGTGGGTGGATGCTCCGGGTGTCGACTACGTCCCGGTCGACGGCGAATTGGAGCTGCTGCCCGGCGTCCGACTCGTCCCGGCACCCGGGCACACCCGGGGATCGCAGATCGTGGTGGTGGATGCGGGGGAGCGGCCCATCGTCATCGCCGGCGACACGGCCGTGTGGGGCGCCCAGCTCGACGAGCCGGAGACCGAGGGCCAGCTCCTCATCCGCTCCCTGGACCCGCAGCAGGTCTGGCTGTCGCACGCCGACGAGCCGTGGACGCCGTAACGACCGCCTCGGCGTCCGGCGTGCGCAAGGACTGAACGGGCGCCGGCCCGCTCACGCGTCGGCGAGCTCGGTGGGCTCGACGACCGCGTCCACGAGGGCGCCGTTGCGCCACACGGTCAGCTCGAGCCGCCGGCCGATCGTGCTAGCGATCATGAGGCGCTGAAGGTCGGCAACCGAGTGGATGGGCGTCCGGTCGAGGGAGATCAGCACGTCGCCGGGCCGGACGCCCGCGAGGTCCGCGGGACTGTCGGGCACGACCGTCATGACCTGGATGCCGGTCCTCGCGCCCGCTTTCCGCGCGACGGCCTCCTGCAGCGTGATCTCGGCGCCCGCGATTCCGAGCCAGGCGCGACGCACGCGACCGTCGCGCATGAGCGTCTCCATGATCCGCCTGCTCGTGGCGTTGACGGGCACGGCGAGACCCAGGCCGGTTCCCGCGACGGCGGTGTTCACCCCGATCATGCGGGCGGAGCTGTCGGCGAGCGCGCCGCCGCTGTTCCCGGGGTTGAGGGCGGCATCGGTCTGGATGACCTCGTCGACCACCCGTCCGGCGCGGGTCGGCAACGAGCGGCCCAGCGCCGACACGATCCCGGCCGTGACACTTCCCGCTAGTCCGAACGGATTGCCGACCGCGACGACGAGCTGCCCGACCTGGAGCGCGGCGGCGTCGCCCAGCTCGACCGGGGGAGGCGTCGCTTCGTCGGCTTTCAGGATGGCGAGGTCGGAGAGCGGATCCCGGCCGACCACCTGCGCCCGCACCCGGGTGCCGTCTCCGAACGCCAGGTCGACGCTCGTCGTGCCCTCCACGACGTGCGCGCTGGTCAGGAGATGGCCCTCGGGCGAGACGACCGTCGCGCTTCCGAGGCCCACGCCTCGTGCGGTGCGCGCGGTCACGGCGGCGACCGCCGGGCTGACCGCGGCGGCGACGCGCACGACCACGGAGGAGTAGGCATCCAGGGCTTCGGCATCCGACATGAGACGAGTGTGCGCGTTCAGAGCCGACGCCGGGGGAGCGTTCGCCAGCGGCTTACCGATGCGGAGCGGGCGCCGGACCGGTCACGATCGGCCAGCCCCGCAGCGCGCATCCCGCGTTACCGTGAGCCATGGCATCCACAGATACCGACTTCAGCGATCTGCGCGCGCTCTTCATCAACACCACCCTCACCCGGTCTCCGGAGCGCAGTCACACGCAGTCGCTGGTGGATGCGAGCGCCTCGATCATGGCCGAGCAGGGGGTGCAGGTCGATCAGTTCCGATCGGTCGACCATCCGATCGCCACGGGCGTCTACCCGGACATGCGTGAGCACGGGTGGGAGGTGGACGCGTGGCCGGAGCTCTTCCCGCGGGTGCTCGCTGCGGACATCCTCTAATCGCGGGCCCGATCTGGCTGGGGGACAACAGCAGCGAGACGAAGAAGGTCATCGAGCGCCTCTATGCGCACTCGGGGGAGCTGAACGAGAAGGGCCAGTGGCTCTACTACGGCCGGACCGGCGGCTGCCTCATCACCGGCAACGAGGACGGCATCAAGCACTGCGCGTCCAACGTGCTGTACAGCCTGCAGCACATCGGCTTCGCGGTGCCGCCGCAGGCGGACGCGGGCTGGATCGGCGAGGCCGGCCCCGGCCCGAGCTACGGCGATGACCTGGGCGACGGCCGCCGCGTGGGATTCGACAACGAGTTCACCAACCGGAACACGACCTTCCTCACCTGGAACCTCCTCCACCTGGCCCGTCTCCTGAAGGACGCGGGCGGCTTCCCCGACTACGGCAACCAGCGGCGCGAGTGGGACGCGGGGACGCGGTTCGACTTCCCGAACCCGGAGTACCGGTCGTAGGACGACACGGGCCTCAGCGTCCCGCCCCGTGCGACCGCGGGGAATGGCAGACGCGCCGCCCGAGGGGTAGCGTCCGCCCTGACGCCTTCGGTATTCGGATGACGAGACGTCCCGATCCGCTAGGAGAGATGACATGGACCTGAAGCTCGGCGTACTGGCGCTGCTCGAGGCGAAGCCCGACAAGGCGGGGGAGTTGAGGGACTTTCTGATCGGCGGCAAGACGATCGTCGACCAGGAGCCCGGAACCCGCACCTGGTACGCCTTCCAGATCGACGACACGCACTTCGGCATCTTCGACACGTTCGCCGACGAGGATGCGCGTCAAGCGCACCTCAACGGAGAGATCCCGAAGGCACTCGGCGAGGTGGGCCCGGACCTGCTGGCGAAAGACCCGGAGTTGAACACCGTCGACCTGCTCGCCGTCAAGCACGAGAGCGGCGACTGAACGGAAGTCGCCGACCAGATCAGAACGTGAACCGCAGGACGCCCAGGTCGCTGCGTTCGGCGAGTCGCGGGAATGCGTTCATGATCCGGATCGCTCTCTGGACGCGCCGGGGCATCCGGTCGACGTAGGGGGAGCGGCTGAGCATCGTCCGCTCCGCCAGTTCCAACCGCGGATGCCAGCTCTCGGGTTCGCGCGGGTCGTCGAAGGCGGTGCCGTCGGCGGTGTCGATGTGGAGATCACGGATGGCCTTCACGCGTGGCATGAGCGAGCGCGCGAGTGTCGTGTAACCGTTCATGAGCAGTTCTCCGGCGGGCGCACGTTCGACCAGCCGGTGGACGAGCTGACGGGAGGCGTCGGGCGGGAGGAACGGGAAGAACCCGTCGGCCAGGATCGCGAAGGGGCGATCGGCCGGCAGCGCGGACATCCAGTCGGACGAGGTCGCATCCGTCTCGAGTTCGCTGTAGTCGGCGCGCACAGGGGGACGCTCCGGCAGCTGGCGGCGCAGGGCTAGGATGCCGGGGAGGTCGAGATCGAACCACCGCGAGCCGGCAGGGGGCTGCACGCGTTGTGCCCGGTCGTCGAGACCGGAGCCGAGATCGAGCACGACACCGTCGGGGTTCGCGGCCAGGAAAGCACGACATCCATCGTCGATGAGTCGGCCCCGGGCGGCAACGCTGGACGCCTCCTTCCGGGGCAGCCCCAGGTCCTCCCAGTCGACGGCCAACGTATCGACCACGACCTGGGACCACACGTCGCCGAGGATGGGGCTCTCGCTGGCGGCGTCACGCGCACGTCCGAGGATGGGCAGCAGCGCCGAGCGCTCGACCGGCGACAGATCAGGGGGCAGTGGCAGACGATTCACCGGGTCTTCTCCTCCCGCATCAGCGCCGCTGTAACGGCGTCCTTGACGAACTCCGGGCCCTCGCTGAGTACGGCCGTCACCAGCTCCAGGACGAGAGCGAGCTGTCGATCCGGGGACGGCCCTTCTCTGAGCCACCCGCGCTCGGCTCCCTGTCGGAACCATTCCGTGATCTGCTCTGCGGCGGGGTCGTCCGACTCCGGCCGTGCAGCGTGGAACGCGGCCCAACCCGCCGCGCGTTCCCACGCGAGGATTCGGGCAGCATCGGGATGGCCGAGCAAGAAGTCAGCGGTCGCGCGAACGAGCTCGCGGACCATCCCGACGAACTCGACACGATCGCCTGGTGCGGAACGATCCGCGGTGATTGCGGACCTCGTCGCCGCCGCATCCTGCGCCACCTGGGCGAGGACCGCGCGGTACAGGCCCTCCTTATCCCCGAACCGGTGGAAGAGCAGGGCGCGGTTGAGGCCGGACGACGCGCTGATCCGGTCGACGCGTGCCCCTTCGTAACCGTGCGCCGCGAACTCCTCGGTCGCAGCGGCGAGCAGCCGCGCGGTCGAGGCCGCGGCATCCCGTCGGCGAACCGTCGTCGAAGCATCCACTCGCGCCTCCTCTGCAAGTAACTAACCTGTTACTTATAACACATCCGGTGTCGCTCTCGCGCCCTGAGTGGGGGAGTTCACCCCTTCAGCAGATTCGAACATATGTTCTAATGGAGTCGTGACCCGCCCGAAGCCGATCCGCTACGACAGAGACACCTGGCTGGTGATGCGAGACGACGTCGTGGTGCCGAAGGCTGTGATCCGGCGCTACACGGACAAGGGCGGTCACGATCAGTACCTGCTGATCCGATGGGACTTGGATCCGTCGAAGAGGCGGCTCATGGCGGTGTGCCCGTCGCTCGAACGCGCCGACGACCTCGTGAGGTACGACAACAACGTCTCGCACGGCTACTGGGACGGCCCGCCCAACCCGCATCCGAGCGGATGAGCCGCGGGGGACCGTTCAGCAGGAGTTCGCTTGCCGCCCACGATTGGCCGGCCCTATCCTGCCGACCAAACGGAGAGCGATAGGAGAACGTCATGCCGTCCCCAACGATTGTCCTCGTCCACGGAGCGTTCGCTGACGCCGCCAGTTGGGCGCCCGTCACCCGCCTTCTGCTCGATCGGGGCCACACCGTCCTCGCGCCGCCCCTGTAACGTCTCGGTGAAGATCGACGCGTTCCCGCGCATCTTCGCCGCGGGCCTCGACCCGCGCGTCAGCGAGGTCCTCGCCGTCTCCCAGCGACCGCTGGCCGCGTCCGTGTTCGACGAGGAGGCTCCCGCGGCCGCATGGAAGACCAAGCCGGCGTGGGGGATCGTCTCGGCCGACGACCACACCATCAACCCGGACGTCGGACGCTTCGGCTACCAGCGCGCCGGCATCGCGGACGTCACCGAGCTGAAGGCCCCGCACCTGGTGATGCAGACCAACCCGCAAGACGTCGCGGACGTCATCGAACGTGCCGTGGCCGGCAGCGGCGGCGCACCGAGCTGACCCGCGCAGGAGCGGAATTGAGTGTGGTCGCCGGCCACCGACGCGCGTACGGTCTGGTGCCATGACAACGCTCATCGAAAGACTGGCTGACTCCGTGCCCACCTGGGGCGCCCGGCTCGCGTACGGCGAGAAGACAACGCTCGACGGCCACGACATCCTCCCGGTCGCGATCGTCGCGTTCGGTTTCGGGGGCGGCGAGGGGTCCGGCGAGGATGCGGACGGCGCCGAGCGAGGCGAGGGGAGCGGCGGAGGTGGCGGCGGCTACACGATACCGATCGGCGCCTACATCGGAGGACCCCACGGGCCGACCTTCCGTCCGAACCCGGTCGCCGTAATCATCGCTGCCGCTCCGCTGGTCTCAGCGGCCGGGTTGGCGCTGGCGCGGCTGATGCGGTCCAACTGAACCGCGATCCGCATCAAGACGGAGGACCCGATGGCCTACCTTGAACGACAGACTCCGCTGCCCGATTTCTCGACCGACGCCGTCCATTCGGACGAAGTGCCCGCGCAGGAGAATGTGGTCTCCACGGGCACCCTTCCCGACGTCGAACGAGTCCACGCACTCATCGAAACCGCCCACGAACGCTACCGCGGCCTGGATGACGGCAAGGTCGCCGACTACATCCCCTCGCTCGGTGAAGCGGACCCGGCCCTCTTCGGCATCAGCGTGTGCGGTGTCGGGGGCCAGACGACGAGCGTCGGTGACTCCAGCCACCCGTTCTCGATCCAGTCGATCTCCAAGGTGTTCGTGTTCGCGCTGGTGTGTCATGAACTGGGGCACTCGGAGGTGTCGCGCCGCGTCGGCGTCAACAACACGGGCCTCCCGTTCAACTCGGTCATGGCTCTCGAGCTGAGCGAGGGCGACCCCAGGAATCCACTCGTGAACGCGGGCGCGATCACGACGACGAGCCTGGCGCCCGGCTCGACGGCGGCAGAGAAGTGGGACTTCGTCCAACGGGGACTTTCCCGCTTCGCCGGGCGGCGGCTCGAGATCGACGACGAGGTCTACGCGTCCGAGTCGGCCACCAACCAGCGCAATATGGCGATCGCCCGGCTCCTCCAAAGTTATGGGCGGATGGAATTCGACCCGATTCAGGCGACCGACGTCTACACGAGACAGTGCTCACTCCTGGTGACCGCCGAGGACCTGGCGGTCATGGCCGCCACTCTTGCAAATGGAGGCGTCAATCCGATCACCCGGGAGAAGGTCATCGATGCATCCGTCTGCCGTGACACGCTCGCCGTGATGGCGACGAGCGGACTCTACGAGTTCTCGGGGGACTGGCTGTTCGAAGTCGGCATTCCCGCGAAGAGCGGTGTCTCGGGCGGTATCGTCACGGTCGCACCGGGCAAGGGCGGCCTCGGAACCTTCTCACCGCGCCTCGACCCCGCCGGCAACAGCGTGCGGGGGCAGCGGGCGGCCCGGTTCCTCTCTCACTCGCTCGGGCTCGACATTTTCGCTTCGGCACCGGGTGGGGCTTGATCCGCTTGATCGCGAACGGCTGGTCAAACGCAATCGCAAGTCCGGTCACGGCCGTATCGGCGGAGGGGCGACCTGCAGGAAACGGTCCACTAACTGGGTAGCGTCGTATCAAGCTTTCGGTTCTCGCACTCGTAGGCGATGGTGACGTAGCCGACCTGGCGTCCGTTGGGTTGCGTCCCCGACCGCCCGCATGACCATTGGCTACAGGACGCCCCAGAATGGGCCCGCAGCGCGACGGTATGGTTTCGCATATGTCTCAACCCATTCACGACGCAGTGTGGATCAACGGAAGCGTCGGCGCGGGCAAAACCACCACCGCTGACAAGCTCGGCGAGGAGCTCGAGAAGCGCGGCGTTCCAGGTGCAGTTATCGACGTCGACTGGCTACGTCGTGCCTGGCCCTCTCAACAACAAGACCCGTTCCAGTTCGAACTTGCCGTGGCCAACATCCGAGCCGTCGCCGCGCAATTTCATGCACGCGGCGCGAAGGTGATCGTGGCTGCCGGCGTGGTCGAGACGACTGAGCAGTTCAACCGTTGCGTGAGTGCTCTCGGCTCGAAGCGCCCACTAATGGTGCGGCTGGTTCTGGATGCTGATGTGGCCCTGGCCCGTCTGCAGTTTCGGCACGGCGAGAACACAAACGAATTCGAGTGGCATGAAAGGCGGCATCCCGAACTAGCCGCGATTCTCGAACACGTCCAGTTCACGGACGAATTGGTTATCGACAGCACCAGCCTTGCCCCCGCGGATCTCGCCGTTCTGATCGCGGACCGACTCACCAACTGATTGTGCCGTGACAGGCAGCACGAACTGGCGGCCGCCGCTCGTCGCCGCGCATGACCGCCCCTCGAGTCGTCGCAGCCCTCCGCAAGCACCGGCGCTGACCGCTCAGGGGGAGCCGTGGGCTAGCAGCGTATTCGCCATCCATTAGGAACAGGCCGACTTCGAATTGACATAATGTGCATTATCAGCGATGCGATTCACGCGGGTTTCATGTGATCCGCCTGCTCGCTCAGGCCTGTTCTGCGAAGACCTCAGTCGCGATGCCGTAGCCTTCGAAGGCACGGGCGACGCCGGCGTAGGCGGCGATCTGGATGAAGACCTCCACGATCTGCTCCTTGGTCGCTCCGCTGTTGAGCGCAATGCGCAGTTGCCCGCGGAGCGGTTCGAGGACGCCCAGGGACGCCGCGATGGTCACCGACACGAGCGCGCGGGTGTGCGTGTCGAGGTGGTCGGTGCGGGGCCAGGCGTCTCCGAACGCCTGGATGGTGGCGATCCGTTTGAAGTCCTCAGCATTCTCCGGCTCGGTCGGGGCGGTCTCGAGGAAGCGCTCGAGCCGGAAGCCGAGGAGCTTCTCGGCTTCGTTGAGCGCGGTCGTGTAATCGCGATCGATTGACTCTGACATTGATATCTCCTTGCGTTCGGGGTTTGGGATGTAGCGCCCGACTCATGAAGTTAATGAAACACCATTGCGCTAAATAATGCAACCGCGTTGCACTATGCGGGCTGCCTGGGTGGCCCGGCGCCCGCGCTCCAGCCTCCGGGTCGCCGGAGGAGTTGTCGGCGGTGCGCGCCGGCGACACATCGGTGGTCGCAAAGGTTGATCGGTTGGCTCGGTCGCTTCAGGATGTTGATATGGCTGACGTGTTGGTGCTACATGGCTCTCCGGGGTCAGGAAAGAGCACGCTCGCGCGGGCGCTCGCCCTATCCCTCGGGGCGGCCGACATGCCCTGGGGCGTCATTGACGTCGACGAGCTGAGCCTCGTGCACCCCTACCCGGGCCGGTGGTTCCCGCGGGAAAACCTTCGATCGATCTGGCCCAACTACGTCGCCGCCGTCCCCGACATCAAGTTGATAATCCCGATGGTGTTCGACGACGAAGAGGAAGTCGAGCTCATCCGGACGGCACTGCCCGGCTCGAGGTTGATCATCTGCGAGACCACCGCGCCCATCGAAATCCTGAAGGCACGGGTGACCGATCGAGAACCGACAGAGGAGCTGGCCGCGGCGCTGCGCATGTGGGTGGACGCCTACCACAAGCGCTCGGACCATGAACGGATCCGGCACTTCCAGGTGCTCACCCATCCGGCGACCGTGGAGGAGTCCGTTCAGGAGATCCTCCACCTAGCGGGCTGGTCGGCGCAGACTGCGAACGCCTGATCGGACGCTCGTGCTACTCCCCTTCTCACCGACACCCGCTCCTGCCCGTTGGCAAACAGGAGTCGACTCTTCACCGAGCTGAAATCATGAGCATGTACACCGTCGACGATGCGAGCGAGCCTGCATTTCTCCGGCTCCGCGTGTCCGTACGCTGACGACATGTCAAGTGGAGTGGCAGACGCCTACACGCGTCGGTCGGCGGAGTACATCGATCTGTTCGGTTCGATGACAGCAGTGCACCACGCCGACCTCCATCTGGTGTCCACGTGGGCCGACGGGATCTCCGGTCCTGTGATCGACGCGGGGTGTGGACCGGGGCAATGGACGAACCACCTCGTCTCCCGCGGCAATGATGCGCGCGGCGTGGACCTGGTTCCCGCGTTCATATCGCGGGGACGTCGAGAGTATCCCGGGGTCCGGTTCGATGTCGGCCGGCTCGACGACTTGGACGCCGAGTCTTCCTCCGTAGCCGGAGTGCTCTCCTGGTACTCGCTGATCCACTGCGAACCGCACGACATCCAGATGCCACTGCGAGAGTTCAGCCGTGTCCTGCGGCCCGGTGGTGGGCTCCTGGTCGGATTCTTCACCTGGCCCACCTTGGAGAGGTTCCCGCACGCCGTGATCGACGCATATCGCTGGCCGGTGACCCGACTCGCCTCGGAGGTGGAGGCCGCAGGGTTCGAAATCGTTGAGACGTATGAGCGGGTAGAGGCGGGCGCTCGCCCGCAAGGAGCGATCCTCGCCCGGCGGCTGCCGGATTTGAAGCAATAGTTCCCGCCTGACGTGCGGAGCGCGTGCCGGTGGAGTGCCCTGCCCACCGCTCACTAGTATCAACACATGATCCACGGGGGGATGAAGGCGGCCACGGTCGCGATCGGCGCTGCGACCGTGCTCGCACTGGTCTCGGGATGCACGCTGCTGAACGCTCCGGCGCACCCGGCGGCGACGACATCGACGGCGAGTCCCGACCCGGATCCGGTGCCGATCGCGCAGCAGCTCCCGAACCTGCTGGTAGCCGGCCAGACCATCGGCACCGGCCAGCTCAGGGTGATCGAGCACGAGCCGATCCCCGGTACGGTCACCGACCATCCCCTGACCGGCGCGGTGCGCATCGTGGTCGGCGAGGACCGCGTCCTCGAGGTGCACATCGCGCCGGACGACCCCTCCACGGTGAACCTCGGAGACATCATGCTGACCATGACCGGGAAGCGGCACGACGGCAAACCCGAGAACATCCAGGACGAGAACTACTACGGCCTCGTGGCCGGCCCGTCGAGCACCGCCGGCGACCTCGTCATGAGGATGCCGCTCGACTCCCCTGCCGCCGGCGACCCGACCTTCCTGCACTCGCTGGAGGAGTCACCGCCCGGCGACGCGCGGGTGTTCGCCGTCGCGACCATCGACTGGACGCTGCCCCCGGCCTACCCGAACCTCGCGCCGGTGGACCACGGCTCAGTGGCGAACGCCCGCGGCCGGACCGTCCTCGATGGCGAAACCCTCGCCTACTACGTGCCCGGCCAGGGCGACACGATCTACCAGGTGTCCCGCCGCTTCGGCCTCACCGAGGCGCAGCTGGTGTGGCTCAACCCGGAGCTGCTGATCGGTTCGCCGCAGCCCTATCTGAAGTACGGGATCGGCGTCAACCTGGATCCCGGTCGGCGCTGAGCCCTTCGGCTCGCACGCAGAAGCGTCGTGTCGGGCATCGGCGTCAGACGGAGCGATCCTGCGCACGAGACCACCCGGTCAAGCCAACGATCTCGCGGGCGATCTGGTTGACCGTCCGTCCATCAGTGTCCACGCGATGGATGGCGGGTTCGGCCTCTGCAGCAAGCTTTCGTGCAGCAGCAGCGCTGCGCTGCACGTGTTCCTCGAAAGCAGAACCGATTTCGCGCAGTGCGAGTCGGGATCGCGTCGCCTCGTCGCTCGCAGTCAGCAGCACGCCCACGCTCCGGACCGTGCCTCCGAGTGCGGCGATCAGCGGCTTAATTTGCAGGATGCTGACAGTGTTCGTGTAGATGAGCCGCCGGTACCCCGCGTCGCGGTAGTTCTTCCACATCGCCGCCAGGTTCTGCTCGGCCAGGTCGACGCCTCCGCGCCAGGGCTCCGGGTATGCCTGATCGAGGTTGTCGCCCTCGATCAGTGCGTGCTGGACCTTTGCGGACGCAAGCAGGTGAGACGCCTCGGCCGCGACGGTCGATTTCCCCACGCCAGCCCGGCCGCCGATGAAAAGCACTTCGGTGGGCGCGTCAGCATTCACACCTCAAGCGTGGCACACGCCCCGTAACACGGCACATCCGGGCATGGCGGCCCGATACGGTCGATTGACTGAGCGGATGGAGGGCCCCGTTGGCGCGTGCATTCATGACCGATCCGGGATTACTGGCTTCTCTTGAGGGCCAGCAATACCTCGTGCTGAGGCCAACCGGTCCCGTGGGTGAGTTCTACCGGGCCGAGCAAACGTCGTTGAAGTCGCGGCTGCCGGAGGCGATTGCTCATCCACATACAGGACACGTGACGCTGCGCGGATTCTCTGAGCCGACGCGCGTCCACGAGCTGAAGGACACGATTACGGCATGGGCAAGACAGCAAGCGCCGATCGAGGTCCGCGTCGAGGCTGTCGATGGATTTCCGACGCCGTTCCGGATCCTGATCGCGCGGCTCCACCGAACCGCGTCACTGGTCGACGCGTACGGGAGCCCCACTTCGGTGTTGAACGCCACTGACCTCCAGCGCATTGGTGAGCTCCCACTCGACCAGTGGACTTTCCATATGTCACTCGCATACTGCAACGCGTTGAGCAGTGACGACTGGCAGGAGACATACGCGAATAACTCGCGAGAAGTCGTCGAGCGTCCGAGCGAACTGCTCACCGAGGCGGAATTCGTCTGGTACCAGAACGGCTCCGAGCACACCGAAAGGATCGCTCTGGGATCGCGGCCGACAGGCCTCCACCGCCCGACGTAAGCCCTCCAGACACACGCCCCAAGGAACCAGGATGATGGCGGTATGCCCGTAGATCGTTCCCGCATCCGCGTCAAGGCGATGCTCGTCGCGCTGAGTGCTGACGGCTCACGCCACCTCGTCAGCAGCAATCCGCCCACGAGCGAGAATCCGCTCGGATACCACCGGCTCGTCGGCGGTGGGGTCGACCTCGGCGAGACGCACCGTGCGGCGATCGTCCGCGAGGTGGACGAAGAACTCGGCGCCGCGATCCTCGGTCTGACGTATCTCGGCATGATCGAGAACATCTTCCGCTTCAACGGTGAACTCGGCCACGAGATCGTCGCCTTGTACGCAGGCATCCTGGATCCCGAACCGGCAGCCGAAGGCGGAACTCTCACGGAGTCGGACGGCTCAGTGGCCCCGGTCGTATGGCGACCGGTCGACGACGCAGACGTGGATGTGCCGCTCTATCCGCGCGAGGCGAACGAATGGATTCGTGACGCCGTCGCACGGTCGGGCGATCTCCTTCGCCTCACCAGCTCATCGCCCTGCCAGTGCAGAAGGTAGAGGTCGAGTTGGTCGGTGCCCAGCCCGCTCAGACTCGCGCGGGATGACTCCCCTATCCGTCGGCGCCTCGACCCCGGCCGGTAGCACCTTGCGTTCACTGCAGGAGCTCGCCGAGCCGGTCGAGCTGCTGACTCCAGCCGGGCTCCAGCCCTGCGAGCATCGGCGCCGCGGCGGCGTCGGCACCCTCCGCCGCTATGCGCACGCGTAGGGCGACGCTCTCGTCCGAGGGCTCGAGCGTGGCGTCCACGACGACCTCGAAGAACGGCCGCCCGGTGGCGTCGAGCGGCGACAGGTCGAAGACGATCCGGCGCCCCGGCTCGACAAACCGGACGACTCCGGCCGACGTGTACTCCGTTCCGTCGCCCTCCCGCAGCACAAGTTCGACCGCCGCGCCGACCTCGGCCGCGACGGAGCAGCGGACGACGTCGAAATGCCGCGGAGCCCACCAGCGCGCAGCCTGGGCAGGGTCCGTCCAGGCCCGCCACACCGCCTCAGGCGATGCCAGGAGGGTGCGCTCGAACAGGATGTCCACTGCCGTCCCGGCGGCGCGCACGGCGTCGGCATACTGCTGCAGCACTTCGTCGTCCTCTGTGGAGGAAGCCAGGCCGCTCAGCCAGTCGGCCAGTTCCCGCACGGCGTCGCGGTCGACCCGCGCCAGGCGGCGGCGGCCGATCCGCTCGACCGTGATGATGCCCGCCGCTTCGAGCAGCTGCAGATGCTTGGTGGTCTGCGGCTGCAGTGCGCCGACCGCGGCGGCCACCTCCCCCACCGTGCGCGGGCCCGAGGCGAGCAGGCTCAGGATGCGGAACCTGGTCGGCTCCCCCATCGCCACGAGCGCCTTCTGAACGTCCATTCGACTCCCTCTTGACACATTCGTCACAACGAATATATTGTCTGGCCTGTAAAGCCGCAATCCACGTCAGAGAGGACAGCACCATGAAGACCATCGAGCGCACCATCGCTGCGTCACCCGAGACCGTATGGCAGCTCTGGACCACGGCCGACGGCATCTCCCGCTGGTGGGCGCCAGACGGCTTCCGCACGGAGGTCGACCGCATCGACCTCCGCCCGGATGGAGAGCTTGTCTACACGATGACCGCGGTGGACCCGGCGCAGGTCGCCTTCCTCGAGCAGAACGGGTTGCCGCTCAGCACACAGGCGCGGAAGGTGTTCACCGAACTCCGTGAGCCCAGCCGGATCGCCTACCGATCCGTGATCGACTTCGTGCCCGACCACGAGCCCTACGAGCAGCTCACGGTCGTGGACCTCGAGCCGGCAGGCGAGGGCACGCGCGTGGTCATGCAGGTCGAGGAGCTGCACGACGACGTCTGGACCGAGCGGCTGCTCGCCGGACGCGCCAACGAGCTGGACAACTTGGAGCAGCTCGTCTCTGCGCGGTGAATCCGTCTGCCGCGCATCTGCTGCCGCGCCTAGCCCTCTGCCGAGGGCGCCGCGTGCCGTCCGCGCGGGCGTGACGCGCCGGCGCCCAGGCGTCCGTCATGCAGTTCCAGCACCCGGTCGGCGCGCGCCATCAGCAGCGGATCGTGCGTCGTCACCACGGCGGCGATCCCCTGGCCGTGCACGAGGTCGACCAGCAGGTCCATGATCGCGCGCCCGGTCATGCTGTCCAGCTGACCGGTCGGCTCGTCGGCGAACAGGATGCGCGGCTCCCCCGCCAACGCGCGCGCGATTCCGACGCGCTGCTGCTGGCCGCCGGAGAGCTCGGTCGGCCGCTGCCGCGCATGGCCGGACAGTCCGACGCTGTCGAGCAGCGCATCCACCCGGGCATCCCGCTCGGCCGGGGCGACGCCGAGCAGGCGGAGGGGCAGCTCGACGTTCTCGGCCGCCGAGAGCACGGGCACCAGCCCGAACGACTGGAAGACGAAACCGGTGCTGCCTCGCCGCAGCTCGACCAGCTGAGCCTCGGACGCGGTGGAGAGGTCGACGCCGTCGAGGACCACTCGCCCGCCGCTCGCGCGGTCCAGACCGCTGAGCACGTTCAGGAGAGTCGTCTTGCCCGACCCCGACGGACCCTTCACCACGACGAGCTCGCCCGGACGGACGGTCAGGCTCGCTTCCGCGAGCGCGGTCACCCGGCCCGCCGCGGTGTCGAAGGTACGGGATACGCCCTCCGCCATGAGCAGCGGGACGTCCGTCCGGTCGGACGTCCCGTCCGCGCGGGTCTCCGCGATCGTCACGGGCGCTCCTCCTCGTCTGCGACGTGCGGCCAGACGCCCACGTGGTCCTGCTCCAGCGCCAGGCGGACGCGGTCGCGCATCCCGAGGGTGCTGAGGTACTCCTGCGGGAGCTGCAGCCGCCCCACCCGGTCGAGCACTGCGAACTCCTCGGCGACCGTGTGCTCGTGGCCCTCCTCGTTGACGCCCGTGCGCCGGAGCACCTCGGTCGCCGTGCGGCCGTCGCGGATCTGGACGGTGCGCGCCACGTGCTCCGAGACGGTGGGGTCGTGCGTGACGATGAGCGTGGTGACGCCGAGCTCGCGGTTCACCCCGCGCATCGCCTCCAGCACCTCGGCGCTGGTCGCCTCATCCAGCTCGCCCGTCGGCTCGTCGGCGAGCAGCACGCGCGGCTCGTTGGCCAGAGCGACCGCGATCGCCACACGCTGCTGCTCGCCTCCCGACATCTCCGTGGGGCGACGGTCGGCGCAGTGCCCGACCTCGAGCAGCTCCAGAAGCTCGGTCGCGCGCCGGTCGCGGTCGCCGGTGCCGGCGACGGACATCGCGAGGGCCAGGTTCTCACGCGCGGTCAGATAGCCGAGGAGGTTGCGGGAGGTCTGCTGCCAGACGAAACCGACCGTGCGGCGCCGGTAGTCGACGCGCTCGCGACTGCGCAGCGCCAGGAGGTCGCGCCCGGCCACGGTGACCGTGCCGGCCGTCGGCTTGTCGAGGCCGGAGAGGATGCCGAGCAGCGTCGACTTACCGGAGCCGGACGCCCCGACGATGGCGACCAGACCGCCGCTCTCGACACGCAGGGTGAGCCCCTGCAGCGCCTGCACCTCGATGCCGTCGGCCGTGAAGATGCGAACCAGGTCGGTGCAGTCGATGGCTGCGTCGGCGGGGGCGGTCACGGTGGTCATTCTCCTCCTCCGTTCCTCAGCACGGCCGCCGCCGTATGGCGGCGTGCCGTCGCGAGGGCGACGAACGTCGCCAGGGTGGCGACGACGACGAAGCCGGCCAGCACAGCGGCGACGAGCTGCGGGTCCTGGACGACCGGCGGCTGGACGGGGCTGCCGGTGAAACCGCGCAGGTCCAGCGGTTCCAGGACGAGCGCGGGCAGCACCAGCCCGACGACCGCGCCGGCGAGGATGCCGACCACCAGCACGGGCCCCAGCTCCCAGGCGAGCACTCCGGCGGTCTGGCGCGAGCTGTACCCGATGGTCCGCAGGGTCGCGACGAGACGTACCCGCGCCGACGTGTTGATGACCAGGGTCAGCAGCAGCGCCGCCACGCAGAGCAGGACCGTCAGCGCGATCGACAGCGCAGCCACCAGCTCCGTGCCCGCGACCAAGGGGGACGACCGCAGGGCGTCGCGTTCGGCGATCGCATCTCCGACCACCGCTCCCCTGCCGCCGATGCGGGAGAGCTCGGCGTGGACGCGCGCCGCATCCGCCCCCGGTGCGAGCTTCACGAGCACGGTCTGCGGGCGTCCCGAGATATCGCTCGACGCGGGCAGCGCCGTGGCGTCCAGGTAGACCCATTCCGCATCCCGCACGTACACGCCGGGGACGAAGTCGAGCTCCTTGACGCCGAGGTGCACGTTGGTGCCGCCGGTGACCACGAGCGCGCTGGTGATCGGGATCTGGCTGGACCAGCCGCCGAGCGCGGCGGCGGTGCGCCCGCGGATGCCGCCCGTCAGTGCGGTGGAGAGCCGCGCTTCCGGCGGAAGGTCGGCCTGCACCGCGTCGAGCTTCCTCGGGTCCACGAGGTACCCGGAGACGTCGGAAGACACTCCCCCCGCGGTCAGGCGCAGCCCGCCGGCCCACTCCACCGTCGCCGTGCGCTGCACGCCCGGGAGGTCGCCGACCGCGTCGAGCTGCCGCTGACTGAGGGTGGATGCGGCAGTGAGCGACAGGTCGGCGCCCACCCGGATCCGCGCACCCTCCCCCACTCCGGCTGTCGCCGTCGCCAGCATGCTCACCGAGAAGAGCGCGATGCTCACTCCGGCGACGAGCGTGAACACCGGCCAGAGAAGTC
Source organism: Leifsonia shinshuensis (assembly GCF_031456835.1). Taxonomy (NCBI): domain Bacteria; kingdom Bacillati; phylum Actinomycetota; class Actinomycetes; order Micrococcales; family Microbacteriaceae; genus Leifsonia; species Leifsonia shinshuensis. The sequence continues at coordinate 911,147 of NZ_JAVDVK010000001.1, forward strand.
CTGACCGCGACCGGCGTGCCGTCGAGGCGCCGAGGAACGCCACCGGGCCGCGACCGCGCCGGAAGCCGGCCGCGATCCACCCGATCGGGTACCGGGTCAGCCGGACCACCACCACGCAGGCGGCAAGCGCCACGAGGACCGGGGTGGCCGCGGTGAGCGGGTCGACCTCGAGGCCCGCGGCCGGCGAGGCGAGACCGCGCCGGGTGAGCAGCACGACGCTCAGGGCGGCCAAGCCGATGACCACAGTCTCGGCGACCCACGTCCAGCGACCCCGACCGCGCTCTCCTGCCATGGGAGACAGCGGCCCGGCCGCCACCACCAGAGCGATCGAGGGCAGGACGGCGCAGAACACGGCAAGGGCGACCGGCAGCGCAAAGGGAACACCGCCTGGCGTCAGAGCCACGGCGGCCAGGAGTCCGAGCGCCGCGGCGGGGACGGCGACGAGCAGCCCCTGCACCCCGAGCTCGGTGCGGAGACGGACCGGGGATGCGCCGCGCGCGGACATCAGCGCGAGTGCGGGCCGACGCCGGTCCAGCACAAGGCGGGCGCCCTGCGCGAGAACGGTCAACGCGACCACGAGAGGGCCGCTGATGAGGATCGCGAACAAGGTCTGCGCGGGCTGTGCGCGGGCCACGAACTCGTCGAGCGGCCCCTGCACCGCCGTGGCGATGGCGAGCGGAACGGTCGCGTCGCCCGCCGTCACCGACAGCGGTGTGGCCAGGAAACCCCCCAGAGCGCTCCGCACGGCCGGAAGCGCTTCGGCGGTGAACCGCTGCGGCTCCACGGGGAACCAGACCGACGCGAAGGTCGCGCCGAGGCGCGGCGCGAGCACCGACCAGGTTCCGGGATCGACCCACGCGACCCCTCCGAACTCCTTGCCGGAGTCGCCGCCATCGACGAAGTGACCGCGAGACCGGCTGACGTCGAGATCCCAGAAGTCGGCCTTGGGATCGTCGGGTGCGACCGTTCCGCTCAGACGGAACGAGAGGTCCTGCCCGGGCCCCGCCGAGGACCGCCGGACCTCGCCGACGTGCCAGTCGAGCAAGCGCGCGGCATCCACCGTCAGCACCACCGGGATGGGTGCTCCCGTCGTTCCCCCGGCAGACATGGGCCAGCTGCCCTCGACGAGGTGCGCGGTCTTCCGCAGGTCACGGTAGGCCTCGACGGTGACCGTGTAGCGGCTGTTGCTCTCCGCGCCCACCGGAGCCGAGGTCGGGAGCTCGTCGCTCCGCGCCGCGCTGTCGCCCGGTGCCGTCGCGGCGCGAAGAGTCGGTGCCATCCGGTCACGCACCTTCTCTGCGATCCCCGGCAGCGCGTCCCACAGCCGGGCCGGGTCGACGGCAGGCCCGTTCGACACCACCCCGGTGCGGATCGCCGTGGTGAGGTCGCGGCCGCCTGCTCCCGCCTGCTGGAGCTCGTGACGGAGTTCCCCACCGAGGATCTCGCTGCTCACGCGCGGCCAGGCGGCCAGGGCGGTCGCGGTCACCAGAGTGACGACGCCGAGCAGGGCGAGGCCGCCGCCGAAGGCCCGGAGCGAGCGCAGGAACAGCCGGAGGTCCGAGAGGGAACGCGCGCTCACCGTGTCTCCTCCCGGTAGGCCGTGTCGTGAGCTTGACGCCGCACAGACCGCCCGTACGCCCAGACGGCGACGGCGAGGGCGGCGACCAGCGCGAGGACGCCGATCCCCATGCCGAGCGGATCCACCCGGCCCTGCACGGACAGCGTCGACGGCGCCGTCACGACCGAGAGCCGCGCGAGCGTGTTGCCGACGAGCAGCACGACGACCACGCCGCCGGCCAGGCCGAACAAAGCTGCTGCCGCGGAGACGCCGATCACCTCGGCCCGTCGCGTCCACGCCTGCTGCTTCGCCGACAGGCCGACCGCACGCAGCACGACGACCTCGCCACGGCGGCGGCGCAGCGCCGAGGAGATCGAGGCGGCCACCGCGGCGACGGCCAGCAGCGCGCAGCCGGCCGCGCCCAGCCAGGTGCTCAGCACGGCGCCGCTGAGGAAGCGCGACACGAAACCGCCCTCGGCGGTGGTGACGACCGCGTCGCGTCCGACGACGCCCGCGACGGCGCGCTCCACCGCTGCCGGGTCGTCTCCGGTGGCCCAGATCGAGGTCGCGCGCGATACCGACGGCGTCGTGCGGAGCAGCTGCGCGGTCACCGCGGAGTAGTCGGCGAGGACGGCGCGCTCCGCGGTCGTCCCGGGCAGCGCCGGGACGATGCGCGCCACGGTCGCGGTCAGTCCCCCGACCGAGCTGTTCACGTCGATCTGCTGCCCCACCCGAAGGGAGTCGTCGGCGGCGAGAGCCGTCGTGACGGCGACGCGCAGCGTCGGCTCGGCGTCCGGCACGAAACGCGCGGTCGCCTTTCCGTCCAGCAGTGCGGCGGTTGCGCGCCCGGCCCCCGCAGCACGGAACGGCGTGTCGGAGTCGAACGCGGCTCGCCCAAGCGACCAGTCTCCCGCGGGCTTCGAGGCGACGGGCAGTCCTGTCACCGCGACCGTCACGTCGGTCGCGCCGGCGGCCTCGGCTGTGACGTCGACGGCGACGAGACGTCGGCCGACATCCTTGGGCAGAGCGATGAGCACGTCACCGGATGTCGCCGGTCGCGCGATGATCGGGACGGCCTCACCGGCGCTCGTCGCCATCCACACCGTCACCTCCGTCGGCGCCGCGACGCCGGCTGCCGCGGTGTCCCCCGAGACGGCCGTCACCCGCAACGCCACCGACGTCGTATCGGCCGGAAGATCGGCACCGGGCAGTCCCGCCCCGCCGGCGAGGGATGCGGCAAGGCCACCGGTGTCGAGCAGGTATCCGCCCACGGGAACCAGCGCAGGAAGGCGGCTGGTGTCCGTGACGACCAGGGAGGCGTCCGTGTCGCCGATGGTGGCGTCGTCGACGATGGCGGGCGCCGCGGTGATGCCGGTCTCCCGGATGCGATCCGCGCCCGACAGATCGCCGCCGTCGTTGGGGCTGCCGCCGACGCCGAGGTCGGCCCGCACCTCTCCCCCGGTCGTGAGCAGGGTGGAGTCGCGCAGAAAGCCCGAGAAAGTGCCCGCGTATCCCGCCGCGAACGTCAGCACACCCACCGTGAGGACGATGAGGGCGACCGGGCCGGAGAACAGCGCGATCCCGCGGCCCACCTGGCGGGCGGGGAGCACCCCCGCGACGCCGCGTCCACGGCCGGCGAGCCGTTCGACGGCTCCCGCGGCCGGACCGAAGAGCGACAGCCCGAGCAGCGCGATCGCGCAGAGAACCGCCGCCGGGGCAACGACACCGGCCGGATCGATCCCGCCCCCGCCTCCCGAGGCGGTCGAGGAGCTGAACACCACGAACCGCCACAGAGCCACCGCCGCGGCGACGAGCGCCAGCACCGCGAGACCCGCTGAGACGGCCGTCCGGCCGCGACCCGCCTCGACGGCCCCCGGAGCGTCGGTGAGGGAACGCGCCGACAGCACGGCCGTCAGTGTGGCGGTGGCCACCGCGGCGGCGAGTGCGGCGAGCGGCGGGAGCAGCACATCCATCGCTCCGGGAAGACCGGCGGTGGGGCCGCCGGTGAGCGACCAGAGGACGAGCTGCGCGGCAGCGGTGCCGACGATCACCGCGACCAGAGCGACCGCGCCGGACTCCAATGCCGCAGCGCGGGCGAGCCGCGGAAGCGTCACCCCGCGCGATCGGAGCAGGCGGGTCTCGACCAGGCGCGCGTCGGCGAGCAAGCGGCCGAGCAGGGCGAGCGCGATCACCGCGCACACCGCGAGCACGCTCAGCGGGATGGGGATGACGGCGCGCAGTGCGACGACCGAACGCTCCATCGCCGTCGTCGTCGCGAGCGCCTGACCGCTCGACGAGAACGGGCTGGCGGCCGCGGTCGGGTCCTCGCTCAGAGCGTCCGCGACGCCGGCGAGACCGTTGTGGAGCCGCGGGAGCTGCGCCGCGGTGATGCGGGCCGGGTCCGGGGTCAGCACCCACTGCACCGAGGTGCCGTCGCCTGCTTCGTTCGCCACGGCATTCGAGACGATCGCTCGACCGTCGGTCCCCGCGGCGCCGCTCGCGAGTCCGAGCCACGCTGGCGACGCCGGGGCGACCGGACGCCAGATGCCCACCACCGTGACGGTGACAGGGCCGTCCGGCTCGGAGAGGACGACCGTGTCTCCCAGAGCGAGGCGGTGCCTACGTGCGAAGCCGGCGTCGAGCGCCGTCTCACCCGCGGCCGGGGTCGAGGTGGATTCGGGCCAGCGTCCCGAGGTCAGCCGCACCCGCTCATGCAGCGCATCCGTCGCCACCAGGAGCGTCGAGCTGCCGCCGCCGGCCACGGGGACGGTCGGCACGAACCTGGTCTGCGCGATCTGCAGAGGCACACCGCGGAACTGCCGCGCCACCACGGACCGGACCGCCGCATCCTGAACCCGCGGGTCGGAGCCCTGCGACGCCTGCAGCGCGAGCGACGTCGCCGCTGCCGGCTCGTTCTCCAGCGTGGCCCGCACCGCGGTATCGGGAGAGCGAAGCGCCAATCCGGTCATCACGGATGCGAGGAACGCGATCACCACGACCACGAGCCCGGTGGACACGAGCGTCCCGCGCTGCGCCTGGCTCCGCAGCAGCCAGAACGGGCGGACTCGACCGAGCCGCCCGTCGTCTGCACGCATTTTCTAAACGTAGCGCGAGAGCACCCCGCGTCCCTGCACCGCGCACCGGCCCCGTCGTGTGTCCGGGGGCCGCGTCAGAAAGTCAGCGCGCGGGGCGGCACCCGCCTTGGATCACCGGCGCGCTGCCTCCGCCTCCCGGTACGCCGCGATTAGCGCCGGCGCGCCCTGCGTCCACGCCGGGCCGTGCCCCGGGATGACGAAGTCGACATCCAGCCCGGCCAGCTTCTCCAGCGACGCCGACGACCCCGCCTGGTCGTCCGTGAACGGCGCCGGCTGGGGGCCGGTCTCGCCGGTGAGAACGCTGCGGGTGGTCAGCTCGTCGCCCACGAACACCGCCCGGACGGCGGGCACGTGGATGGCCACACTGCCCGGCGAATGACCGGGCATCCCGATGATCTCGGGCGCTCCCGGCAGAGGGAGCACATCCCCGTCGTTCACCGCCACGACCTCCTTGACCGGCGGCATCTTCACGCCGCCCTTGCGGATCGAGTAGGCGAAGAAACCGATCACCGGGCCGATCCGGCGCCGGTCCTTGGGCGGCGACGGGGGCTTCTCCCCCATGGCCCGCGCCGCGTCACCGGAGCCCACGTACACCGGGATGCCGAGCTCCGACCGCAGGCGCTCGGCGAAGCCGGTGTGGTCGCTGTCGCCGTGGGTGAGCACGATGCCCTTGATGTCGCTGAGCGGCCGCCCGAGTGCCGCCAGCTCCCGGGTCAGGTCGGCGTAGTGTCCCGGCAGGCCCGTGTCGATGAGGGTCATCCCCTCGTCGGTGACGATGAGGTGCACGGCGATGATGTCGTTGCCGATGCGGCGAAGTCCCGGTGCGAGTTCCATGATGGCTATGCTAGTTAGCTATGAGCAGGAGATGCAAGCATGCCGACCCCCGATAAGACCTCCCGCGATGCGATCGTCGCCGCAGGGCGCGAGCTCCTCGAGACCGGCGGCCTCGACGGCCTGACCATGCAGGCGGTCGCCGAGCGTGTGGGAGTGCGGGCGCCATCCCTCTACAAGAGGGTGCGCGACCGTCGTGAGCTTCTGGCGCTCGTCGTCGCCGCGACCCTGGACGACCTGACCGCGCGCCTCGAAGACACGCGTGGCGAGCCGGACCCGGCACGTCGGCTCGCGGCGCAGGCGGATGCGCTCCGCGATTTCGCGCACGAGCGTCCGGCCGGCTTCGGACTGGTCTTCGCCGTGCACAGCGCACCCCGACCGGACCCGGACGCCGTCGCGCGCAGCGCCACTCCCCTGCTCGACGCCGTCACCGAGCTGGCCGGTCCGGATCACGCCCTGGACGCGGCCCGCCTGCTCACCGCGTGGGCCAACGGGTTCATCACCATGGAACTCGGCGGGCTGTTCGGCCTCGGCGGCGACGTCGACGAGGCCTGGCGTTGGGGCCTCGAACGCATCATCTCCGCCGTCACCCGCTGACTCAGCGGCGTGCAGGCGGCGCCTCGGGATGGACGACGTAGACATGGAGCAACCGCCCCTCGGCGGCGAATCCGTGCCGCTCGTAGACGGGCACCGCACGCGGACTGGAGTGCACGGTCACGCGCTCCAAACCGAGCTCGCGGGCCCTCTCGACGACCGCGTCGATCAGCCGTCCGCCGACGCCGGCGTTGCGCAGCTCCGGCACGACGTACGCGCATTGCAGGTCGCCCGACGACCGGTCGAACGCCCGCGCGCTCGGCACCCGGTCGACGCGAGCCAGCCACATCATCCCGACCACCGCGCCATCCGCCACGGCCACCAGGCACTCGTGGCGGTCACGGTGCTGTGCCGCCCACTCCGCGAAACGCGCGGCGAACTCCTCCCGCGAGTCGAGCGCTTCTCCCCCGAACTCGGTGACCGAATCCCATCGCAGACCGCCGACGGCCTCCCACTCGTCCGGGTTCGCCGCCCGGATCTCGATCTCTCCCATGCCGCCACCCTACGAGGGCACCGCCACCGCACCCGGGAAACGAGGACGGGGCCAGCCGCGGAGGCCGGCCCCGTCTGAAGGAATATCAGGCGTGGGTGGTTTTGCGCGTTCGGCGGATCAGTCGGTTTCCTCCGAAGCCGGCGACCAGGAGCGCACCAGCTGCAGCAAGACCGGGCCACACCGGCAGCGGGGCCACGTCGAAAGTCACCGGCGTACCGGTGAGAGCGCCGACGGTCTGCGTGATCGACAGGGGCGAAGAAGTGCCCCTCGGGACCGGCACCGACCAGGCACCATCGACGCCGGCGATCTTGGTGCCCACCAGATCGCCGGCCGCATCCTTGACGGTCACGGCCGCACCCGGCTCCGCAGTACCCGTCAGCGGCACGCTCCCCGAACCATCCGCCTGACCCGCACCCGACACGACCAGCGGCGCAACAGAACCGACCGGGATTACCGCTGCAGCGCCGGCCGCAGTGGTGACACCGGGCAGCGGCGAGTAAGTAGCGGAAGCGGTTCCGACGACGAGGCCCGTGGACACGACGGCGTAGGTGTCCGTCCACTGCGAGCCGTCGCGCTGGGCGGAAAACGACTTGAGAGCCGTGCGCGTGCGCGTCACTGTTCCGCCGTCGTTCGAGATGGCGCAGGTACCTTCGAGAGTGGAGGAGATCGTTCTGAAGCTGTCGCAAGCGGTCGTCGCGAACTTCAGGCCCTCAGGCAGCCTCAACACCCACGTCTCCGCGTCTCCCACGTCTACCGTGACGGACCCTGCCGGCGTCCCGTCACCAGAGTTGAAGCTGAGTGTCCCGGCGGTGCCGATGACCGAGAAGTCTGTCGCCGGTGAATTCGGGGTGACCTGCAGGTTGGTAATGCCTGTGTTGTTGTGGCCGGTGGCTGCATTTGCCGCGCCAGCGATGCCAAAAGTGAGTCCCGCGGTTGCGAGCGCGAATGCGGCTGCAGCGATCAACGTGCGGCCGTTGCCGCGGTTCAAAGCGTTCATCAATTCATCCCTTTCAGGGGCTAGGGAATCGGTCACAAGTGATGACCGATTGAGGGGGGTGTCAGGCGTGGGTGGTGTTGCGCGTTCGGCGGATGAGTCTGCTTCCTCCGAAGCCGGCGACCAGGAGCGCACCAGCTGCCGCGAGACCGGGCCACACCGGCAGCGCGGCCACGTCGAAAGTCACCGGCGAACCGGTGAGAGCACCGACGGTCTGCGTGATCGACAAGGGCGAAGAAGTGCCGCTCGGGACCGGCACCGACCAGGCACCATCGACGCCGACGATCTTGGTGCCCACCAGATCGCCGGCCGCATCCTTGACGGTCACGGTCGCACCCGGCTCCGCAGTGCCCGTCAGCGGAACGCTCCCCGAACCATCCGCCTGACCCGCACCCGACACGACCAGCGGCGCAACGGAACCGACCGGGATCGCTGAGAGCGTGAGGGGACCATGGCTCGTGGTCCCCGTTGGCGCCGCGAGTGATACGGTCACCGCCCCACTAACGAGCCCGGTTGATGTGACCGGATAGGACGCAGTACTCGGAGCCGTGGTAGCAGGAATCGTGACCGGCTGGGTGTACACCGTCCGGGACGTGCGGGTCCGGCCGTCCTCCGAAACTGTGCAGTAGTACTTCGTCGATGCCGTCTCGCTGTCCTTACATGAACCAGAGAACACGAGGCCTTCCGGCAACGTGATCGTCCGAGAATCTTCGCCGCCCACTTGGTAAGTGAACGTCGAACCGGGCGAAGTGACACCGTCCCACTGCTCGAACGTGAGAGTGCCGGTTGTCCCAGGGACCGAGAAGTCCGTAGCAGGAGCCTTGGGAGTCAGTCTGATGTCGCTGAGGGCGCGGCCGTCGCTGTCGGTGGTCACAGCTGCATTTGCCGCGCCAGCGATGCCAAAAGTGAGTCCGGCGGTTGCGAGAGCGAGCGCGCCACCGGCGAGCAGCTTGCGGCCGTGGCCTGCTGAGGATGAGTTCACGATGGAGTTCCTTTCGGGTGAGTGGTCCTCCTTTCAGAGACTCAGCGACGGCGAACTCGTGACGCTCTTGCACTTACTGGCCTGGACTGTCGGCTCTCTCACTCGACATGACCGCCTGAATGCGACTCCCGACCCACCGCAGAACACCTCCTGACACCGCGCGTCCGGAGCGCTAATGTCAGCACCAACCGCCACACTGGCGGCCGCCACTGCGAAGGGATGAAGCAATGAGCGTGAACGACCCCACCGACCCGATGCTGCACGAGTTCTCCCTGGACGCCCGTCAGATGACGCGCTCCGCCATCAACGCCATCCGCACCGCGCTCGGCATCAGTGGCGCCATCGGCGTGATCCTCGGCATCGTGCTGCTGTTCTGGCCCGAGAAGACCATCGCCGTGCTCGCGGTCTTCCTCGGCATCTACTTCCTGGTCGCCGGCATCCTGCGTCTCGGCGTCGGGATCTTCAGCCGCGGGATGCGCGGGGGCGCGCGTGCGCTCAACATCATCCTCGGCGTGCTGCTCATCTTCGTCGGGATCGTGGCGCTCAAGAACGTCTCCGCCGCAGCGGTCACGCTGGTGATCTTCACCGTCGCGTTCATCGGCGTCGGCTGGATCATCGAGGGCGTCATGGCGCTGGCCGAAGCCGGCCGCTCCGCTTCCGCGGGCTGGTCGATCACGTTCGGCATCCTGAGCATCCTCGCGGGCATCGTGGTGCTCGTCCTGCCGGTCTCGTCGGCCGCGTTCCTGCTGCTGTTCGCGGCGATCGCGCTGATCGTCCTCGGCGTCATCGGGATCGTCCGCGCCTTCACCTTCGGCCGCGACGTCCTCAAGGCCACGGACACGACCCCGGCTGCACCGCGCGTCGCCTGACCGCGCGCACGACACGGAACGGCCCCGCTCGGGATGCGAGCGGGGCCGTTCGTCGTTCAGCGGTGGTTGCTGCGGCTGGGCAGATGCTCCGCCCACCAGTCGAGGATGATGTCGAAGCGCTCCCGGCGGTGCCGCGGCCGTCCGCTGCGGCTGAGCTCGTGGTCCTCACCGGGGAAGACGACCAGCTCCGTCTCCACGCCGCGCCGCTTCAGCGCCGCGTAGTAGCGCTCGGCCTGGCTGAGCGGGCAGCGCAGGTCGCTCGACGAGTGCAGCACGAGCGTCGGCGTCCGCACCCGGTCGACGACCGCCTGCGGGCTCTGCGACCGCATCAGCTCGGGGTCGGTGCCGGTGTACTCGTCGCCGAAGAAGCTGCCGATGTCGCTCGTCCCGACGAAGGCGTCCGGGTCGAGGAACCCGCGTTCGACGATCGCCGCGGCGAAGCGGTGGTCGTGCGCGATCGTCCACGCCGTCAGATAGCCGCCGTACGAGCCGCCCATGATGCCGACGCGTTCCCGGTCGAGACCGGGCGTCTCGGCGATGGCGCCGTCGAGGAAGTCCAGCACGTCGGCCAGGTCGACCGTGCCCATCCGCTGGCGGATGACGCGACCGTGCTCCTGCCCGTAGCCCGCGGCTCCGCGCGGGTTGCACATCACGACCGCGTAGCCCGCGGCGACGTAGACCTGCGCCTCGTCGAACAGGGCGCCGGTGTAGGACGCGTACGGGCCGCCGTGGATGTTGAGAAGCACCGGATGCGGACCCTCGCCTTCCGGCGTGAGCACCCACCCGTGCACCGGGTAGCCGTCGCGGCCGGTCACCGTGAGTTCGACGGGCTCGACGATGCCGGTCGCGCGAAGCGGAGCCGACAGGTCGGTCAGCCGGTGAAGGCCGCCCGCGTCCACGACGGCGACGTCGCCGGAGGTCCGGGCGTCGGCGAACGACACGACGACGGTCTCGCCCGCGACGCCGGCGCCGCCGACGACGGTGCGCTCGTCCGTCAGGTCGCGGCTCTCCCCCGCCGCGTCGACCTCGACCAGCACGAGGGCTCCGCGACGACGGTCCTGCACCAGCACGGCGTCGTCGCGGACCGGGACGATCGACGACTCGGTCAGGTCGACCGGCTCCGGATCCGTGAGCCGCCGTGGCGTCTCGCCGTCGGCCTCGATCACGTACAGCGCCGTGTTCTTGGCGACGAAGTCGCGGCCGCTCTCGCCCACATCCTGAGCCGTGAAGAAGAGCGTGCCACCCGGAGCGAAGCGGGCGTCCACCATGCTGTACGAACCGTGCGGCCCGGTGAGGTCGCGCGCGTCCCCGCCCTCCACCGGAACGGTGAAGACGTTCGATCGCAGGTCGACGTCGCGGCTCGCGTGGCGTGCCGAGATGAAGGCGATCCTCCGCCCGTCGGGCGAGAACGAGATCGAGCCGTCGTCCCACGGACCGTCGGTCAGCTGACGCGGCTCGGCCACGGCGGGCGCCGGGTCCGAGGACCCGTCCGGCCGTGGCGCCGGGGCGGGCGACGGCGCCGCCCAGACGTCGGGCACGGACACGACGAACACGTGCGCCCGCCGGTCGATCGTGTAGCCGACGCCGTTCGCCTGATACTTGAGCGACTGGATGCGCCGCGCGGGCTCCCCGTTCGGGTCGATGCCCTCCACGGTGCCGTAGCGGCCCTGCTCCGGCTCGCGGCTGACGAACGCCAACGTGCGGCCGTCGGGCGACCAGTCGAACTCGGTCACGCCGAGCTTGCGGTCCGTGACCGCGACGGGCTCCCCGCCGGCCGCGTCGACCACGAAGAGCTGCGGCGGGCGTTTCGGCTCGGCCCGGAGGAAGGCGAGCAGCCGCCCGTCCGGGGAGAACCGCGGCGCGGTGTCGCGGAAGCCGCGCGTCAGGAGCTTCGGGGCGGCGTGACCGCCGAGCGGGATGGTCCACAGCTGACCGACCGTCGCGTCGGCGCTCAGCGAGGGATGCGTTACGGCGACGACGGCCCGGCCCCCTCCGGGGTGGACCGTCGGGGTCGAGACGCCGACCAGCAGGTCGAGATCGGCGGCCTTCATTCGGCGATCGGGGTGAAGCTCGACACGTCGCCGACGAGGCGGGTGTGATCGACGGGGATCGGGTCGATCACGGCCGCGGCGACCTCGGCCGCGAACTCGCTGACGTTGTACAGGCGTCCGGCCGCCTCCTTGCGGGCGTCGATCGCGCCCGGGTTGAGCCGGTTGAGGAGCGTGGCGGTGATGGTGCCCTCGATCATGTCGCCCGACACGACCACGAACTCCACACCCTTCTCCTCGAGCTGCGGGAGCAGCGCGCGCAGCGCGTCCTCACCCGCACGCTTGCTCAGCGCGACGGCCTCGTACTCCGGCATCGTCGGCGTCGTCTGGATGAAGTGCGCCTGGTGGCTGGTCACGAAGACGACCCGGGCGCCCTCGCCGAGCAGCGGGAGGGCCGCGGTCAGGGTGTTGACCTGCGCGTCGCGGTTCAGCTGCATCGCGTAGTCCTCGGCCATGCCGGACTCCATGCCGCCGGACGCGTTGAGTACGAGCACGTCGAGGCCGCCCCAGGCGTCCGAGACGGACCGGAACATGGCCGCAACCGACTCCTGATCGGTCAGGTCCGCGCCGATCGCGATCGCGGTGCCGCCGTTCGCGACGATGGAGTCGACGAGCTTGATCGCGCGCGCCTCCTTGTTGCGGTAGTTGATCACCACGCTCGCGCCCGCCTCCGCGAGGTACTGCGCGGTGTCGGCTCCGATACCGCGCGACGAGCCGGTGACGAGGGCGCGCTTGCCCGTCAGCGAACCAGGGGGAAGGGGGTTTGCCACGAATACTCCTCGGCGTCGATGTCTGCATCCTGAGACTACCAAGTGGGTCGGATCCGTCGCCGTTGCGTCCTGGTACGGTCATACCAAGCAGTGAAAGGGGGACGCCATGGACATCGCATCCTTCGCCTGGATCGTGTGGCTGGTCCTCATCCTCGTGTTCGTCATCATCGAGATGCTGAGCCTCGATTTCGTCTTCCTCATGATGGCCATCGGCAGTCTCGGCGGGCTCCTCTCCGGTCTGTTCGGAGCGCCCTGGTGGCTGCAACTGATCATCGCCGCCGTGCTGTCCGTCGTGCTGATCTTCTTCATCCGGCCGCCCCTCCTCCATGCGCTGAAGCGCGGCGGAGACCCGGCGAAGAGCAACGTCGACCGGCTGATCGGGATGGGCGGCGTCGTCGTCTCCACCGTCACCCGCGCCACGGGCCTCGTGAAGCTGCAGGTCGGCGAGACGTGGACCGCGCGGCTCGACTCCCCGGACGGCTCCCGAACCGAGCTCGTGCCGGGCGAGCAGGTCGTCGTGGTCTCGATCGAGGGGGCCACCGCCGTCGTCGCCCCCGCACCGGTCTCCGCTGGAACCGACGGCATTACCGAGAGGATCGCGCCGTGACCGATTCGACCCAGCTCGTCGTGACCATCGTCGTGAGCGTTATCGTCCTGATCATCGCGATCTTCGTGCTGGTCACGCTGTTCCGGGCGATCCGCATCATCCCGCAGGCCCGCGCTGGAGTGGTGGAGCGGCTCGGCCGGTACCACAAGACGCTCATGCCGGGGCTCAACGTGGTCGTGCCGTTCATCGACAAGGTCCGCCCGCTCATCGACATGCGCGAGCAGGTGGTCTCGTTCCCGCCGCAGCCGGTGATCACCGAGGACAACCTGGTCGTCTCGATCGACACGGTCGTCTACTTCCAGGTCAACGACGCGCGCGCCGCGACCTACGAGATCGCCAACTACCTCGGCGCCGTCGAGCAGCTCACCACCACCACGCTCCGCAACGTGGTCGGCGGGCTGAACCTCGAAGAGGCGCTGACGAGCCGCGACAACATCAACGGACAGCTGCGCGTTGTCCTCGACGAAGCCACCGGCAAGTGGGGCATCCGGGTGGCGCGCGTCGAGCTCAAGGCGATCGAGCCGCCCCTCTCCATCCAGGACTCGATGGAGAAGCAGATGCGCGCCGAGCGGGACCGCCGTGCCGTGATCCTGACCGCCGAGGGCACCAAGCAGTCCGAGATCCTGAACGCGGAAGGTCTGCGGCAGGCGGCGATCCTGAAGGCGGAGGGCGACGCGAAGGCCGCCGTGCTGCGCGCCGAGGGCGAGGCGCAGGCCATCACCACGGTGTTCGGGGCCATCCACAAGGGGAATCCGGACAACCTCCTGCTCGCCTACCAGTACCTCCAGACGCTTCCGAAGCTCGCCGACGGCCCCGCGAACAAGCTGTGGATCATCCCGAGCGAGCTCACCGAGGCCCTGAAGGGCATCGGCACCGCGTTCGCGCCCGGTACCGCGCCTACGGCCGGTGCGCCAGCGGCGGCGACCGCGCCGACCGCGCCGACGGCGGACGCCGCGCCCATCGCACCGACGGAATCGCCCGCTCCCCCGCCCGCATCGTGAGCTTCCTCGACGGCAGGCCGCCGCGCGTCATCGCGCATCGCGGCCTGGCACTCGACGCGCCGGAGAACACGCTCCTGGCGTTCCTCCGCGCGCTCAACGCGGGCGCGACGCACCTCGAGACGGACATCCACGCGTCCGCCGACGGCGTCGCGGTCATCGCCCACGACCCGGACCTCTCCCGGGTCGCCGGACGCGACGTCCAGGTTGCGCAGCTGACGCTCTCCGAGCTCCGCCGCATCGATCTCGGTCACGGCCAGAGCTTCTGCTCGCTCGCCGAGGCGCTCGAGGCGTTCCCCGCCGCGCGCTTCAACATCGACGTCAAGGATGCGCGCGCAGCCGCCTCCGCGGTGGAGGCGATCCGCGCGGCCCGCGCCACCGACCGCGTGCTCATCACCAGCTTCGCCGCCGACCGGCGGAAGGCCGTCGCCGCCCAGCTGCCCGGCGTCGCCTGCTCCCCCGCCGTCTCCGAGTTCCTGCCGGTGATCGCAGGCGCCAAGCTCGGCCTCTCGGCCCTCGTGCGCCGCTCGCTCGCCCCGTTCGCCGCGGTCCAGGTGCCCGAGCGGCGCGGACCTCTGCGCATCGTGACCCCGCGGACGGTGGAGCGCATCCATGCCGCTGGAGCAGAGGTGCACGTGTGGACGGTGAACGAGCCCGGCGACATGATCCGCCTGCTCGACGCCGGCGTCGACGGCATCGTGACCGACCGCTGCGACGTTCTCCGCCGGGTGGTCGACGCCCGCCGCTGAACGCGCCGCCGCGGCGCCGGTGACTCTGTGAGGGCACTGGGAGAAACGGCGCCCCGGAAAGATAATCCCCAGCTTGACGGTTTATAACTGTGAGGATTCGCGCACAGAGGAGAGACCACACAATGGCAGATCGAAGCTTGCGCGGTATGAGACTCGGCGCCCAGAGCTTACAGAGCGAAGAAGGCGTCGTCTACTCTCCGCGTTCCCGTTACACCTACCTGTGTTCTGCGTGCGGCAAGGACACCGAGGTGGTGTTCTCGGCCGAGGCCGAGGCCCCCGACACCTGGGAGTGCAAGCACTGCGGGCATGAGGCCCTTCTGCTCGTCGGTGACACCCCCGTCGAGGTCGACCACTCGGACGTCAAGACGCCGCGCAGCCACTGGGACATGCTGCTCGAGCGCCGCACCCGCGCCGAACTGGAGGAGCTCCTCGAGGAGCGCCTGCAGTACCTGCGGGCGCGCCGGGGAACCAGCGAGCACAAGCACAGCGCCTGACATCAGCAGGCGGAGGCCGTTCTCACCGTCGAGGTGAGGACGGCCTTTTCATGTCCGCTGCGCGCCGCGGCTCCTGCAGCGGAACGAGAGGCAGCAGTGCCGGGTTCCGTCGGCCCACGAACGCGGCGAACAGCCCGAACAGGCCCAGCCCCGCGACCAGGAACTCGATCCCCCGGCTGAGGAGCGTCGCCGGTGTGGTCGTCGTCCCGAGAGGCACGTCCGCGACCATGTGACCAGGCTTGAACGGCGCGATAGAGCTGATCGTGCTCCCGTCCGGCCCGATGATCTGGCTGCTGCCGACCGTGGAGATGTTGACCAGCGACCGGCCGGACTCGATCGCCCGCAGCCGGGCGATGGCGAGCTGCTGCTGGTTCTCATCCGTCTCACCGAAGTCGGCGTTGTTCGTCTGCGCCAGGATCACCTGCGCTCCCCCGCGCATCATGTCGGTCAGCAGCTGGTCGTCCACGATGTCGAAGCAGATCGAGATGCCCGCGCGCACACCTCCCACGTCGAACACGTTGTCCCGGGTCCCCGGCGTGTAGTCGCGGCCGATCAGGTCGATCAGCGACGGCGCGAACGGCCGCCAGAAGGCCCGGTCCGGCACGTACTCCCCGAACGGCACCGGGTGCTTCTTGTCGTAGTAGTCGACGGCGCCGCGCCCGGCCTCCCACTGCAGCGACGTGTTGTACAGCTTGTCGTCGCGCTGCGTGATCGTGCCGACGATGAACGGCGCCTTGTAGAGCCGCCCGAGCGCATCCAGAGCCTCCGCCGTCTGGGGATCGCGGGTGGGATCCGGCAGCGCGGACCCCTCCGGCCACACGACCATGTCGACGCGGTTCGCGCCGGTGCGCTCCTTCGCCGGGATCTGCAGAGTCTCGGTGACCTGCGTGTCGAAGACGGCGCCCTCCGGCGCGTTGTCGAAGTACCCGGCGGGGCCGTTCCCCTGCACCGCCGCGATCCGCGTGGTCCCGTGCGTCGTCGCCGGCCAGGCGGGCACCGCGAAGACCAGTGCGACCGCGATCCCGGCGAGCAGGGCGCGGGATGCCGAGCCCACCTCCACGGTGAAGGGCGACTCCACCAGGAGGGCGACCAGCCACACCATCACGAAGCTGACGCCCGAGATCCCCAGCCACGCGACCATCGGCGCGAGCGGGCTGGTCGACTGCGACTCGGCGACGCGCCCCCACGAGAAGCCGCCGTACGGCCACGTGCCGGTCACGAACTCCCGCAGCACCCAGAGGCCGCCGATCACCACCGGCAGCAGGCCGAGCCGCCCGAGCAGCGTGGGGAACGCCCGCGGCAGCCAGCGGTACGCGAGGGTCAGCAGGACGCCGCCCGCGCCACAGAACAGCGCCTCCAAGACCGACAGCGCGACCCAGGGCACCGGACCGAGGTAGAGGGCCGTCCAGGCGACATGCACGAGGTAGAACGAGACGCCCGCGACGAAGCCGACGAGGAAGCCCGAGCCGGCACGGCGTCCCCGCTGGGCCAGCAGCACCATGGCGATGCCGACGAACGTGAGCGGCCACACATCCTTGTCCGGGAAACCGGCGTCCAGCACAGGGCCTGCAGCCGCCGCCAGCAGCACCGCGAGCCAGAGCGGAAGCGGGGCTCGGGAGGGGGTGCGCACGAAGGGAGAGCCTAAAGCATCCGGATGTGGCGGCGGCTCAGGAACTACCGGGGCGTCGCGGCGCCGCGTCGCTCAGGCGACGGACGAGTAGGCGACGATCCCGCGGCGGATCGACTCGAGCGCCTGCCGGGCGACGCGGCCCACGTTCCCCTGCGCCACCAGCGACAGCTGGTCGAGCAGGTCGATCGTCTGCTTGGCCCAGCGGACGAAGTCGCCGGCGGCCATGTCGGCCTCGGTCAGCACCGCATCCAGCCCGGAGCCGCGGGACCACATCCACATCGCGAGCGAGATCGCGGTCGACGGCGGTTCGCTGCCGGGAAGCCGGTTCTCCTGCTCGAGGTCGTCGAGGCGGCTCCACAACGTGGTGGTCTTCTCCAGCGCCGGCCGGAAGGCGCCGCGCGGCAGCGTGCGCTCGCTCGCGAGCCCCTCGTCGCGGCGCGGTTCGAAGACGAGCGCGCAGGCCATCGCGGCGAGCCCCGGTGCGTCGAGGTCCTTCCAGACGTTGCGGCGCAGGCATTCCGCGACCAGCAGGTCACGCTCGCCGTAGATGCGCTTCAGCGTGCGACCGTGCACCGTCAGCACGGTCTCGCCGTCCTCGTCGGCCAGGTAGCCGAGCTCGAGGAGGACATCGGAGACGCGGTCGAAGACCTTCGCCACCGCTCCGGTCCGCGACTGGATCTGCGACCGCAGGCGATCGGTGTCGCGCTTCAGCTTCCACCAGCGCTCCGCCCAGCGGGCGTGCTGCTCCCGCTCGGTGCAGCGGTGGCAGGGGTGGTCCTTCATCCGCTTGCGCAGAGCCGCGAGCTGCTGCTGGCGCTGCTCCCGCTCGCGGTTCGACGCGTTCTCGATGCGCGATCCCTTGCGCTCCAGGTCGGTGAGCTCGCGGCGGATGCTGAAGTACTCGCGGAAGTCGCCCAGGTGGCAGGCCATGGCCTCCTCGTACCCGGCGAGGGACTGCTCCTGCTGCATCGCCTTGCGCGCCAGGTCGACCACGGCGCGGTCGGCCTGGAACTGCGCGAACGACGACTCCAGGATCTCGCGCGTGCGCGGTCGCCCGAACTGATCGATCAGGTTGACCGCCATGTTGTACGTCGGACGGAAGCTGGAGTTCAGCGGGTAGCTGCGGCGGGAGGCGAGCGACGCCACCGACTGCGGATCGAGCCCGTCCTCCCACTGGATGACGGAGTGCCCTTCGACGTCGATGCCGCGACGGCCGGCACGGCCGGTGAGCTGTGTGTACTCCCCCGGCGTGATCGGGACGCGCGCCTCCCCGTTGAACTTCTCCAGCTTCTCCAGCACCACCGTGCGGGCGGGCATGTTGATGCCGAGGGCGAGGGTCTCCGTCGCGAAGACCACCTTCACGAGCTTCCGGCGGAACAGCTCCTCGACGACCTCCTTGAAGGCCGGCAGCAACCCGGCGTGGTGGGCGGCGACGCCGCGCTCCAGGCCCTCCAGCCACTCCCAGTACCCGAGCACCGCGAGGTCCTCGTCGAGCAGCGTGCGACAGCGCTCCTCCACGATCTCGCGGATCTCATCGCGCTCGTGCTTCTCGGTGAGCCGGACGCCGGCGCGCAGCACCTGCTTCACCGCGGCGTCGCAACCGTTGCGGCTGAAGATGAAGAAGATGGCGGGCAGCAGGTTGCGGTCATCCAGCAGTGCGACCAGGTCCGCGCGGTTCATCCGGAAGCTGTCGGGGCGGCCGCCCTTCGAGTGGTAGCGCCCGACGTCGCGCATCTGCCGGCTGCTCAGCACCCGTCCGCCGTAGCGGGCCATCTGCACGAGCTCGGGGTTCACCCGGTTCGTCGCCGCGAGACCCGACGAGTCGAACAGGTCGATCAGCTTCGAGCGCATCAGGATGTGCTGCTCCAGCGGCACCGGGCGCTCCTCGGACACGACGACGTCCGTGTCGCCGCGCACCGCCTGCAGCCAGTCGCCGAACTCCTCGGCGTTGGAGACCGTGGCGCTGAGCGACACCATCCGCACCTCCGACGGCAGGTGGATGATGACCTCCTCCCACACGGCCCCGCGGAAGCGGTCGGCCAGGTAGTGCACCTCGTCCATGACGACGTAGGCGAGGTCGGTGAGGAGGTCCGAGTCGGCGTACAGCATGTTGCGCAGCACCTCGGTCGTCATCACGACGATCCGGGCGCGCGAGTTGATGTTGGTGTCGCCGGTGAGGAGGCCGACCGACTCGGGGCCGTACGCTTCGACGAACTCCTGGAACTTCTGGTTGCTCAGCGCCTTCATCGGCGTCGTGTAGAACACCTTGGCGTTCGCCTCGCGCATGGCGAGGAACACCGCGAACTCCGCGACGATCGTCTTGCCGGCTCCGGTCGGCGCCGCGACGAGCACGCTGCGGCCGCGTTCGAGCGAGGCGCACGCCTCACGCTGGAACGGGTCCAGATCGAACCGGAGCCCTTCGCGGAAGGTCTCGAGCAGGGGCTGGCGGGCCCGGTCGCGGGAGGCGGCGTACCGCTCCGCCGGCGAGAGCGTCTGGTCGGTCACACGACCAGCCTATGCCTCCGATCAGGCGGCGAGTTCGGCTTCGAGCCGCAGCTGGTTCTTCGCCGCGCGCCGGTCGTGCAGCCAGGCGACGCCGTATGCGGCGAAGTAGAGCGCCACCATCGGGATCGCCAGCAGGAACATCGACAGGACGTCCGCCGCGGGCGTCGCGATGGCCGTGAAGAGGGCGATCAGGATGAGCGCCCAGCGCCACGAGGCGATGATCGACTTCGCACTGAGCACGCCGACGAAGTTGAGCAGCACCAGGAACACCGGCAGGACGAACGCGATGCCGACGGCGATGACGAGCTTCAGGATGAAGTCGAAGTACGTCTTCGCGCCGATGATCGCCGAGTCCGCCTCCGGGGCGAAGCTCGTGAGCAGGCTGACGATGTGGGGCACGAGCAGCCAGCCGCACACGCCGCCGGCCACGAAAAGCGGCACGGCGGTGAAGAAGAAGCCGAAACCGTACTTCTTCTCCTTCCGCGTCATCGCGGGGACGAAGAAGGCCCAGATCTGGTAGAGCCAGACCGGGCTGGAGATGATGGCGCCGATCGTGATGGCGACCTGCATCTTCAGGTCGAAGGCGCCGGTGATGCTGTCGTAGTTGAGCATCGCCTCGCGGCCCTGCTGCGTCGCGATCGCCGTGATCGGGCCGCGCATCGCATTCATCACGTAGTCGCTGAGGAACCAGCCGACGACGGAACCGACCAGGAGGGCCAGAGCCGAGCGGAAGAGGCGTTTGCGAAGCTCGATGAAATGCTCGGCGAGCGTCATCCGTCCTTCGCGGTTCGAGCCTCGCTTCGTGGAGGCCACCGGACTAGGACTTCGGGTTGGGCTCGGTCGAGGGGTCGACCGGGGTGACCGTCGGCGCCACCGGAGCCTGCGCGACCGGGTTGGCGGCGGCGGTGTTCTGCGCGGTGGTGTTCTGCGCGGTGCCGTCGGCCGGCTGGTCGGACTTGCCGTCCTTCTTGAGCTCGTCGACCTCGCCCTTGAAGATGCGCATCGACTGGCCGATGCTCTTGGCGAGCGCGGGGAGCTTCGGCGCACCGAACAGCAGCAGGATCACGGCGAGGATGATGAGCAGATGCCATCCGGTCAGTCCTGCGAACATGAGATCAGGTCCTTCTCAAAAGGTGGGCGAAGCGATCCGGAACCGTCGCCGGATCCACATCGACCAGTAGTCTACCGCGTCGGACCCGGGCGTCCCTGCGAGCTTGCCGCGCATAGGCGCGCTCGGTGAGGTGCTGCTCGCGCTCCGCCCGCAGCACGTCCACGTCGGCGAGTACCGCCGGTTCGAAGCTGTCGTGGAGCTCCTCGGCCCGCTGCGACAGCACCTCGGCCTTGTCCATCAGCGCGGCCGCCTCCCGTCCCGCGGCGACCACCTTGCGAAAGAGCGACCACGCGAAGTACGCGAGCTCGCCGAGCAGACCGAGCACGAGCACGGTCCAGATCACGAGCCACGACCACCAGGGCATGCCGACAGCCTAGCGGCCGGGTTCTGCGGCGTCGCGGTAGCGCTCGACCCCGGCCCGGGCCCACCCCGCGACGACCTGGCGCGCCTCCGGCGGGTCGAGCACGGTGAGCACGCCGGAGAGGCCGGCGACCAGTCGCTTGAGTCCGTGGAAGTGCGCGACCCGCAGGCTCGTGCGGATGACGCCCCCGCGCTCCTGCCGCTCCGCGCCTTCGGGGATGTAGTCCTCGATCAGCGGGATGGCGGATGCGGAGACCTCCACCGTCACCAGCAGGTCCTCCGGCGTGCCGGTGAACAGCGTCTCCGGCAGCTTCACGTCGCCCGGGCGGTAGGTGATCGGCTCCGTCGTGGCGACGAGGTCGTCGATCCGGTCGAGGCGGAAGGTGCGGATCGCTGTGCGCAGATGGTCCCATCCGCGCAGGTACCAGTCCTGGTCGACGGACTCGATCCGCAGCGGGTCGACGCGCCGGCGCTCTCGCTCACCACGGGAGCTGAGGTAGTCGAACTCGACCTGCACGCCCGCGAGGACCGCATCCCGGATCGTCGCCAGCGCCTCGTCGGTCTCGGACCGCGCGACGGCGAGCTGGCTCGGTGCGGCGGACGCGCCGCGCGCCAGCTTGGCCATCAGCGAGCCGATCGCGTCGCGGTCGGCGTTCTCGGGCAGCGCCGTGAGGTACTGCAGCCCGGCGATCAGGGCCGCCGCCTCCCGGGCGGAGAACCGCGGGGAGTCGTCGATGGCGACCTGGTGGGTGAGGACGATCTGGTCGTTCTCCTCGAAGTCGTCCCACGCGATGTCGAAGAGGTCGCCCGGCTGGTACGCGTTGGTCTCCCCCGGGATGCCCGAGACGGCGATCAGGCGCACGGCGTCGCGCAGCTGGTCCTGCTCCACGCCGAAGTGCTCGGCCGCCTCGGCGACGCTGACGCGGTCGCGGTCCATCAGGTACGGCACGAGGGCGAGCAGGAAGGCGAGCTTGTCCTGCGCCTGCATCGGTTTCCGTCGTTCAGCCATCGGCGCGCTCCCCCGTCGCTGCACCTTCGTCTGCGGCGCCGGAATGTGCGGCGCCGGAGTCCGTGGCGCCGGAGTGAGCGTCGACCACCGCCTCCAGCCGCTGCAGCACCTGCTCCCGCAGCTCCTCCGGTGCGAGCACCAGCACCTCGGGGCCGAACGAGGCCAGCTGGTCGGCCAGGATGTTGCTGTCCGAGAAGTTCACGGTGAGCCGAACGGGCTCGCCGTCGGCCCCCACCGGCACGGCGTCGCCGTAGCGCTTGCCGAGCCGGGTCGCCGCATCCGTGCCGGCCGTGACCTCGATCTCGGCGACGTTCGACTCCCAGATCCGCTCCAGCTCGAGGAGGGCGCGCTCGGCGAACGCCTCGCCGCCGACGCGGTACTGCTCGGGGTCGAAGACCCGCGAGGTGAGCTTCACCGGCCCGACGACGCGCGACAGCAGGAAGGTGCGCGACTCGAGCGCATCCTGATCGATGCCCTGGAGATGCCAGCGACCCTGGTGCTGCACCAGCGCGAGCGGCGCGACGGTGCGCTGCCGGGACGCGCTCTCGCCAGGCTTCAGGTACGGGAACTGCACCATGACGTGGCGTTCCAGCGCCTGGCTGAACGGCTCGAACGCCGCCTCGCGCACCCGCAGCCGCGGTGCGTAGCCGACCACCGGGTCGTCCGCTTCGACTCCCAGGGAGCGGAGCTTCATCAGCGCGCGCCGGGATTCGCCCGACAGCGACCCCTCGCGCCACACCGCCGCGGCGAGACCGAGCAGCGTCAGCTCCTCCGGCGAGAAGCTCACGTCGGACGGGAGGTCGTATGCCCCTTTGGGAATGCGATAGCGCAGCAGTTGATTGTTGCCGGACGCCTCGGGCGCCTCCACCGTCTCGAGCGGGACGCCGAGCTCGCGGATGTCATCCTTGTCGCGCTCGAACTGCCGTTCCAGGCTGCTGTTGTCGCCGTGCGGCTCATACCGCTGGCGGTAGCCCTGCACGGTCGAGAGGATCTCGCTCTTGGTCAGGCCGTTCTCCGTCGCGAGCAACGCCAGCACGAGGCTGAACAGACGCTCCTCGACGGGGACGCGCGCGGGCGAGACGGGTGAACGGGACACCCGTCCATCCTAGTCCGCGGGTCAGCGCACCCCGAGGATGTCGACCACCCAGGCGGCGGCCGGAACCTGGCCCTCGGCGGGCGCGTTGATGACGACCTGCGAGCCGACCTTCTTGCCGACCAGCTGATCGAGCACGCCCTGCGGCAGCGCCTGGTTGAGCTGGCTCTGGCCGCTCTTGATCGACACCAGGTCGGGCGAACCCGACTGCCAGCTCGAGAAGACGACGTTCTTGTTCTCCCAGCCCACGGCCGTGTACTGGAGGATGACGATCGAGTCCTTCTTGACGGTCGCGCCGTCGCCGGACTTCAGCTCCTCGGTGCGGACCGTCTTCGGTGCTCCACCCGCCGACGGGATGGTGATGCCCGGCTGCCCGGTCGGGGCGAGCACGACGGTCGGGAAGCCGTTCTGCGAGGGACGGACGGCGCCGTCCGCCTTCGGGAGGTACGCCTTCATGATGTCGACGACGATGATGCCGGAGGTCGTCGCGCCGCTGCCGCCGGCGTCCTTCGGCGAGACGACGACCGCGACCCGCGAGCCGACGGGCGCGCACTGCAGGCCCTTGCTCAGCGCCTCGTTGCCCGAGCCGAGCGCGAGCGGGTAGGTGTCGCCGCTGCCGTACGAGGTCTGCTGCACTTCGCCGGTCGCACCGTCGAGGATCGTGTACTGGATCTCGACGACCTGGCCGCGCTGGACCTTCTCCCCGGTGCCCTCGGTGATGATGGTGCGCTCCGACTTCGTGGTGTCGAGCGGCGTCGGAACGGTGATCTTCGGCTTCGAGCCGATCTTCCCGGTCGCCTGGACGAGGTTCGACGCGTTGCCCGTGGGCAGTGCGGAGCCGCAGTCGGCGTTCGGGTTGGTCGAGCATCCGGTCAGCGCGACGGCCACCAGAGCGGCGGCGGCCACGATCGCGGACGTTCTTCCGATGGTCACTCTGCGCACGGGTTCTCTTTCGATCGGGGCTGGGAGCAGCCCATTCATGCTAGCCGACGCCCGGAGCGTCCTCGTCCGCGTCGCCTGAGGGTTCGTGCACGGTCGCGGTGTCGCGCGACTTCGCGAGATCGGCGCTCGCGGCCGCTTCGCGCATCCGCTTCCGCAGGCTCTTGGGGCTCGACTCCCGCTCCCCCAGCGCCCCGGGGGTCCAGGCCTCGACATCCGCGTCCGAGTAGTCGGACTTGGAGGGCCGGCGCTTGAGCTCCGGCAGCACGGTTCCCGGCGCGAGGCGGCGCGCGGTGATCAGGAAGCCGGTGTGCGCGATCATGCGGTGGTCCGGGCGCACGGCGAGGCCCTCCACGTGCCAGCCGCGGACCATCGTCTCGTTCGACTGCGGGTGCGTGTAGTCGCCGGAGGCTCGGATCGCCTCGGCGACGCGCGACAGCTGGGTGACGGTCGCGACGTAGCAGATCACGACGCCGCCGGGCTTGAGGGCGTCGGTGACCGCGTCCAGCGTCTCCCACGGGGCGAGCATGTCGAGGACCACGCGGTCCACGGTGCCGGGCTCGACCGCCGCCGGGAGCGCATCCTGCAGGTCGCCGACGGTGAGCGTCCAGTTCTCCGGGTCGCCGCCCAGGAAGGTCGCTGCGTTGCCGCGGGCGACGTCGGCGAACTCCTCCCGGCGCTCGAACGAGAGCAGGCGGCCCTCGGGGCCGATGGCGCGCAGCAGCCACAGTGACAGGGCGCCGGAGCCGACACCCGCCTCCACCACGGTGGCCCCGGGGAAGATGTCCGCCAGGGCCAGGATCTGCGCCGCGTCCTTCGGGTAGACGATCGCGGCGCCGCGCGGCATGGACATCACGAAGTCGGTGAGCAGCGGCCGCAACGCCAGGTGCTCGACCCCCGCGTTGTTGGTGACGACCGAACCGTCCGGGAGGCCGATGATGGCGTCGTGCTCCAGCACGCCGCGGTGGCTGTGGAACAGCTTGCCCGGCTCGAGGGTGATCGTGTTCATGCGGCCCTTGGGGCCCGTCAGCTGCACGCGGTCGCCCGCGCGGAACGGGCCGGAGCTGCGTCGGCTCTCGTTCATCGGGTCTCCCCCTCGCGGCGCGCGCGGGCGACGGCGACGACGTCGTCGGCGGTGCGTCCCTCCAGCGACTCCCACAGCGTGTGCTCGTCGGACTCGGGCAGCGGCACGATGTGCGGCACCCCGATGGTGGCTGCGCCCGACGAGACGGCGGAGGCCAGCCCGACCAGCGAGTCCTCGATGGCGACGGTGTCGCGCGGCTCGACGCCGAGCAGGCGGGCGGCGCGGAGGTACGGTTCGGGCGCCGGCTTCGGCTCCTCCACCTCGTCGCCGCTGACGATGACGTCGAAGGCGTCGAACGGGATGTGGCCGACGATCTGCTCCGCCATCCGGCGCACGGACATGGTGACCAGGGCGGTCGGGATGCCCCGCTGACGCAACGACTCGAGCAGCTCGCGGGCGCCGGGCCGCCACGGCACGCCCTCCTCGTCGAGCTTCTGCTGCACCCGGTCGGTCAGCCAGTGGACGATCTCGTCGGCCTCCATCGCCACACCGCGCGAGCGGAGGATCTCCGCCGAGTTCCAGAGACCGAGCCCCACGAGCAGCAGGCCGTCCTCGTGCGTCCACGTGCCGCCGAACGAGCCGACGAGCTCCTGCTCGGAGGCCATCCAGTAGGGCTCGGTGTCGACGAGGGTGCCGTCCATGTCCCACAGCACGGCGGCGGGGAGGACGGCGGCGGACGAGCCGGCGGTCTCGCGGTCGAGAGGGGCCTGTTCGCTGCGGGGGGAAGACGCGGTCACAACGGGCAAGTCTATCCGGAGAGGGGCGGGCCTATTCTTGAGGGATGGCGCCCCGACCGGACGCCGGGAAGGACGAGGGACGACTTCGTGACTGACGGACAGAACATCCTCGGAGGCCGCATCCTGGTGGTGGCGTTCGAAGGCTGGAACGACGCCGGCGAGGCGGCCAGCGGCGCGGTGAAGACGCTCAAGGAGCAGCTCGACGTGGTGCCGATCGCCGAGGTCGACCCCGAGCTCTACTTCGACTTCCAGTTCAACCGGCCCGTGGTGACCGACGACGACGGGCGCAGGCGCCTCATCTGGCCGTCCGCGGTCGTCTACGGCCCCTCCCTCCCCGGGCACATCGGCGAAGACCTCGCGGGCGACGCCGAGCTGACCGTCACCGGCGACAACGCCGGCAACATCTTCCTGCTGCTCGGCACCGAGCCCTCCCGCAGCTGGCGCAGCTTCACGGCCGAGATCATGGATGTGGCGCTCGCCGCCGACATCGGAGCGGTCGTCTTCCTCGGCGCGATGCTCGCCGACGTTCCGCACACCCGCCCGATCTCCGTCTTCGCGTCGAGCGAGAACGCGGCCGTCCGGGCCGAGCTCGGCGTCGAGCGCTCCAGCTATGAGGGGCCGGTCGGCATCCTGAGCGCGCTGGCCGAAGGCGCCGAGGACGTGGGCATCCCCACGATCATGATCTGGGCGTCCGTGCCCCACTACGTGCACAACGCCCCGAGCCCGAAGGCGGTGCTCGCGCTGATCGACAAGCTCGAGGAGCTGGTCGACGTGACCATCCCGCGCGGCACCCTCGTGGACGAGGCCGCAGCCTGGGAGTCGGGGATCGACGCGCTCGCCGCGGACGACGAGGAGATGGCCTCCTACATCCAGCAGCTCGAGCAGGCGCGCGACACCGTCGACTCCCCCGAGGCGAGCGGCGAGGCGATCGCCCAGGAGTTCGAGCGCTACCTGCGCCGGCGCGGGGACGGCCGGGACGGCGGTCGCGACGGCGGCACCGCCGGGCGCGGGCCGGACGACCCGCGGCGCGGCTAGCGCTCGGTCGCAGGTGGCGGGTGGCCGTTAGGCCTGCAGCACGCCCGTGGCGAGCAGGATCATGAGCAGCACGCCGAGCACGATGCGGTAGATCACGAAGGGCAGGAAGCTGCGCCGCGAGATGTAGCCCATGAAGAACGCGATCACGAGGAGCCCGACGACGAACGCGACGACGGTCGCGGCCGCGGTCTCGAACGGACCGAAGACCTCGGGGGTGCACGTTCCGGCGCTGGCGAGCGCCTGGGTGCACGGCTCCTTGACCGCCTTGTACAGCTGGTAGAACCCGCTGCCGAAGACCGCCGGCAGCGCCAGCAGGAACGAGTACCGCGCGGCGGCACGCCGCTGGTAGCCCATGAACAGTCCCGCCGTGATCGTGCCGCCGGAGCGCGAGACGCCCGGGATGAGGGCGAGGGCCTGCGCGAGACCGAAGATGATGCCGTCGAGCCAGGTCAGCTCGCGCAGCCGCTTGGTCTTCGCCCCCACCCAGTCGGCGATGCCGAGCAGGATGCCGAAGACGATCAGCGTCGTGGCGACGAGCCAGAGCGACCGGAAGACCGTCTCGATCTGGTTCTGGAAGAGCAGCCCCAGCACCACGATCGGGATGCTGCCGATGATGACGAGCCACCCCATCCGTGCGTCGGGGTCGTTGCGCGGGATGCGACCGAACAGGGCGCGGAACCACTGCGCGATGATGCGCGTGATGTCCTTCCAGAAGTACAGCAGGACGGCCGCCTCGGTGCCCAGCTGGATGATGGCGGTGAAGCGGGCGCCCGGGTCGGCGCCCGTGCCGAGCAGCTCTCCCACGATGCGGATGTGCGCCGACGACGAGATCGGGAGGAACTCGGTGAGCCCCTGCACGAAGCCGAGGATGAGCGCGTTGATGAAGTCCAAGAGTCGGTGTCCTGTTCCGGAGGGGCGTTCTGGCGGGGAGCGCGGCTCAGTAGGAGCGCAGCAGGTCGCGGAGCACGGTCCTCCCGAACACTAGCGCGTCGAGCGGCACCCGCTCGTCGACGCCGTGGAACATGCCGGGGAAGTCGAGCTCGGCCGGAAGTCTCAGCGGCGCGAAGCCGTACCCGGTGATCCCGAGCGTGCTGAGCGCCTTGTTGTCCGTGCCGCCGGAGAGGAGGTACGGCAGCACCGGTGCTCCCGGATCGTGACGCTGCAGCGTGCCCGTGATGGCGTCGACCAGACCGCCGCCGAACTCCGCCTCCAGGCCGATGTCGCGATGCATGACCTCGATCTCGACGTCCTCGCCGATCAACTCGCGCACCCGCGCGAGCACCGCATCCTCGTCGCCCGGAAGAGTGCGGATGTCGATCAGCGCCTCCGCCGTGTCGGGGATCACGTTGTGCTTGTACCCGGCCTCGAGGAGCGTGGGGTTCGTGGTCGCGCGCAGCGTCGCCAGGATGAAGCCGGCCGCGGTGCCCGTGCGCAGCACGACCTCGTCGGGTCCGACGCGCTCGGGGTCGACCTCGAGCAGGCGGCCCAGCTCGTCGATCAGGCGGGTCGTCGTCGCGGTCAGCTGGACCGGCCAGTCCTCGCGCCCGAGGGCGACGACCGCCTCGGCGAGCTTCGTGATCGCGTTGTCGCGGATCAGGCGCGAGCCGTGCGCCGCCCGCCCCCGCGCGATCAGCTTGATCCAGACCAGGGACTTCTCGCCGGTCTGCAGCAGGTAGGCGCGCCGCCCGGCCAGGTCGATCGAGTACCCGCCGACCTCGCTGATCGCCTCCGTCGCGCCCTCGAACAGCTCGGGGTGCGTGTCGACCAGGTAGTGGGAGCCGCGGCGGCCGCCGTCCTCCTCGTCCGCGAAGAACGCGACGACCAGGTCGCGCGCCGGACGCTCGCCGGCGGCCAGGATGTCGCCGACCGCGGTCAGGATCATCGCATCCATGTTCTTCATGTCGACCGCGCCGCGGCCCCAGAGCAGTCCGTCGCGGATCTCGCCGCCGAACGGGTCGACCGTCCAGTTGCGCGGGTCGGCGGGCACGACGTCGAGGTGACCGTGCACCACCAGCGCCGGCTTCGACGGGTCAGCGCCCTCGACGCGGGCGATGACGCTGGCGCGACCGGGATCGGACTCGAAGACCTGCGGTGCGAGCCCCATCTCGACGAGCTTCGCCTCGACGTACTCCGCCGCGTCGGCCTCGCCGTTCGAACGGCCCTCGCCGTAGTTGGTGGTGTCGAAACGGATGAGGTCACGGGCGATGATCGCGGTCTCGTCGAGGCCGGACCCGGAGGCGCGGAGTTCGTCGGTCATCCCCCAACGCTACCGGGCGATCACGGCCCCCGCCCCGCCACGCCCGGGGTGTGTGGACAAGTGCTGCCGCTGGGGAAAACCGTGCTATCGTCTTTCTTCGGCAGCCGGACGAGTCCGGAAGCCTTCCACCTGTCCGGGTGGCGGAAATGGCAGACGCGCTAGCTTGAGGTGCTAGTGCCCGTATAGGGCGTGGGGGTTCAAGTCCCCCCTCGGACACAGAAGAGCAGAACACAGTAGAGAAGGCCCCGGTCGCGTGACCGGGGCCTTCCGCTTTTTCGCCACCTCGTCCGGGAGCGCCGCTCCCCGTCCGGGACTATGGTGTCGCTGTGTCCCGCAGCAAACGGTCCTCCTCCAGCCTGTTCACCGTGCTGCTCGCCTTCGCGGCGAACATCCTGGTCGCCATCGCGAAGACCATCGCCGCCGTGCTCACCGGCTCCGCGTCGCTCGTCGCCGAGGCGGCCCACTCCTGGGCTGACGCCGGCAACGAGGTCTTCCTCATCCAGGCCGAGCGCTCGGCGGCCAAGCCGCGCGACTCCGCCCATCCGGGAGGCTACGGCCGCGACTCGTACGTCTGGAGCCTGTTCGCCGCCGTCGGGCTGTTCACGGCGGGAGCGGTGGTGTCGATCATGCACGGCGTCCAGGCGCTGTCGTCGAAGGAGGAGGACACCGACTACCTGGTCGGCTACCTGGTGCTCGCCGCGGCGTTCGTCTTCGAGGGCATCTCGTTCATCCAGTCGTACCGCCAGGCCCACGCGAAGGCGTCCTCCATCGGAACGGGGACGTTCGAGCACGTGCTCCGCACCTCCAACCCGACCCTGCGTGCCGTGTTCGCCGAGGACTCGGCGGCTCTCATCGGGCTCGTCATCGCCTTCTTCGGGCTGCTGCTCCACGAGCTCACCGGCAACGGGTTCTGGGACGCGCTGGGGTCCATCCTCATCGGCGTCCTCCTCGCCGTCGTCGCCGTCGTGCTGATCGAGCGCAACCGACGGTTCCTCCTGGGTGAGCCGGGGTCCGACCGGGCCTGGCAGACCGCGCTCGGGATGCTGCTGGAGCATCCCGAGGTCGAGAAGGTCACCTACCTGCACCTGGAGTACGTCGGGCCCGAGCGGTTCTACCTCGTCGCGGCGGTCGACCTCGTGGGCGACGACCGGGAGTCCGACGTCGCCGCGGATCTGGAGCGGGTGGAGGCCGAGGTCGAGGAATCGCCCTGGGTGACCGAGGCGGTCCTGACCCTGTCACGCCCCGGAGCACCCGCGCTGCACCTCGAGGCCGTGCCCGAATCGGCGGACTGAACCGCTATTGCGGTCATAGCGGCCAGCTTCCGACCGCTTGCCGTGCACAATCGAAGTATGGCAAGCACCGGTACGCGAGCACTCCAGCTCCTCTCCCTGCTCCAGACCCATCGCTACTGGCCCGGTCAGGAGCTCGCCGACAAGCTCGGCGTCTCCCCGCGCACGCTCCGGCGCGACGTGGAGAGACTGCGCGACCTCGGCTACCCCGTCGACGCGACGCGCGGCGTCGCCGGCGGCTACCAGCTGGCCGCGGGCGCCTCCCTGCCGCCGCTCGTGGTCGACGACGATGAAGCGGTAGCCCTGGCGGTCGGGCTCCGCACGGCGGCGCAGAGCGGCATAGCCGGCGTCGACGAGGCGTCCGTCCGCGCCCTCGCCAAGATCGTCCAGGTCATGCCGCCCAAGCTCCGGCGGCGGGTGGATGCGCTGCGCACGACGACCCTGTCGACCGCACTGGGCCCGGCGCCGACCGCCGACGCCGCCATCCTCACCGCGCTCGCGCAGGCGTGCCGCGACGAGGAGAGGATCGAGTTCGCGTACGTCGCGCGCGACGGGCAGGCGTCCACGCGCGCCGTGGAGCCGCACCGTCTCGTGTCCATCGAGCGGCGCTGGTACCTCGTCGCCTACGACCTGACCCGCTTCGACTGGCGCAGCTTCCGGCTCGACCGGATCGCGGAGCCCCGGCCGACCGGCACGCGCTTCCGTCCGCGCGCCCTGCCGGCCGAGGATGCGGCCGAGTACGTCCGGGAATCGCTCCACAACGTCGTCGAGCCCCTCGTCGTGGAGGCGGTGGTGGAGGCGCCCTACGATCGCGTCGTCGAGGTGCTCGGCCGCTGGTCGACCGTCGAGGACAACGGCGACGGCAGCTGTGCCGTCCGCATCACCGCGGACAGTTCCGACTGGGCGCTGTTCGGCCTGGCGGCGGTCGACGCCCCGTTCCGGATCGTCGGACCGGAGGAGGCCGTGCACGCCGCCGCCGACTGGGGGGAGCGCTTCACGCGGTCTGCGGCGGCGCTGGGAATCGAGGCCGTTCCCGGACCGGCCCCGGACGGCCCGCTCTAAACTGGAGGGGATGACGACCGCAGCACGCACCCCGAGCCCCGCCGACATCAAGAGGTGGCGACGCTACCTCGCCGACGAACGCGCGGAGGCTGCGGTGTACCGCGATCTCGCCAGCCGTCGCGAGGGCGAGGAGCGCGACATCCTGCTCTCCCTGGCCGAGGCGGAGCGCCGGCACGAGCAGCACTGGGTCGATCTCCTCGGCGAACAGGCCGGCCGGCCCCTGCGCGGCGACGTGCGCACCCGGATGCTGGGCTGGCTCGCGCGCCGCTTCGGCTCGGTCTTCGTGCTGGCACTGGCGCAGCGCGCCGAAGCCCGCTCCCCCTACGCGTCCGACAGCGACGCGACGCCGCAGATGGCGGCCGACGAGCAGGTGCACGAGGAGGTCGTGCGCGCCCTGGCCGCGCGCGGCCGGCAGCGTCTGTCCGGCACGTTCCGGGCGGCCGTGTTCGGGGCGAACGACGGACTCGTCAGCAACCTCGCGCTTGTCCTCGGGGTCAGCGCCAGCGGCGTCCCGACGCACGTCGTGCTGCTGACCGGCATCTCCGGCCTGCTGGCGGGAGCACTGTCCATGGGCGCCGGCGAGTACGTCTCGGTGCGGTCCCAGCGCGAGCTGCTGGAGGCGTCCACCCCCAACCCGGCGACCGGCTCGGCGCTCCCCCACCTCGACGTGGATGCGAACGAGCTCACGCTCGTCTACCGGGCGCGCGGCATGACCCCCGACGAGGCCGCGTCGCACGCCCGCGAGGTGCTCTCCAGCCTCCAGGCGGTGACCTCCCCGATCCCGATCGCTCCGACGGCCGCCGACGACGAGCACGAGGCGATCGGCACCGGTTGGAACGCCGCGCTGTCGAGCTTCTGCTTCTTCGCGTCGGGCGCGCTCATCCCGATCCTGCCGTTCCTGTTCGGGCTCACCGGCACGGCTGCCATCATCGTCTCGGCCCTGCTCGTCGGCATCGTGCTGCTCGGCACGGGCGCCGTCGTCGGGCTCCTGTCGGGCGCGTCGCCGCTCAAGCGCGCGATCCGCCAGCTGCTGATCGGGTACGGGGCCGCAGCCGCCACGTATCTGCTCGGGCTGCTGTTCGGCGCGACCGTCGGCTGACCGGGGGCGGTTCAGCGGCGCCGCCGAAAGATTGAATGCATAGGACCGCCATCCGCGTTATGCGACCGCGTCCCCGTCGTCTTCGTTAAGCGGGGACACATCCGTCCCCCACGGCGGAGGGGCAGCACTCACCATGGCGCATCGACTCGGGCCCGCGGCGCGACGGCCGCGCGCGTGCTGGGCAGCCGCGTGCCTGGTCCTGTGCGCCGCCGTCGGAGTCGTCGCCGCTGCGCTGGTTGCGCCGCCTCCGCTCGCCGCCGCATCGACGACCGCGCTCTCCACCATCCAGGCCACGGGCACCGACACGGAAAACGGATCGAGGGCGGCCGCGCCGGATGCACCCGGCGGCCCGGCCACCGGCACGGCGCGGCCGGGAGACACGGTGTCGTGGGTCGTCGGCTACCAGAACAACAGCGATGCGCCCGCGGAGGTGTCGCTCACCGACGTGCTGACGCGGGCAGGCACGTACGTCCCCGGTTCACTGGTTCTTCCGCCCCCGTCGAATCCGGCCGGCGCGGTGACCCCGCAGTACTCGACGAACGGCGGCGTCTCGTGGGCGACGGGCGCCCCGCCGGCCGATGCGACCGGCGTCGGCTTCAGGGCGTCCGGCATGCTCCCCCGCACCCAGCAGGCGTCGCCCCCGTTCACGATCAGTCCTCCGGTCGACCTCCGTGTCGCCGGCGGCGACGCCTACAATGCGGTCGTCCACAACGGCATGATCTACGCGATCTGGCACCACAGCTCGGGGGCGATCGTCTATTGCGCCACGCCCACCGGCGCGACGTGCCCGGGGTGGCCGACGTCGAGCAACGTCCAGAGCTGGTCGTCGACCACTGGGACGCCGATCGGCACGGGCATCGTCTACCCCGGCAAGAGCGCCCAGCAGAACGGCACCTGGCTGGAGGGCACTCGACTGCACTGGTACATGGGGCCGGACGACAACTCGGGCGTCGTCATCGCCTGCCTCGACCTGGCGACCACGACCCCGACCAGCTGCGGCCTCTCGTCCGTCCCGATCGGCGCGACCACCAGCAACACCCAGGTCGCCGCGACGATCGGAGGAACGGGCCTCCCGGCATCCGACGGCAACACCTGGGCGAGTGCCGTCGGCTCCGGTTCCGCCTACCTGGTCTGCATCACGCCGAGTTCCGCGACCTGCGGGCAGGTCCGGCTGACGACCGGAGTCACCACCGCGAACGTCTACACGTCGGCGGTGTTCGGCGACCACGTATTCGCGAGCGTCCAGCTGACCAGCGCCGGCTCATGGCAGACCTACTGCTACGACCTGGCATCGAAGGCCCTGTGCGCCGGCTCGTGGCCGGTGGCCACGTCCTCGTCCCTCGCCAAAGCGGGGACTCCGTTCGCTCCCCGACTGTCGGCCACCGGCGCACTCAGCGGGATCTGCACGCTGGCGAACGGCACCGGCACGACCTCCGCCTGCTGGAGCCTCACCGGGGTGGCGCAGCCGACCAACCCCTACTCCGGGACGGGCGCGATCGTCGGCGCCGGAGGCAACGGCTCGGGAGACGTCTTCACGATCGGCACGAAGGTGTACGCGCCGGCCGGCGACGTCGTGACCTGCCTCGACTTCGGTCGCTACTCCGGGTCGGGCACGGTGCCCACCTGCACCGGCTTCACAAAGCCGGCGAACAGCAAGAACTACACCACGCGTCCCGCGACGTCGTTCACCCCGGACTGCCTCGTCGCGACCGGTGACGGCGGCCAGATCACCTTCTTCGACGCCGTCACCGGTGGGGCGTGCATCCCTCCGGCGACGACATCGGTGACGGTGAAGCCCGAGAGCTTCTACTGCGGCACGGGAGCCGCGTCGTTCCATCTCTGGCACGCGCTCAGCCTGTCCGGCCTCGATACGGCCGCGTACCGGACCGGGTCCGTGACGCTCAAGGATCAGAACGGATCCGTCATCCCGGGATGGCACGACCGCGCCCTGACCCTCAACGCCGGAGCGCTCGCCTGGGAGATCTCGGACATCCCACGGACGGTGACGCAGCTCACGGCGAGCGTCACCCTCAACGGCGTGACCGACATCGGCAACGTCCGCGGGGCCCAGATCGTCGTCGCCTGGTGGGGGGATCCGCCGCAGATGTGCTTCGCCACCACCGCGCCCGCGAGCACCTGCGACGACGCCGCGCCGCCGACGCTGTCGAACTCGGCGAGCGCCGTGACGACCTCGGCCGCCGGGTCGGACGCCCCGAACGGCAACACGACCGGAGCGGCCGTCTTCCAGGTCAGCCAGGACCCGGCCCGGTGCTCGCTCGCCCTCACCAAGACGTCCTCCGTGAAGGACGCGCGGCCCGGCGACCGCGTCGAGTACGAGATCCTCATCCGGAACACGGGTTCGCAGGCCTACGCGGAGGCCGTCGTGACCGACGACCTGAGCGATGTGCTCGCGGAGGCGACCCTGGCAGACGACCAGCGGGCGACGACGGGGACGGTGACCTACGTGGCACCCACGCTGCGATGGACAGGCTCTCTGCCCCCGGGCGGGAGTGCGACGATCACGTACTCGGTGATCGTCCGGAGCCCAGACCCCGGCGATCACGAGCTCGTCAACGCAGTCGTGTCCCCATCCCCGGGCTCGAACTGCCCGGCCGGCTCGAACGATCCGGCGTGCACCGCGACCGTGACGGTGGAGGTCGTCGATGCCACCTGGCGCAAGACCGACGCGACCGCGGCGAAGAACGTCCTCGCGGGATCGGAGTGGACCCTGACGCCCGTCGACGGGTCCGGGCGGGCCACCGGGCCCGCGACGGCCGTCGCCGACTGCGTGACCGCGGCGGACGGCGACTGCCCGGGAGCGGACAGGGACCCCGTCGCCGGCCTGTTCCGCGTGACGGGGCTGGGACCGGGCACGTACCAGCTGGTGGAGACGCGTGCGCCGGAGGGCTTCCTCCGGGATCTGCGTCCGATCCCGGTCGTGGTGTCGAGGACGGACTCCGCGGTCGCGCTTCCGGACATCGCGAACACGCAGCTCCCGGTCCCCGCCCTCCCCTTCACCGGCGGCCTGGGAACGGACACGCTGACCGTCGCGGGAGGCGGCACGCTGGGCGCCGCGGGAGTGCTCGGCTCCTGCCTGCTGCTCAGACGGCGGCGAGCCGGATGAGCGGGCACGCGGGGGTGCGCTGTCGGCGGGTGGACGTTACACTCGTTCTCGAACATTTGTTCGAGTGGCGAGGTGAGCAGTATGACCGAGATCGACGAGGCGGTCGCCGTCTGGACGACCGACGAGGGCGTCCCCACGCGCCTGGTGTGGCGGTCCACCCGGTACCGCGTGTCGGACACGCCCACGGTCTGGGCGGAGGTGTGCGCCTGGTGGCGACCGTTCGGCGAGCATCGCTACACGATCGGGAGCCTGCCCCGGGAGATCGGCGGGTGGCGGTTCCAGGGCACGAGCGAAGACGGCGTGGCCCACGTGTTCGACGTCCGGCACGACGCCGTCGAGCGGTCGTGGCGGCTGGTCCGCGTGTTCGACTGAGGCGGGCGTGCCTCCCGCACCAGGCGCATCCGGTCGCATAGCCTCCATCGGGTGATGGACGACCGCTACGTAACCGATGTCCTGTCCGGCGACTGGAA